>NZ_CP150265.1:5671875-5998750 GCF_037976325.1 Paenibacillus sp. FSL K6-3182
CTGCTTTTTTTTCATATTTTGCTATAATATCAACGACTTTTACGTTTTTTCCTCTCCCAATTAGATCTGCCATGATTCGCAAAGTCTCCTGCCAATCCTCCCCCTCATTGGACATTTTGTAGAGCGGAGCCTGTTCCTCCAACAGATGATGGTCCCATTTATCTGGAAAGCCGTTGTCTACCAAAATAAAGTCCGGCTTTATCGGCAGCTGAGCAGCATATTTATCGGAAATCTCTATTGCGGGAATATGCTCAAGCCCCAAATACGACTGTTTTCCCCAATTTGTTATGGAGCACTGCAGGATAGGCGTAACGCCAAGCGTTACCAGAAAATCTTCAAGAAACGGTGCGAATACACGGATCTCCTCTCGATAATGCCTTCGGTATTGTCCTGGCGATATGCCGACCGTCTTCTTGAAGCGGCGGTTAAAATAAAACTCATCGCCAAATCCGGCGTTCTGTGCAATATCGGACAAACGATCATCGGTTGCTTGCAGCAGGTGCTTCGCTTGATTAATTCGAATGCCGGATAAGTACTGCAGCGGCACCTGACCCGTTATCTCTTTGAACAAACGCGAATAGTGTGTGCGGCCAACATCGGTCAAATTAGCCAGCTGGCCCACCGACCATTCGTTGCGATAGTCATGATTTAGTCGATCAATTGTAGCTTCAACCGCTTTCCGACTGTTCTGGGCATGAGAAATGGTCAGATTGTGCATGAGAATATGTCGGAGCAATTGTTGAAAGCATATTTGTTGATCCAAATCGTCCAGCTCATCACTAGTGTCCGATAAGCTAAAGCTATTCAGCCTCTCAACCCACTCCAAGCACTGGGAAAATGGTTGGCACACCACTTCTCCTGTACATGGGAATGAAGTACTCCATTCGCTATCCGAAGCGGCCCGACCATCTTTTCCAATGTAAAGAATCTCAAAGCTCAGTTCATAATGAATGAGTCCGCTGCTGCCGACTTCATTTGTAATGGTTGCCCCTGGCTCGGAAATAAAACATTTGCCGCGCTCGAGCTGGTAACCGCATCCATCTAGAACGAGGCGCCCTCTCCCGTCCATAATGACAAACAATCGATAGCAATCATCTTTTTTCGCTTTTTGTTGTTCATAGGGTTCAGATTCCTTATATTTTACTCCGATTAAGCGATAGATTTTGCTTGGAGATGTATTCGTATTGGCGTCTGTCTCTTGCATAGATTCACAAGCCCTCCTTTCCATGAGAATGATTATCATTAAAATTACTATAAACGATAAAGAAGAGCACTTCAACTGTTCGTTGAAATGCTCTTCCGATAAAATTGTAATTATGGCGCGAATGTTACTTCAGCAAAAATTTTTCCAAATCTTTAATCTTGAGTTGGTTAGCCGTGAAAGCGCCCGTCTGCCAATAGGTCCGATCCACTTGATAAACATTTCCTTTCTTTATGGCAGGGACGCTTTGCCAAATCGGACTATCGAATAGATTTTTAATGGATTCTTGATTCTCGGCCGATGACCAAGATCCATTTGAAGTTAAAATAATGATATGGTCCGCATTAAGATCAGGAAGCTTCTCCATGGAGATCGTATCAATAAAGGCTTCCATATCCGCAACCATCTTTGGCGGAGTTAAGCCTAATTCTTTGTAAAGGATAGAACCAATAAATTTGTTCTTAATTCCAAGAAGATTGAGGTCAGTCTCACCGATATTAAGTCGCAACACAGCAACTGATTCTTCTCCAATCGCTGCTTTCAGCTTGCTTTTTGTATCCGCGATTTGCTGCTCGTAGTCCTTCACCAGCTTCTCGGCTTTCTCTTGTTCACCAATTAGATCAGCAATCTTAAGAAGAATATCGGAGGAGCTGCTCATCAAAATGTCGTCAGGCATCCGAAAGGTCGGTGCTACCTTAGAGTATTTTTCATAGATAGCTGCATCTACAAAACCATCTGTAATAATAAGATCCGGTTCTGCATCTAGCAGCGCTTCAATGCTTCCTGTTATATCAAATGGAGGAACATCTAAATTCAAATATTCCTGTTTGCCCCACATCGGATGGTACCACTGTACAACAGGCTCCACGCCAAGAGTGACTAAATAATCCTCCAAATAGATAGCAGCTATTCGCTTTGGTTTAACCGGAATTTCAACCTCGCCAAAAAAATCCTTCACTACGCGGGTTTCATTCTCATTCGTTTCCACTTCTATGCCATTCTCTGCGGCTTTGTCTGTTTGCGTATTCACAGCATTTTCTTTGTTCGCTGCTTCTTTCTTCTCATCTTGCGGCGTGCTGCATGCCGTGAGTGCCATGAAAACAATCAGTAGAGAAATGAGACCCCTTACGATGAAGCTGCGTGAACCTGTATGCCGAAACATATTTTACCCACTCCTGTATATGTATTGTCGTAACGAAATGTTTTCATTGATTATCATTCTCATTTCGTTCATGAGCAATTATATCATTATGATTTTGGGATACAATGTCCATTCTCATGCGAGTTTTTTATCCAAACATGAGATACCGAACTCGATTCGATCCTAAAAAACATGTCATCTTTATATAAAAAACAACCGCCTCTAGGCAAAATGTTTCGCCCAAAGCCGATTGTTTGTCGCAGGTAATCATTATTTTACCGCACCAGCAGTTATACCAGCTACAATGTATCTTTGAAAAAAAGCATAGACGAGTACAACAGGCACCATTGAAATTAACAGTCCTGCGAACAATGGCCCCCATTCGGTTCGGTACTGCATCTCCCCCTGCATGATCGCAATTCCAACAGGCAGTGTGTACTTGGAAGGCTCATTCACGAAGATCGTCCCCATAATGTACTCATTCCAATTGTTCAAAGCATTCATAATCAAAATAGGAATCATGCCGGATTGAGCCATCGGCAGCATAATTTGAAAAAAGGTTCTAAAATACCCCGCTCCATCAATATACGAGGCTTCCTCCAATTCCTTCGGCAGCGATTTGAAAAAACTGACCAAAACAAATACGCCAAACGGCAATGACCACGCTGTATATACAAGTACTAATCCGTTTAGTTTATTAATTAAGTACAAATCGTTTAGTAGAAAGAACAACGGAACCAGCCCTAAAATAAGAGGGATCATCATTGAGGACAAATAGACCATATACATCAACTGGCTGCCGCTGAACTTGAAACGCGCTATAACATATGCAGTTGTAGCCGATAACAAAATGGATAAACATGAGCTCATTAAAGTAATGTATACGGAATTCAAAAAATAGTCGCCAAAATGATAGGTTTTCCACACATAAGAAAAGTTGCTCCAGTAAAGCGGAAATTCAGGCAGTGACCAAGGTTTGTTCGTTAAAAATTGCGTATTATTTTTTAAAGCGCTTAGTAATGTCCAAAGCAGCGGATAAAGTACAGCCGAGGTCCACAGAAGAAGAACGAGGATGGCTGCTGTCCTAAATATTCGTGAAGGCTGACTGAAGCTCATACATGCATCTCCTCTATGAAAATTCAATGCTATCGCGTCGAAGCACTCGCTGCAAGACTAGCGTTGTTGCTAGGGATAAGATCAAGATCAATACACCAAGTGCTGCAGCGTAACCCATATGAAATTGACGGAATCCCATTTGGTACAAATAGGAACCAAGCACTTGCGTTGAATTATCTGGTCCCCCTTCCGTCATCAATAAAACCATCACGAAGGAGCCGTTTAAAGTCGTCATCACAATATGAAGAATGCTGACCTTAACCTGCTCCCAGATCAAGGGAAGCGTAATTCTCCAAAACTGTCGATTAGGCGAGGCTCCATCCATTTCAGCCGCCTCGTACAAAGAAGCAGGTATGCTAAGAATGCTGGCAACGAGCAGCAGAAAATAAAATCCTACCCCAGCCCAAATCGAGGGCCATAAGATCGACCATAATGCCGTTCCTTCTTCCCCTAGCCAAGGCCTATTGTTATGGGCATTCGTGAATATCCCAAGAAACGAATTCAGAAAGCCGATGCTCGGATTATAAACAAATCGCCATAACACACCTATAACCACAATTGAGATCAAATTCGGAAGAAAAAAGACTAATCTAAAAAACTGCTGCCCCCGCACTCTGAGCCTAGTAACTGCAACAGCGAAGAAAGTAGCTAACAGAATGATTCCAATTACTTTCCCAATGACTAGAAAATAATCGTTGCCAATCGCTCTCCATACGATCGGATCCTGAATCAGAGCCTTAAAGTTGTCCAAACCAATATAAGTCATGTGCTCAGAACTGCCAGACCAGTCAAACAAAGAGATGTATATGCCTTTGGAAATGGGAAACAGTGCAAAAAGGCAGAAGAAGAGGAACGTTGGAATAAGGAATGTAATAATGAATAGCTTTCTTTGTGCTTGACGCGACATTGACGCTCATCCTTTACCTGAAATAACTAGATTGCTAATGGCTTACTTTCTAGCCTTGGCTGCTGCTGCCTCAACCCGCTCCGTCCACTCTTCCGGTGTGATTTTGTTGATCGTTAAAGCTATCGTTGCATCACTCATCACCTTGAATACATCAGCATTAAACACAACTACAGGTGCGACAATCGTATTGTCGCTATTGTAATATTTCATAGCATTTTTGGCCGTATCTCCAGCATTGGAAGATTCCAAATCCACTTTCACGTTCATGAGAGCACCGGTTTTCTCCGCCCAGTTCAAAGACGCTTTTTTGGTGAAAATAAATTCGATGAACGCTTTGGCAGCTTCAGGATTTTTCGCTTTTTTGGCAATCGCCATCGTACTTGTGTACGGCAACGCTATGAATTTCCCGCCCTTCGCTTGGGTTATTGAAGGAACGAACCCATACTTAAAATCAGATGGCGCATCATTTTTCATTTCGCTTTCCAGCCATAGCCCATTCGGAATCATAGCAGCCTTGTGCTGTAGAAATTGCATCTGAGAATCTGTATGGTTAAGCGCAGGAGCACCTTTATCAATTAGACCCTTAGCGGAAATCTCGCTTAATTGACGAAGCGCTTTAAGAACGGGCTCGCTTTTGAAAATGCCTTCTTTCATGTCACCCATGTCTTTCAGAATTTGCCCATTATCTCCGTTCGCCGATATAATCGCTGGATATACGAAGCCGCCAAGAATGTAATCCGGATATACACCTGTATGAATATAAGGACTAATACCAGCAGCTTTTATTTTCTCACTTACCTCCAAGAAACGATCAAAGTCTGTAGGAACAGCCCATCCATTTTTCTCAAACAACGCTGCATCGTAGAATGTGCCATATGAGCCGAATACAAGCGGAATATTATAGGTTTTGCCGCCGTATTGCTCAGGGCTTGCGATCATAACATCAGTAATTTTCTCTCCGTCTACGTTGCTCGCTTCATGAATCCAATCCGATAGATCCAGAAGCTGGTCGTCTTCTACCATCTGCCTCGGATTTGATCCAGCTCCATCTATGTAAATGAGGTCCGGAGGATTGCCTTGAATCCATCTCGGTTTCATTTGATCGTTAATTTTGGGGCCAGCGGATTGCTTGATTTTCAGATCAGGATTTAGCTTCTGGAATTGATCAATAACATCAATCCACCAAGCATCCCCATAACCCCCGACAAAATATTGGATTTCAAACTCTCCCTTAAGTCCATTAGCCACTTCGGATGGCGTGTCAGAAGCTGCTGGCTTTTCCGCCTCAGCACTCCCATTACTTGAACCGCAAGCAGCAACGATAAATAAAATCATGATGAGCAGTGTTACAAATACCGGCCTTTTCATGTTCATAATAAATCTCTCCTTTTGTCATTACTCCCTTTTAAAAATGATCCCCCGCAACAGATTTCGTCACGGAGGATCATACTGCCATTAATTCAAATACAATCTATTTTGCGGGATGATTTGTTTCGCTTGAAGCGGACTCGACCAAGACAGCTTAGCGATGGCGTCTTCCGTATTGTCGTAATATTCAAGCTTAATATCATACTTCTGCCCCGCCGTTAATTGAATCGTTCCAGACCATTCCGTCGTCGCTTGATCCACCCACTTATTAATGATGAGCTGATTGTTCACCCATAGCCGAACCCCATCATCGCTGCTCGTATAAAAAGTATAGGTTCCTGTATATTGAGGCTTCACTTTGCCCGTCCATCTTACGGAGAAGGTATCTGCATCCATACTGGTCATAGGAGCCCCTAAACCCCAATCGAAGTTCACGGTTGCATCGGTTCTAGTCGCTTTTAACGAGGTGAAATCCATGTTGTTAAAGTAATTGGCAGTAAGCCCCGTTCCTTCTGCTTCTCCCGGAGGAAGCTCGCTTGCTGGCGTAAATTTAATCCAATCGTAATACGCCCGAATCGGCGTACCTGGATAGACGAACGGCCCGGTCCAGACTTCAGCAGGTCCTGCGCCTGACCATAAATTGGCCATAATATGACCTGGACTTGTAGGAAGCGCGCCTCGCGAGCCGTTCTCTGTATGCACCAAATTACCATCAACAAACCATTTGATATACGTAGGAGACCATTCGAAGGCATAGTTATGGAAGGCCAAGGAAGAGTCGAATCCAAGATCAATAATCGTGCTATGCTGGCCTACACCGTTTGTGAAGTAGTTCGCTTCCAGCTTAGTCGTATCCTTGCCTAATATTTCAATGTCAATTTCATCGTTTGACGTGTTTGTCGCTTGACCCGAATACGTAAAGAGTGCTGTAACAAGCCCTGTACCCTTAGCCGCTTTAATGCGCGCTTCAACACGACCGTATCCATATTTCACATTCGTTGCATATTCGCCGGAAGCATAATTTTTGCCAGCGCAATTGGTAGGGCAACCCGTATTGTCCAAACGAAGCGCCATAATTCCATTACTAAACTCTTGATTCGCTGCCCGCCAGCCAACGCCAAAGTCCACTCCGTTGCCCCAGCCATCCGACGTATAGAACAAATTATTGTTAATCCCATTCAACGGTTCATCAAACGCAATATCAGCAGCAGAAGTAACAGTCGGCATCATTAAAGAGAGAAGCAGCATACAGGATAAGAGCCATACCATCATTCTTTTTTTGCTATTGCTTGCCTTGTTCATCATTACACACCTCTTTCTCAGATTGGTATTGCGAAAAAAAGTGGTAAACAGGCTTTCCATTTACTCGTTTCCTCTGCTAATGCTTACTTTTCCATCCTTCCGAATGACGTCAGCACCGATCGCATCCGTTAAAACAAGCAGTGGTACGTAAGCATGGCCATTATTCAGAATGACTGGATTTTTCATCATTGTTTTTATCCCATTAATAAAAGCAACGTTCGAATTCACCTTAAAGACCATTTCGGATTTGGACAATTTGTCATTGACGATGATTTCTTGTTTAGCTGCATTCCATTTCACCGTTGCAAATAAACTTTCCATAACAAAACGAAGCGGTGCCATTTCTGTTTGTCCGATTTTGAATACTTTTAGTTCTCGTGCATCTTCAACTAGCAAATCTACTGATTTACCTTGTTTTACAGGTGTTGAAGGATCTACATTCGTTTCAGGCTGCTGCTTCGGCAGCGTATAAGCGATTCGATCCACCTCAGCGATCTGGGTTTTCCCTGGATACACATACTCGTTCGCCCAGCCATTGGTTTTGGTAGCCGGCCACATGTTCGCAATCATATAGCCAGGTGCTGAAGGGAGCTCTCCTCTCGAGCCGGTTTCCGTATGAACGAGCTTGCCATCTACATACCACTTGATTGAATCCGGCGCCCATTCAAAGGCGTAATCATGGAAATCATCCGCTGCATCAAACCCTAGAGGAATGATCGTCGAATGCATGCCAACACCTTTTGTAAAATAATTCGTTTCGAACTGCGTCGTGTTTTTACCTAAAATCTCAATATCGATCTCGTCAGCCTTACCGTCTGAATCAGCGCCATAGGTGAAAAAACCGGTTACGACTCCATCGCCTTTAACCGCTTTCATTCGAACCTCAAACTTACCGTATCCGTAGCGCTGTGTTGTAGAATATTCCCCTGAAGCATACGGTTTATCGGAGCATTGCGCTTTATCCTGTGCACACGGCTTGTCGTCAATCAACAATTTCAATTTCCCGTCTTCAAAGATGACATGATCATCTCTCCAGCCGCTCAGAAAGGTTCCGCCATTGGACCATCCGTTAGAAGCATACCAGCGATCCGAATCCTTCTGGTCCAGCAAATCTATAAATGTTTTACCTAAAGCTTCTGGTGCTTCAGCTTCCTCTGCCATAGCAGCAACCGGCATTGCGCAGAGCACAACAGCGATTATGAATGTTAGCAGCGTGGATTTAAGATTTTGTTTCACAAATGAGCCTCCCATAGTAAATTGTGCTTTTCTCCATTTTTAACCCATCCTAATTGCCGTTACCTGAGGCCCCACCTCCCAACGTAAAAGCTTAGTTTTACTTCGTTAAGTAGATGAAAAACATTCTTTACATTCGTGTCATTCCCACAGCAAGCATTTTGCAATAATAAGTTCTTTACGGTTAAATTTTACAAATAAAAAATATGCTTTTCTCCTCTTTAACGATTATAAAATGGCACTATCCAACTGTTATTTGGCACACGGCCAGATGAAGCGTAGTTTTTAGGCATAAAAAAAACCGTTCGAGTGCTGAGCTCGACGGTTTAATATGCATATAGACTTTTGCTAAGAGAACAAAAGCATTCACTGCACACTTATTTCATTGCTGCTATCCTCTGCCTTCTTAATAGGTAAAGCCATATAAATAGCAACAGCATAAAATATTATTCCTATAATCATGAACAAAATGCTGATAACATGAGGCGCTGTCATCATCGTCTCATCCATAGCAATTGCGAATTTACCGGGCGGATCACTCCATCCCGTCATTTTTCCAGCAAAATTAGCAATGGCTAGAAAGACAATACCAAATAGTAGAGTTCCAGATAGAAGGAATGTGGATCCCGCAATTAAACATACTTTTTTCATATATGATAACCTCCCGATCTGTTATGAAAAAAAGGAGAACCGCTCCAATCAAGCGAAGATCAGAATCAGATCTATTTTCATGTTACCATATATCGGAAGTTTATCCAAAGAACATTGATCATACCGATTATGATTTATTCTTTTATAACAACGAGCTATTCTTTGCTTAACCTTTTAGCCTAGTCTGCATAAATACAACTTCATCAGCTAATTTCTCGATACGCGCAATGATGTCCTCATTTGCAATTTGCTGCTGCTCATCAAAATGTTCATCATGGATATAAACATGCCCCGGTGCTACATAAGCTCTAAAATAACCAGCTATCGGCTTCAGCTGATTTTCAACTACGAGGTAATGATGACTGGTTCCTCCAGTAGCGATAAATCCCATTACTTTATTCGATATTTTGGGTACGGGAACGAGATCAAATAGATTTTTTAATACGCCGGTAATCGAAGACTGAAAAATCGGTGTGCCGATAATATAGAAATCAGCAGCTGCTATCATCTCAATTACCTTTTGTGTATCTTCATTGTAGTCGGATATATTGCTTCCGTCGCAAAATTGTACGTTTTTGTAATGCCGCATATCCAGAAAATCCACTTCAATATCCGGATATTTGTTCCGGACAACGTCTAAGCTCGCATCTACAGCCGCAGCTGTTTTTGATCCCAAAATAGTACCTGAAATGCCCAATAATTTCATCCATTTTCACGCTCCCGCAATTTTATACTGTTTTTTATTCCGTTTTCGATTAAATACTTTTTAAACTATAATGTATATTATATTGAGATCATTTGTTCTTTGTCAATGACCATATCCACAGCGTTGACATGATCTAACAGATAAGATACATTTATTATATATTTTAATATACTATATATAAATAAAAAGGGAGAGAACCTTTCGTGAGCAATGAACAACCAGATCTATTTACAGATATAACGATTATTGGCGGCGGTCCAACAGGGATGTTCGCTGCGTTTTATGCTGGGATGCGGCATGCAAGCGTGAAAATTTTGGACAGTATGCCTCAGCTCGGCGGGCAGTTGGCCGCTCTATACCCTGAGAAATATATATATGATGTTGCTGGATTCCCTAAGGTGACAGCCCAGCAGCTTATTCATAATTTACAAGAACAAATGAATCATTTCCCTGTGCAGGTTTGCCTGGAAGAGAAGGTTCAGCAGGTGATTAAGAAGGACGAGCATCATTTTGAAATCATCACCGATAAAGGAATACACTATAGTAAATCTGTCATTATTACCGGCGGCATAGGCGCATTTGAGCCGCGTCGATTAGAGCTTCCAGAAGCCAAACCTTTCGAGAACACAAACTTGCAGTATTTTATAAGTGACTTGAATCAGTATAGCGGCAAAAGGGTGATCATTAACGGAGGCGGAGATTCCGCGGTCGACTGGGCGCTTATGCTTGAACCGATTGCTGAAGAGGTTACGCTCATTCATAGGCGGGACAAGTTCCGCGCTCACGAGCACAGCGTCGAAAATCTTCTAAAATCAAAAGTGAATGTCATTACACCAGCGGAGATTACAGAGCTGCATGGGGATGAACAAATCGAGAAAATAACGATTACGTTTGGCAAAACAGGAGAAACACGCGAACTCGCATGCGACGCGCTCATCGTTAATTTTGGTTTTGTTTCCTCGCTTGGCCCCATTTTGGAATGGGGATTAGAAGTGGAGAACGGCTCTATCGTCGTTGATACTCGAATGGAAACGAATATTAAAGGGATCTTTGCAGCTGGAGACATTACAAGCTATCCCGGCAAAATAAAGCTTATTGCAGTTGGTTTCGGAGAAGCTCCTACTGCCATTAATAACGCTAAGGTTTATTTGGACCCTACCGCTAAACTCTCGCCCGGCCACAGCAGTAATCTGAAGCTTTAACCACAGAAAAAACAAGAACAGCGAGATATAAATGCTACCTCACTGTTCTTGTTTTTGTCTTTTTTTTATGGAATAGGTACATCTTTGTCCACCCTTGGCAAGACACTCGGATCTCGAAACCTCTACATCGCCCAGCATCGTTTCAAACAGCTTCAATTCACATTGGCAGGCATGCTGATATTTGGTCGCTACTTGCTCAATTGGGCAATTATTTTCTTTCAAAATAAATTGTTCATTGTTGATCTTTTCCCATTCCACCATATATCCATTCTCGTTCTGAATTTCTGCGAGTGCCTTCACTCTATCCTCAAGCTCTTTGCTTTGCATGCTCGATTCGTATTTTTTAGTCATTTTGTTTTTGCGGCCTTCAAATAACGACTCTACCGCCGACGAGCCAAGCTGATGGGTAAGCTCATCCAATAATTCAAGCGTTAAGGTATGATATTTGCGCGGGAAAAATCCGTCTGCATGCTCCGTTAAACAATAAACCGCTGTTGGTCTGCCCATCGCTTGTCTGATGGTTTTGGATGAGATAAGATTATCCCTCTCCAGCGATTGAATATGACGTCTAACGGCCATTACCGTAATTCCCAGCTCTTCCGTAAGATCCTTTGTACTTAAATTACCCTTCGTCTTCAGCAGCTGAAGAATATATTCTCTCGTAGAAAGCTGTCCTTGATCTATGTTGGTCATTCCTAATCACCTTCCGATAATTGTCATATGAAATATTTCATGTCTGAAATGAATACTGCAATAATAACATTTTCTAAAATCAATGTCTCCACTCTGCAATAATTCATCCTGCTATTCATCTTCATTTATCGGAATGGATCATCAAAATTAGATTTGATCTTTTATATACTATTATATATAATAAATTTAATAATTCAACTCCATCCTTTTTTCCAATTCTAAGCGAGGTGTATACATGATGATAGAAATAAGCGAAAAAGCAGAGTCCATTATTAATCAGATGGTTATCGATTCAGGAAATGATCGTACGTTTTTGCGAGTAGGCGTTGAAGATGGCGGCTGCAGCGGATTATCCTATAACATCAAATTAGATGATACCATTACTAATGATGACCACTCCTTGCAAACGGATCATATCAACGTGGTGTGGAACACACAGAGCGAGCCTTATTTGGCGGGGGTAAAAATTGATTATGTGGAGCAAGGCATGACTGGCGGCTTCACGATTGATAATCCCAATGCTAAAGCAACCTGCGGCTGCGGAGCTAGCTTTCGTACGGCGACCTTCAAAGGCAAACGCGAAAAATGCGATGAATAACCCTCTCCTCCCATTCGGAAAGAGGCATTTTTTTATCACACTTATTATACATTTATATTGACTAAGTATGAAATATCATTTAAGCTGTAAGTATAACTTACCAAATCAACTTATGGAGGAATGAACCATGTCACATCAATTACCTGAACTGCCTTATGCAAACAATGCTTTGGAACCACATATCGACGAGCAAACGATGATGATTCATCATGACCGCCATCATAATACGTATGTAACAAACTTAAACGCCGCTTTGGCGAACTATCCTGAGCTTCAGCAAAAAAGCTTAAATGAGCTGCTTCAAGATTTAAAAAGCGTCCCTTTAGATATTCGGACAGCCGTACAGAACAATGGCGGCGGACACGCCAACCACTCTTTATTTTGGGAATCGATTGGACCAAGTGGCGGTGGATTGCCTGCTGGTCATTTGGCAGATGCTATCGATAAAGAATTAGGCGGCTTCGACTCGTTTAAGGAGCAGTTTACGAAAGCAGCTACAACTCGTTTCGGCAGCGGGTGGGCGTGGTTAAGCGTAGATCATAAAGGCCATTTGTTCGTTTCGAGCACGCCTAATCAAGATAGTCCACTTATGGATAATCTGACTCCCATTTTAGGACTCGATGTTTGGGAGCATGCTTATTATCTGAACTATCAAAACAAACGCCCTGATTATATCTCAGCATTCTGGAATATCGTGTTATGGGATGTTGTAGCAAAACGATACGAAGCGGCTATAAAATAAGATGACATATAAAAAGCTAGGCTGCTGCATGGCAACCTAGCTTTTGTCATGCTTATGGCGACTCCAAAATGCTGCCGTCACTGCCGTCGTCAACCTTCGATTCTACGCTTGTCATTGATTTCATTAACTCCGTTACGGTCACGAATTGAAAACCCCGTTTATCCAGCTCGTACAGTATCGTCTCCAAGGCTTTGACTGTCTGCTGAGAACCAGGAATGTAATCATGCAGCAATACGATGTCTCCGTTTCTTGCGTTATTCAAAACTTTGTTTACAATTTTGTTCACGCCAGGGCTTCGCCAATCATTTGTATCTTGATGCCATGACCACATAATCGTTGTGTAACCTAATGTTTTCGCAACCTGAATTGAATTTTCATTATAATAGCCTCCGGGCGGGCGAAATAAAAGCGGCTTTTTCCCCGTCAAGGCTTCTAACGCATTTTCAGTTTTTACAATCTCATCTCGAATAGTCGCTTGGCTTATTGATTTCAAGAAGTAAACATGATTAAACGTATGATTGGCTACCTCATGCCCTTCTGCAATTTCTCGCTTAATTGTTTCCGGGTAAAGCTTCACTTTGTTGCCTAGTACAAAAAACGTTGCTTTCGCATTGTATTTCTGCAACAAATCGAGAATAACTTCCGTTGTTTTCGGATATGGCCCATCATCAAAGGTCAAAGCAATTTTCTTATCCTCAGTAGGAACCTCCCACACAATTTCCCCCCGCTTCTCATAAAAAAAACGGTCCTTTTTAATTGGTGCTGAGAAACCTACCAAAAAAACGAACATGAGCAGCAATAGCAGGCCACGCTTACTAATGGACAACGGTTTTCCTCCTAGCGGCTTATCGATATGTATGACGAGATGGATTCGGCAGCTCCATAAGGAGCTGCCGATATCAAGTCTTATTAACGGAGAGGAGCGGTTATTGCATTGCCAATATCGCGAATCATGATGGTCACGTCATTCGCTAACGTCTTCAATGGATGACCATTAGTCATGCTCGTGTTCATCGTTTGTATTTTCTTATGCATACCTTGATCGGATGTCACATGAATGTTGTACTCAGGGTATTGCCCTTTTAAGGCAGCATGCACTTGTTTCTCAATAATGGCTTTTTTGCCGATGTTATCAACATCTAGGCCTACGATTGCATCTTTATTATGAATGACGACTGTTGCTTTTTTCACACCGCTAACTTGCTTAGCACGGTTAGCTAATTGACCAGCGCTTTTATTATGATCCATTCCGAGGCGATGTACCGTTCCATCGGTGCCATTCATACGATTTGTGCCATTGAGACTGTTGGTTCCATTCATTCCATCACCGTCAATACCATAGGTGCGATTAGCACTATAAGGATTGGCGCTGTATGAATTGTTATTATTCACTAATGGATCGACACCATATGCTCTATTATCCAAATTGTTATATCTTCTATCAGTCATATTAGTGCCGTGAGGAACCATTCTTGATTCAATACGATTCATGTCGTTTTTAGCTCTCATCGATTTTTGGTTCACCGTATGGTTTTGACCACATGCCGATATCGAAAATCCAATAGCAAGCACCAAAACTGAAGTAAGAACCGGTTTTAAATGTTTTTTCACTACATAACACCTCCTGTTTGTTGATAATAAGTTGTGCTAAATGTGATCATTCATACATGGAAAAAATAATTCAAGCAGCAACGGCATTTAAGATAACCTTTTTATTCGTTTATAAAGCACCTCAGGCGTAATATCGGGACTGCCTGCATTAATGCGCGGTATTTCCAATTTATTAATCCCTTTTTTGGCCAAGCCAGGTTTTGTTGTATAGCCATAACTAACGCCTGCCCCCAGCATCGTTGGGAACAAAGTCTTAGAATAGATGCCAAAAGGATAGCTGATCGAATCCGGATTTTTCACTCCTGCTTTTTTCAGAAGGCTTATGCATGCTGCAGTGTCCTGCTTGACGCGTGATTTATGAAGCTCCAGTGCATTTTTCCCGCCGTCTTTTTTATTTACATAAGTTAATGCGCTTTTCTCCCCAACCTTCTGATGCAATTGATTGGTATGGCATTGAAAATCGATACTTGTTGATTTAGCCATCATTTGTTTTAATTGCGTGTAAGACAAATGCGGTATCGTCTTAGATGGCTTCTCTAAATAGCTTGTAATCGTAAAATTAACTGCTGGAATGGATAATTCTTTTAGGATCGGATAAGCCACTTTGTAAAAACTGTCATATCCGTCATCAAACGTGATCAATACGGCATTGCTCGGTACGGCGCCGCCAGCCAAAAAATGACGAAAGTCCTCCAGTCTAATGAACTGGTAGCCCTTGCTCCTTAAATAAATTAGCTGATCCCGAAAGAGCATCGACGAAATCGTCGAAGAGCTTGAATCTTTATCGTGAACATGATGATACATTAGAACAGCGACTTTATCCTTATATACACCTGATGAGCTCTTTGCCGAAACAGAGGAGGAACTTATAAGTATTAGAAAAGCCAGACTCAGCATGAAGGTCATTCGAAAAATGATGTTCATTTTTTCGATTTGCTCCTTTCTAATGAACTCTATATCCTCTGGAGGGTCGTAGTCATAAGGTCTGCAAAGCACCAGCAATCATACATGGTAAAAGTAGCTTCCATTCCTTAAAATAACAGGCTTCCATTCCTCCCAAGCAGGGATGTTTTTTTGCACGCAAAAAAGGAACAGTATCCGCATTCTACATAAGCGGTTAACTGTTCCCTCTACATTTGAATTTCCATCGTTTAATCCTCAACATTTCTTACATCTACAGATACATGCAATATTTGCTCACCCGTGCCTCTATATACACCTTTAACCGGAACAATATCTTTATAATCCCGCCCGTGCCCAAGCTTTACATAACGCTCTCCAACAGGATCAACGTTAGTTGGATCAAAGCTGCACCAGCCGAGTCCGGGTACAAACGCTTCAACCCAAGCATGCGAAGCTTGCTCGAAATCAGCGCTTCCTCCCTGCAAATCACCAACAAAGTGATAGCCGCTTACGTATCTGGCTGGGATGCCAAAAGCTCGGCAGCTTGCGATCATTAAATGCGCAAAATCTTGACATACGCCGCGTTTGCTCAAAAACATTTCCGATGTTTTCGTCTTTACATCTGTCGCTTCAGGATCATAAATGAACTCGCTCCTAATTTTTGTAGACAGCGCGCTTAGCCAATCGAGAACGCTGGCTTGACTACTTGAGCTTGTGCTCAAAATTTCACCAGCAAATTGTTCTACCTCAGACGTAACAGCTGTATATTCGGTCGTAAGCAAAAACTCGGTGAAACGGTTGGCAGCTTCATCTGTTCTTAACCAGTTCCATGCCTGCTCTGGTGGTCGCTTGCTTAAGTATTGTTCACGTTCCTCCGACGTTGGCGCCTGCTTCGTAACAACGGTCATAGATGTTCGAATGGTAAGCCGCTTATGGGGACCATTAACCGAGAACGCATGAACACGATTGCCAAAATAGTCCTCATAGGTGAACAAAGAGGCATTCGGTTCAATTGAAATCGCTTGCTGGTAACAGGACTGTCTTTCATTAGTGCTGGGCGTTAGTCTAATTTCATTGACACTGTCCGTCACTGACTCTGCATACTCGTACTGCGTGACATGTGAAATACTGAGCTTCATGCGCTTGCCTCCCCCATACGAAAAAAGGTTTTGGCAAAAGCCATCCCAAGCTGCTGACAAGCATCCAGCAAATGAGCAACGATCGTTCCATTCCGATCAATGACCATATCCTCTCGCTCAAGACACGCCAAATCCGCTTTCACCTTGCTTACTTGGCGGATGACTTTCTCATGTGCGGTGCGAAGCTGTTTATCCTGCAGTTCAATATGCCGCATATGTTCATCGAGGGTATGCAGTGCAAAATGAAGAGACCGCGGAAACACGCCATTAAGAACTACAAATTCAACGATCGATTCCACAGAGATGCCATCAGCATAATAACGACGAAACGCTTGATAGCCGCTAACCGAGCGCAGTACGGCCTGCAAATAAGGATATGCCCTTGCATTGTCCCAATCCTCGCCGCTAGCTGCGTTGCCCACTGCCTTAATGATGCGCAGCGTATTCTCAGAGCGCTCCAAGTATCGCCCGCATTCAATGAAATGCCATTCATTTTCCCTTGGCATGACGGATTGGCTGACCCCTTGAAAAAGCGCCGTCCATTCCTTGATTCTTCCGAAAAACAAATGTGGAGATTCACGCAGCAAATCATCCGGCTGCTTCTCCCGCAGCCACAAATAAAAAGCATTTGTTGCATCCCACATTTCACTTGGCACCTTCTCGCGCAATGTACGAAGATTGCCGCGAGCATGACTGACGCAGGAAACCAAAGAGTTTGGATTATCACGATCAAGCGTCGTGTAGAACAGAACATCACGTTCATTGTAGCTGCTATATTGCTGTTCATAAGCTTCTCGGCTGCCAAGAGCATCGACGATTCTTGCCCATTTCGAATAAGACACCATCTCATCGCCCTCCAGCTTTCCTTTTAGGCTTGGCGTGTCGTCGTCAACCTGCAGGTGGTAATGAACATCAATTAATCTAGCATGATTCTCAGCACGCTCCATGTAGCGCCCTATCCAAAACAACGCTTCTGCATTCCGGTTCAGCATAGCAATCCCTCCTGTTAATTATCGTTTTAGGACCCACGTATCCTTGACTCCGCCGCCCTGAGAAGAGTTGACCACAAGTGAACCTTCCTTCATCGCAACACGTGTTAAACCGCCCGGAATGACATGAGTCTCTTCACCCATCAAAGCAAATGCGCGCAAATCAATATGCCGGGGCGTCATGCCGCCATTCACCATAACCGGCGCTCGCGAGAGCTTCATCGTCGTCTGGGCGATATATCGCTCAGGTTCCCGCTTAATAGCTTCAGCAAATGCATGAATCTCGGGCAGGGAAGCGCTTGGACCAATCAACATGCCATAGCCTCCCGAAAGCGATGTCTCCTTCACAACGAGCTGATCCAAGTGTTCCAGCACGTAATCACGTTCCTCCTTGCGCGTTAAAATGTACGTTGGAACGTTATGCAAAAGAGGCTCTTCTCCCAAATAGTAACGAATCATGTCTGGAACATACGCATAAACGGCTTTATCGTCCGCCACGCCTGTTCCTGGCGCATTGGCGATCGCTACATTTCCGGCACGATAAGCGTTCATGAGTCCAGGTACACCAAGGAAGGAATCCGGCTGAAAGGCAAGCGGATCAAGAAAATCATCATCGATGCGTCGATAAATAACATCCACTTGACGAAGTCCGCGCAAATCACGCAAATAAATTTTGTGGTCTTTGTATACGAGGTCCCTGCCTTCAACGAGGTGAATGCCCATCTGCTGCGCCAAAAAGGTATGTTCATAATAAGCTGAATTATAAGCACCAGGAGTGAGCAGCACGATCAAGGGGTCACGCTTGCCGCTTGGAGAAAGCGCGCGAAGTGAGCTTAGAAAACAATTTAAGCTGCGGTCAATACTTTGTACTGAACTTGATAAATACAAATCATGAAATAGCTCATTCATTAACGTTCTGCCTTTAAACAAATAAGAAAAGCCTGATGGAGATCGCAAATTATCCTCCAGCACATAATATCGGCCCTTCTCATCACGAATCAAATCAATGCCCGATGCTGTAATATATACACCGCCTGGAACATGTAGACCAGCCATTTCAGGCCGAAAATAAGTATTTGAAACAATCATTTTACGAGGAATGATACCATCTGCTACAATTTTTTGTCCGTGATATACATCATGAAGGAATGCATTCAAAGCTTTGATTCGCTGCCTTACTCCTCGGTCAACGCCATCCCATTCATGCTTCGGTATGACGCGAGGGATATAATCGAACGGAATCGTTCGCTCAAGCGGCTCATTTTGCGCACCGCTGTACAGCGTGAAGGTAATTCCCTCCTCCATCATTCTTTGATTAATCGCGTTTTGCCGGACTGCAAGCTCAGTTGGATTCATTCTTCCGAATAATCGATGAACGCTTTCGTAGTGGTCACGAACTGAAAAGTCCTTATCGAACATTTCATCGTAAAAGGTCTGAGCATCGTAATATTGCGATTGCGACTGTTTGGCCGTCGACATGACAACCGCCTCCTTCATGATGGCCGCTATACCAGTTTGGTACTAGCTAGGTGAATATTCGATCAATTTTGTTGATTTAACGTTAAAAAACTTAACATTAAATCCATATTTATATCGGAATGTTAGGATAATCATACTAAATTCTGAATATTGTGTCAACTTATATAACACGAAAGCAGGAACCCTCAAGTGAGAGAATTCCTGCTTTTTCTGAGCTGCATTTCCTATTCGGATTGGTTTAATTGCTGTAAATCCTTTGTAACTTTATCAACCATATTAACGAATGAAGCCAGTTCTTGGGATCGAGCTGCTTGATTACGGGCCTCAACCGAGGTTTGCTCCGATTCAAGGCGCACTGCGGATAGCTTCTTATCGATTTCCTCAAGCTTTGACTGTATCCCTTCAAGTGCGTTTCTTGATGAAGCGGCCAGCTTGCGCACTTCATTCGCAACAACCTCGAAGCCTCTCCCATTTTCGCCAGCTCTCGCAGCTTCTATCGCAGCATTAAGACCTAACAAATGCGTCTGATCCGATATGCCTCGAATCAAAGTTCCCATTTCGTTAATGCCTTCAAGCTCTTCACGAAGCTCACCTAATAGTGTATGCGTCTTATCCTGAGATTGCGAAGTCGAAATCGCAGTTGCCGCTATCGATTGTGCACCCTCGTCCAATTCAAACATAAGTGAAGCAAGCTCCTGCACAGCACTCGTAACAGTCGTCAGCATGATGGAACGATTGTCCGCCAGCTCTTGAATCTTTTTCTGTTCATGCTGATTGTAAGCTTCAAGCACGAATTGCGAGTCCAGATTGAACAATTTCGTCAAAGCATGCACAACATCCTTCCAGCGTTCAGGAAGAACTCTTTTCAGTACGTTTGTCGATATGTCCAGATAAGTCATATATGTACCCAAATACCAGTCCGTCGTCAGTCCAATTCGGGAATGGACAGCGCCTATTTTTATGCGGTTATCAATGTAAGCTTGGTCGATTACCCCCTCGGTAAGCGACATGTAATACCATATCTGCGTTTCCTTCAAACGTTCAATGGTGCTTACATTAGAAATAATAGCTACAAGCTCCGGCTGCTGGCCTATAGTTTCATAAAACCGGTCGACCACTTCATGGACAATATTTTGAAAAATGGGCTTGCATTCCGCTAAAATCTTGAGATCCTGCTCCGTAATACCCGTGTATTCAATCTGCTTCTTGCGCTCTGCTGATAAATTAATCAAAATAGCCCGACTCCTTCGGTATATAGTAGACCACTATTACCTATTATATCGGAAAATATTCAAGAAACAGTATGATCATCTCAAATTCTTTTTAAACCTACAGGAAGAAAAGAAAAGCCGATAGACAAATGTCTATCAGCTTCTCTAATAATCAGGCCAATCATTTATCGATTAAGCAGGCTTCCTACATAACGGAGCAATTCATTTGAACATACCGAGCAGTAGCTATGCTCATCCATAAGACGTTTCGTTACTTCATTAATTCGCTTCAATTGACTCTCATCCGGTGTTTTTGTAGACGTCGTTATTTTCACAATATCCTTCAGATCAGCGAACAGCTTCTTCTCGACGGCTTCGCGCAACCGCTCATGACTCGTGAAATCAAACTTTTTCCCTTTCCGCGAATAAGACGAGATTCGAATCAAAATCTCTTCGCGGAACGCTTTTTTCGCATTTTCGGAGACGCCAATTTGCTCCTCGATGGAACGCATGAGGCGCTCATCCGGATCCATCTCTTCGCCTGTCAGCGGATCTTTAATTTTTGCCCAGTTGCAATACGATTCAATATTATCCAAGTAATTTTCAAATAAAGTGCGGGCAGATTCTTCATAGGAATATACGAATGCCTTCTGAATTTCTTTTTTCGCGAGCAGATCGTATTCCTTGCGGGCCACCGAGATGAAATTCAAGTAGCGCTCACGCTCATCCTTCGTAATGGATGGATGGTGATCCAATCCTTCCTTAAGCGCACGCAAAACATCAAGCGCATTAATACATTGTGTATCCTGCTTAATAAGCGCGCTGGAAATTCGGTTAATGACGTAGCGCGGATCAATACCTGTCATGCCTTCCTCTAAGTATTCGTTTTGCATTTCCTTCAAATCTGCTTCCTTGAACCCTTCTACTTCCTCGCCGTCGTACATCCGCATTTTCTTCACAAGATCCATGCCTTGCTTCTTCGTTTCCTTCAGCCTCGTTAAGATGGAGAAGATGGCAGCAGCACGCAGCGCATGCGGTGCGATATGGATATGGCGCATATCGCTTTGTGCGATTAGCTTCTTATAAATTTTTTCTTCGTCGGACACTCGCAAATTGTAAGGGACCGGCATAACGATCATCCTGGAATGCAAGGCCTCATTTTTCTTATTGCTTATGAACGATTTGTACTCCGATTCATTCGTATGAGCAATAATAAGCTCATCCGCGCTGATCAAAGCGAATCGGCCTGCTTTAAAGTTGCCTTCCTGCGTCAGTGAGAGCAAGTTCCATAAAAACTTCTCATCACACTTGAGCATTTCTTGAAATTCCATCAATCCGCGATTTGCCTTATTAAGCTCACCGTCAAAACGATAGGCACGAGGATCGGATTCAGATCCATACTCCGTTATCGTCGAGAAATCGATGCTTCCTGTAAGATCGGCGATATCTTGTGACTTCGGATCGGATGGGCTGAATGTGCCAATACCAACTCGGTTATCCTCAGAAATAAACACCCGCTCAACGAGTACGTTTTCAATATCGCCGCTGTATTCCGTCGTAAGCCTCATTTGGCATGAAGGGCATAGATTCCCTTCAATTCGAACACTGAGCTCTTTTTCAATATCAAGCCGAAGCTCATGGGGAATAAGATGAAGCGGATCCTCATGCATCGGGCAGCCTTTAATCGCATAAACGGCTCCACGCTCAGTTCTGGAAAATTTCTCAAGACCTTTTTTGAGCATCGTAACGATCGTGGACTTTCCTCCGCTGACCGGACCCATTAACAATAGAATCCGTTTACGAACCTCCAGCCTGCGAGCTGATGAATGGAAATATTCTTCAACCAGCTTCTCCACCGCACGATCCAGCCCAAAAATTTCTTGATCAAAAAATTTATACTGCTTGTTGCCGCCAACATCTTCCACCCCATGAGATTCAATCATTTCATAAACGCGAGAATGTGCTGTCATGGCCGGGGACGGGTCCTTCCTTAACAAATCAACGTAATCCTTGAATGTTCCTGTCCAAGCAAGTTTCTCGCTCTCAGCCTGATACTCCGATATTCGCTTGAAAATGTCCATACCGTGCCTCCTCCCATCGCTTCCGCATTCCACTTATCATTCTACGCCCGGGATTTGTCTCTAGACGCTCTATCGAGTGGTGCCAACTTTTATTGAGGTATTACATTCCTATGCTTATTCGAGGAGATAATTGCACACTATTTTTGTCCTTCATCCATCAAAAAACGACAAGTGCGCAAAATCCTTTGTTATAATGATTCATAAGCATCAATGGAAATGAACGTGGAGAGGAGTTAGTAAACGTGGCAGTAGCACGCGAAGAAGAGCTCTACAAACCTATAAAAAAGTATTATGAGCAGCTTGGGTATGCGGTAAAAAGCGAGGTCCTTCATTGCGATTTGGTCGCTATTCATCCTGAGCGAGCCGATACGATAATTGTCGAAATGAAAAAAACATTCAATCTCGCCTTGCTTTTGCAAGGGGTTGAACGTCTTCGATTAAATAGCCATGTCGTGCTGGCGGTTGAACGCAATCGAACGAAAAGCGGAGCGCACAACCAGCGCTTTGGCGATTTGACTGAACTGTGCCGAATGCTAGGACTCGGTTTTATGACCGTCACCTTCTATAAAACAAAGCCGCCGGTCATCGATTGGTTATGTCAGCCAGGCGATCCACCGCTGCGCGGAGTAAGGCGCAAGAAGCAAGCACAGCTGCTGACCGAGTTTAAGGAGCGCAGCGGCGACTATAACGTCGGCGGCAGTACAGGTCGCAAGCTTGTTACAGCATACCGCGAGAAGGCTCTGCGCTGTGCTTATGCGCTTCACACCTCGGGACCACTAGCGCCGCGCGAGGTCGCAGCCATTACTGGCTATAGACGCAGCGGCGAAACGCTGCGCAGCAATTATTACGGCTGGTTCGATCGCATTGAACGCGGCAAATACAGCCTGCGCCCTGAGGGCGCGGCTGCATTATCTGAATATAGCAATGTTATCGCTGAATGGTCAGCATCGGTTAGCTCCGCCCCGTAAATTCGCCGATCGCTTCAACAAACCGCAATACGCCTTGTTCTGTACGCGCTCCTGTATTATACGTGTAATTCAACCTTGCAGTGTTGCGCTGTGGATGATCGGCATAGAAAGAGCTGCCCGGCACAAACGCAACCCCTTTTTGAACCGCACACCGCAGGAGCGCCTCTGCATCCAAACCGTCAGGCAGCTCCAGCCATAGGAACATGCCGCCTTTCGGTTTTACCCAAGTGACGCCCTCTATTGCCTGGCGCTCAAGGAGACCATGCATCTCAAGCATACGCTCGCCGTATGACTTTGAGATAAGACGGATATGACCATCGAGATCAAACCCTTTAAGCAATTGACTTAATATTTGTTGATCGATCGTACTCGAGTGAAGATCGGCAGCTTGCTTAGCTTTGGCTACCATGTTGATGACTTCACTGTCTCCGATAGCCCAACCTGACCGCAGCGCAGGTGCTACCGTTTTAGAAAACGTACTCGTATAAAATACCGCGCCGCCCTCTACTTGTCCTTCTAATGAGAACAATGTAGGGAATTGCTCGCTCTCATCAAATTTTATGTCACCATAAGGATCATCTTCAATAATTGGCATTTCGTTTTGCTTGCAGAGAGCAAGTATTTTCTTCCTTCGCTCAACGCTCCATACACGTCCCGTTGGATTGCCGAATGTCGGAACAGCATAAAGCAGCTTCGGACGATACTCGCGAATAAGACGCTCTGCATCCTCAGGAATGATTCCATGCTCATCACTCTCCGCTGCCACTACCTTTAAACCATGAAGAGCAAATACTTGCAAGCTTGCCAAGTAAGTAGGCTTCTCTACCAAGATTACATCTCCAGGCTCTGTAAGTACGCCAACGAGCAAATCAATCGCCTGCTGCGATCCTGTCGTCAGAATCATTTGATCTGGATTAACATGCATTTGCTTAACGGCCATCCGCTCACAAAGCTGCTCCCGCAATGGCAAATACCCAGCTGTCAAACCATACTGCAATGCGCTTGCTCCTGCAGTAAATACTCTATCTGCTGCTTCGCGTACGGCTTGTACGGGGAACAGCTCCTCAGCTGGAAGTCCTCCAGCAAATGAGATCATTTCCTTTCCTTGCGTCAGCTTAAGTATATCCCTAACCGCTGAAGATTTAAGCTCTGATACTCTAGATGAAAAACGATAATTCATATTGATTGCTCCTCCTCGCAAGCTATATTGCTATGCTTATACTCTCTATGTTAACAATGTGTTCACAACTTTTAAAGTTTTCTTTTTTGCCATCGTTGGTTATAATAAAGACAGCATACTTGGAGGTGTCCCACAGATGAACTTTATTATCGTTATGACTGTGTTTGCATTGTTCATTACGGCGATGCTTACCAGCTCTTACAATGATGACAAAACAAAAGGACTATAAGCCTGCTTTATCCGCTTATAGCCAGCGCAACAAAAAAATGAAGCTTCCCGAAGAGCAACAATACTCTTCTCGGGAAGCTTCATTTCGTTATACAGCATGCAAAAACGCTGATTAGCGTTGCAGAACTGCCATTTCTTCCATACATACACCACAAACATAGCGATCCTTGAAATCACGAACTTCAACCATTGAACCGCAAAAAACACACTTTGGACGGTAACGCTCCAAAATGATATGGTCACCTTGGACGAAAATTTCAACGGGATCGCCCTCGTTCATCAAATAACGTTTACGTAATGATTTTGGAAGTACAATACGTCCGAGTTGGTCCACTTTTCTTACTACACCTGCTGGTTTCATCACTTTCACCTCTTCTGTGTCTGGTTTCGCAAGCTATTTTTGAGAAACCTCTGCGTTATAGTCTTTCGATGGCACTTCAGTATTTCCTTCCTAATTTAATAATTTCTTAATATCCTGCAATAATTCTTTTTATTAGAGCAAAAAAATTCCAAAAAATGAGAAATAAATTAACATTTTTAATCGAGTCCTGGAAAATGATTTTGTCTAAGCGCTTCATACACGATAATTGCTGCAGAATTGGACAGATTAAGTGATCGCACTTTATCCGTCATCGGCAATCTAATGCAAGTTTCTATATTCGCATCTATAAGCTCCTGTGGCAAGCCCTTTGTTTCTTTCCCGAATACAAAGAAATCGCCATCCTGATACTCGAACTGTGAATACGTCTTCTTCGCTTTCGTACTTGCGTAGAAGAATCGGCCTTGCGGATAACTTGCGAGCACCTCATCGAAGGAATCATGATACTCGATATGTACCGAGTGCCAATAATCGAGTCCTGCCCTCTTCAAAGTACGATCGTCCGTATCGAAGCCAAGTGGTCTTACCAAATGCAAAATAGTGCCGGTTGCAGCGCATGTACGAGAAATATTACCTGTATTTGCAGGAATTTCTGGTTCTACCAAAACAATATGAAATGGCATAGTTTTGTTTCTCACCTCTCATTTTGCCTATTATACACGAAAATGACGAATATTTTTACACCCACTTTACGTACCGTTAATCTCAAGCATAATTTCAACCTTCATAATAGAACCATAATAGGCGGAAACACATGGAGGAGAGCTGAATCATGCGAAAAAAAATTTTGATCGTGGATGACGAACCATCTATTTCAATGTTGATTGAATTTAACTTAAAGCTGGCAGGTTATGATGTACGTTGTGTAGGTGATGGTGAAGCTGTATTCGAAATGCTTAAACCTTTCCGTCCCGACTTAATTGTTCTAGATCTCATGCTGCCAAAGATGGATGGACTCCAAGTTTGCCGCGAGCTGCGCAAGCAAAGCAATGCTGTACCCATCGTTATGCTGACTGCACTTCAAGACGTAACCGATAAAATAGCTGGTCTTGATAATGGTGCCGATGACTATATGACTAAACCTTTTAGCCCGCAGGAGCTTGTTTCCCGTATTCAAGCTATTTTCCGCCGAGTTCAATCGCTTCCAGGCACTGCTGATGACACTACGTTCAACATTGGCCGCTTGAAGGTTCAGGTTGAACAGCGTGAAGTATTCATAGACGGCAAATCCGTTGAGCTTACGCCAAAGGAATTTGAACTGCTATTGTTCCTATGCCGCCACAAAGGAAAAGTGCTTAGTCGCCAGCAGCTGCTTCACGGCGTTTGGGATTACCATTTCCTCGGTGATACGCGAATCGTCGACGTTCATATTAGCCATCTGCGCGACAAGATCGAGAAAAACGCACGTACGCCGGAATATATTATGACTGTCCGCAATGTCGGTTATAAATTAAACGGTCCTCATATTGCTGAGAGCAGTCTTGCCCAAGCTTAATGAACTTATAACGTCCATACCCAAAAAAACAGCCTGCTTCTATATTAGAAGCAGGCTGTTTCTATTCTAGCAATTATAGGCGTGAAAACAAAACTACTTATTAACCGTTCCGTTTTTGGAAGTCAGCCATGAATTGTGCAAGCGCCTGGCAGCTCTCAAGCGGAACCGCATTGTAAGTTGAAGCTCTTAGGCCGCCAACATCGCGATGACCCTTCAAGCCTTCAAAACCTTCTTTCAACGACTCCTTAACGAACAGAGCCTCAAGCTCCTCCGTTTGAATACGGAAAGTAATATTCATAAGCGAACGGCTTTGCGGCTGAGCACAGCCCGTGTAGAAGCCGCTGCTTTGATCGATAGCGTCATAGATCAACTTCGTTTTGTCGCGGTTGTACTGATCTAGCTGAGAAACTCCGCCTTTTGCCTTGATCCACTCCAGAACCAGCTTCACCATATAAACCGAGAAAGACGGCGGTGTATTGTACAACGAGCCGCTCTTCGCATGCGTGCTGTAACGGAACATCGTTGGAATCGTTTTGTTGCTGCTCTCGATAAGATCCTTACGAATGATGACAACGGTAACGCCTGATGGACCTAGGTTTTTTTGTGCACCGGCATAAATGACGCCAAATTTGCTCACATCAATCGGTCTGCTCAAAATATCACTGGACATATCCGCAATAAGTGGCACATCACCAGTGTCAGGGAATTCTTGGAACTGCGTTCCACCGATCGTTTCATTTGATGTTAAATGTACATAGGAAGCATTGCTCGGAACTTCAATTTCTGACAAAGTCGGCATACGCATAAATTTGTCAGCTTCAGTCGAAGCGGCAATAACCGTTTCTCCGACAAGTTTCGCTTCTTTAAGCGCTTTGTCAGCCCAAGCTCCTGTCATGACGTAAGCGCCTGGCTTGCCAGGCTGCAGAAGATTCAGAGGAAGCATAGCAAACTGTGTGCTCGCGCCGCCTTGCAGCAATAAAACCTCATAGTTTTCTGGAATTCCGAACAATTCACGAAGCAGGGCTTGCGATTGATTGTTCACTTCTTCATACATTTTGCTGCGGTGAGACATTTCCATAATGGACATCCCTGCGCCCTGATAATCAACAAATTGTTCCTGGGCTTGCTTCAGCACCTCAAGTGGTATTGCGGCTGGTCCTGCATTAAAATTAAATGCTCGTGTCATCTTCGGATACCCACCTCTGTTTCTTTATTTATGATATGGATATGATAGCAATTTTGAAGGGCTGCATCAAGTGCATTCCGCATATTAAATAAATTAAAAGTCGAACGTATGACGCAATACTGTCAATAAACATTCGGATTTCGTTCACTATATCTTTACAAACGATAAAAAAACGGGTCCCAGAGGGACCCGTTTCTTATATTTCTTGAACGATTGATTAGCAATCGTAGTAAAGGCTGAACTCATGCGGATGAATACGGATTGCAACAGCTTTAGCTTCTTGACGTTTTACTGCAACGTAGTTGTCAATGAAGTCTTTAGAGAATACGCCGCCTTCAGTCAAGAAATCGGAATCTGCTTCAAGGGCATTAAGCGCCTCGTCAAGCGTTCCAGGAACGCTGCGGATTTCTTTTTTCTCTTCTTCTGGCAATTCGTAGATGTTTTTGTCGAAAGGACCGTAACCAAGAGCTACTGGATCAAGCTTGCGCTTGATGCCGTCCAAACCTGCAAGCAGCATCGCTGCAAATGCAAGGTAAGGGTTAGCCGTGTTGTCCGGTGTACGGAATTCAATACGACAGCCTTTAGGTGTTACAGCTGCAATCGGAATACGAACGGCTGCAGAACGGTTACCTTTTGAGAATACAAGGTTAACCGGCGCTTCGTAACCAGGCACAAGACGTTTGAATGAGTTCGTGCTTGGGTTAGTGATTGCGATCAAAGCTGGAGCGTGGTAAAGCACGCCGCCGATGTAGTGCATAGCCATTTCGCTTAGGTTAGCGTAAGCGCCTTTGTCATAGAACAAAGGAGTATCGCCGTTGAAGATAGAAGCATGAACGTGCATACCGCTACCGTTGTCACCGAATAGTGGCTTCGGCATGAAAGTAGCCGTTTTGCCATATTGGCGAGCTGTGTTGTGAATAATATATTTGAACTTCATAAGATTGTCGGCTGTTTTTGTCAATGTGTCAAAACGGAAGTTGATTTCTGCTTGACCAGCAGTTGCAACTTCATGGTGATGACGTTCTACGCGAAGGCCCGATTCCTGCAATAGGCGAACCATTTCGCTGCGGATGTCTTGTTGGGAGTCGATAGGAGCTACAGGAACATAGCCGCCTTTAACTGGAATTTTCGAACCAAGGTTTCCGCCCTCTTCTTTACGGTTCGTGTTCCAGCCCGCTTCCTCGGATTCAACAACATAAGAGGATGCGTTCATTGTGCTTTCATAGCGAACTTCGTCGAAAATAAAGAATTCAGGTTCTGGTGCAAAAAATGCTGTCGTACCAATACCCGTAGTTTGAAGATACTCTTCAGCCTTTTGAGCGATGCTGCGTGGGTCACGGTCATAACGATCGCCTTCAGGTGTATGAATATTACACATAACGTTCAGTGTAGGATGATCAGTGAAAGGATCAATAAATACGGATTCTGTATCCGGCATCATAACCATATCGGAATTTTCGATACCGCGGAAACCGTGGATTGATGATCCATCAAAAGCTACTCCGTTTACAAAAGTATCAGCATCAACCTCAGCAGCAGGAAGCGTGATGTGGTGAGCCTTACCTAGAAGATCCACGAAGCGGAAATCTACAAACATAATGCTGTTTTCTTTAATATTGTCCAAAACATTTTGAACTGACATTATAATTTCCTCCATTTCCGAACATTAGCGTAGTGTTGAACAAGTATTGTTCAATTATTGCTCCAAATCCATGTCGTTATTATAAAACTAGCCCTCAATCTCCGTCAATAGCTATGTAAGGTATTTTTTGAACTCATGTTAGGTATACTTACAAGTTTGTACGTTTGTTCACAAATCCTCAATAAAAAAAGCTGAGATCCTTTTATTTATAAGGCTTTTTGAGAACGGTTACACAAAAAACAAAAAAACTTTGCCATCCTAAGATGACAAAGTTTGGTTTGATGTTATGTTAGATTTTCCACTCTACAAAGGCTTCTGCTGGTGCTTTTGGCGTATCAAAATGTTTGCCTACGATCGGCGCCAGCTTCTCTAGGTCTTTCAATAGGTTAGCGAATTGGTCAGGGAACAAGGATTGTACCCCATCGCCAGTCATCGAGTTATCTGGATCGGTATGCATTTCAACAATCAATCCGTTCGCGCCAGCCGCTACTGAAGCTTTCGACATAGGCTCAACCAGCTCACGACGGCCTGTTCCATGGCTCGGGTCAGAAATTACTGGCAGATGGCTGAGAGATTGAAGCACTGGAATTGCAGATAAATCAAGCGTATTGCGCGTGTAGGTTTCGAATGTTCGGATTCCGCGTTCACACAACATGACATTTGGATTGCCGCCTGCCAAAATGTACTCCGCCGCATTCAAAAACTCGTCATAGGTTGAGCTGAATCCACGTTTAAGCAGTACAGGCGTTTGAATCGTTCCAAGCTTGCGCAGCAAATCGAAGTTTTGCATATTGCGTGTACCTACTTGAAGAATGTCCGCGTATTCTGCACATACATCCACATATTCTGGCGTCATGACCTCTGTAATCGTCAGAAGGCCGTGCTTCTTGCCCGCTTCCGCCATCATAACAAGCCCTTCCACGCCTACGCCTTGGAAGCTGTAAGGCCCTGTGCGCGGCTTGAAGGCGCCTCCGCGCAGCACCTGTCCGCCAGCCGCTTTTACTAAACGAGCAATCTCGTCGATTTGCTCCGGTGTTTCAACAGCACAAGGTCCGCCCATTATAACAAGATTGCTTCCGCCGATTTTCACGCCTTTTATGTCAATAACTGTATCATCTGGATGGAAGTCACGGCTTGCTAGCTTGTATGATTTCGAAATTTTAATAACGTTTTCCACACCTTTCATTTGACGCAAATGCTCAGCAAGCGTAGGTTCCGCTTTGCCAATAATTCCAATTACCGTGCGATCCGTACCTCTTGATACATGTGCTTGAACTCCTGCTCTTTCAATATGAGCAACAATTTCTGTAATGCGTTCTTCTGCAATATTTGAATTCGTGATAACGATCATAGGGATCACTCCTAAATTTATTGTGGGATTTGGGCAAAAAAATGTACAAACTTTTGCTTAATAAATGCATGGCATCGCACGAAGTGCGCCTCATTTTCTCATCATTCATTGGATATTCACTTTACAGCTTTTATGCTTCGTAGCTTTTAAGCTTCTACGCTTTTAACCACTAAAGTAAATATACAAGAGAAACTCATTTTCGTCAACCCCGTCATAATAAAAAAGGAGATGAAACTCATTCATGATGCTTCTTCTGCATCAATCACTCGTCTCATCTCTCTCTTCATGTTAGCTATTTATTCAGGTTTCTCTGCGGTTGCCGTTGCCGCTGGCGTCGACTTCACTCGAACATTAGGCAGCAGCTTATTCATATTGACCGTACGACGGATTTCCCATGTCTCCGGATTATTATGATCGTACTGCTCTAAATAAGTAATAACCTCTTTCGTAAGCGGCGTCGGCGTAGACGCACCAGACGTAACTGCGACACGATCGATACCTTTCAGCCATTCCTGTTCAATCTCTGACACATCGGAAACGCGGTAAGCTTTCACTCCTGCTATTTCCTCGGATACTTGTGCAAGACGGTTCGAGTTGTTGCTTCGCGGATCGCCAACTACAATTGTAAGCTGCGCTTCGCCTGCTTGCTCTGCTACCGCCTCTTGACGAACCTGAGTTGCCATGCAGATTTCATTATGAACCTCTGCAGTAGGATAACGCTCAAGTAGCTTACTAATCACATGACGAATATCCCATTGCGACATCGTCGTTTGGTTCGTTATAAGAATGCGCCCTTCCGGCACATTAAGCGCAGCAATTTCCTCTTCCTTTTCGATGAGGTGAACCTGCTCCGGCGCAACGCCGATCGCTCCTTCAGGCTCAGGATGGCCCTTCTTGCCAATATAAATAATATGATAGCCTTCCGCCGATTTATCGCGAATGAGATCATGAGTTCTCGTAACGTCAGGGCATGTCGCATCCACAACGGAAAGCCCTTTGTCACGAGCACGCTGACGCACTTCTGGCGAGACGCCATGCGCTGTAAATATAACGGTGCCTTGTTCGATTTGATCCAAAATGTCGAGTCGGTTGGCACCATCAAGCGTAATGACACCTTCCTGCTCGAATGCTTCTGTAACATGGGCATTATGGACAATCATACCTAATATATAAATAGGTCGCGGCAGCTCCAAGTTTTTGACCGTTTGCAAAGCCAGTACCATCGCGTCGACGACGCCATAGCAATAACCACGCGGTGATATTCTAACGATTTCCATTTATTGCACCTGCTTTCTGACCGGATATGCGTAACAGCTATGAATCCTTCATTTCATCCGTTGCTACTATTATAGACGAATGAGACGTGTCAGAAAAGCTAATTGGAAGCCAAATCGTAAACTTCGTTCCATTTCCTTCGCTAGTGAGCACTTCTACAGAGCCTTTATGCTCATCAATAATCCATTTTGCAATGGATAATCCAAGACCTGTACCGACGGTAACTCCCCGTGATTCGTCCGCTCGATAGAAGCGATCGAAAATATGCGGGATTTCATCTGGATTCATCCCAATCCCTGTATCTTGGATAACGAAGCCGATTTGCAAATCCGTTCTGACCGCACTCAGCTCAACCGTACCCTCCGACGTATATTTGAATGCATTCTCAATAAAAATAAATAACAGCTGCTGCAAATAATTGTGATTGGCATTGACGCGTACCCCATCCAGTGCCGATAGATCGCCCAGCTTCCATTCAGCTGTACGCGGGAGCAGCTGTGCTCTGCGCACAACCTCCTCTGTAAGCGGCAGCAGATCAAGCGGCGTCTTCTCCATCGTATAACCCGCATCTGCTCTCGCAAGCGCAAGCAGATCATTAACGAGCGTACTCATACGAATCGCCTCAGCAGATATATCGCTCATCGCTTCTTTGGACATATCCCATCGATCCGAATCCAGTGGCAGCCACTCGCCCGTATCGATATCTCTATTGGTCTCTCGAACTCGCGTCCACATCCGCTCGAGCAGCTCAATATTGCCCCGAATCGTTGTCAAAGGCGTCCTAAGCTCATGAGACGCATCAGATACGAACCTGCGCTGTGCTTTGTAAGCTTCATCAAGCTCATTGTATGCCATCTCCAAACGCGCAAGCATCACGTTTAACGTACTCACAAGCCTTCCAACTTCATCCTTCGGCCCCATGACAGGTATGCGCACACTGAGATCAGCACCATTTTCAATTTGCTCTGTAGCACGAATGACTCGTTCAATTGGACGAAGAGCCTGACGTGCAATTAACAAGCCTATAGTAAAGGCGATAAGTACAACGATTAAAGAGGCGAAAATGAGCGTCGTACGAACACTGTGCAGAAATTTTTCTTCATTGTAAGGGATTGCACCAACCTGAAGAAGCCCAACTAAAGTTCCATCATTTGTATAAATAGGACGTTGATGAATCAGCATATTGTACTTTTTCTTATTGATTTCCACTCGTTTTTCGACTACTCCCTGCTCAGGCTTATCCGATGCTTCATCATAAGGGAGAACAATTCCAAATTGATTTAAATTGTTTGACTGACTAATTGCACCTTCAATATAATTAACGATTTGAATATACATATCTTTCTCTTCAATTTGAGATTCTCGTCCCAAATTCAAATCATATTGATCCCAAAAAGTAGTTCCACCTCTAACAACAAGTTTTTGATCCTGTTTCTTTAATTGCTCCTTTAAATCAGAATAGGTATTCCAATTTAAAAAAACATAAATGGAAACGCCAAAAACAAGAAGTGTTACCGCAAGCAAACCCGAATACCAAAGCGTAAGCCTGAGCCTAATGGACATATGCTTAACCCGCCTCTCCGCGAAGCACATAACCGGTGCCGCGAACCGTCTGAATGAGTCGGTTTTTGCCTCCGTCCTCTACCTTTTGGCGCAGCATCGCGATATACACCTCCAGCACATTCGACTCCCCGCTGAAGTCATAACCCCAAATCTTTTCCATAATTGCATCTCGCGTAAGTACACGCCGAGGATTCTCCATGAATAGCAGCAGCAAATCATATTCCTTGGACGTCAACTCAATACGGCGTCCCGAGCGAATCGCTTCTCTGGCATCCATATCCAAAATCAAATCCTCATAAAGCAGTTGATTGCTTGACTGCTCGATTTTATCTGCTTTGCGGCGCAGCAAGGCGCGTGTCCGCGCAAGCAGCTCCTCCAGCGCAAACGGCTTGACCAAATAATCGTCAGCCCCAAGATCAAGCCCTTTGACTCGGTCATTGATGTCATCCTTTGCTGTCAGCATCATAATCGGTACCGCACTGCCTCCCTCGCGCACACGGCGGCAAACTTCCCAGCCATCCACTTGAGGCATCATCACATCAAGAATAAGCAGATCCGGCTCCGTCTTAAGCAGCACCTTCAGCCCTTCCATCCCATTCGAAGCGGTAGTTACCTCATAACCTTCAAACGCTAGACTTCTGCGAAGCAAAGAAATAATTTTATCATCATCATCTACAACTACAATATGCTGTCTCAACGGCATGTCCCCCTCTATTTGCAGCAAAAAGCACAGAGCCTGCTGTCTCTCTGCGCTTTTTGTTTCTATCCATCATGTAAGGCTTTATTGAGCGCCTGACGTATTTTTATCACCAATCTCAACCTTCAAGTTCATCGCACTGCCTTTGCGCAAAATGTTCAGCTCGATCTTATCGCCAACTTTTTTGGTTTTAATTTGATCAATAAGAGCTTGCGTGTTTGCGTATTTCTTGCCGTCAATGCCGACGATGACGTCGAACTGCTGCAATTCAGCCAAGTATGCTGGTGAATTATAGTATACATTACGTACAATGGAGCCTTCTACTTTATCCATGCCTAATTGCTTCGCAATATCCGCTGTTACATCCTGCAGCTCTGCACCAATGTATGGAGCGGCTGGCTTAGGAATCGTCTTGTTGTTTTTAAGATTTTCCAGCACATCTTGAATCGTGCTCGTCGGAATCGCGAAACCGATGCCTTGTGCTTGCGAGCTTACTGCCGTATTAATGCCAACGACCTCACCGTTCACATTCAGAAGCGGACCGCCAGAGTTGCCTGGGTTAATCGAAGCATCCGTTTGCAGCAAATGCTCATATTTACGCGCTCCCTGTGTATCAGGAATATCGATGGGACGTTCTTTGGCACTTAATACGCCAACAGTAACCGTATGATCGAAGCCGTATGGGTTACCGATTGCAACAACCCAGTCGCCGATATTAATCGTATCCGAGTTGCCAAGTGGAAGCGTTGGGAACGCTTTGTCGCCTGTTACTTTAAGTACCGCTAAGTCTAAGTCATAGCTTGAACCCAGCAATTCAGCCGTGAATGGCTTATCATAGCCTTGAACTATAACTTTGATTTGGTCAGATTCTCCGATTACGTGCTGATTCGTTAAAATATAGCCTGTTGAATCGAAGAAAAACCCAGTCCCAATGCCTGATTGCTGCATGTTGCCTTCTTCATTCTTTTGTCCTGCATCCGGCTGTGTCGTTCCAGGGTAATCATCGCCAAAAAATTGGCGGAAAAATGAATCATCGAGCATGTTGTTGCTATTGTTGCGTTTTGCCGTATTAACGAAGGTTTCGATTTTCACTACTGCTGGACTTGCTGTCTCGAACAATTTAGCAATGTTGTCTGGTCTATCCGCGACTGTAGCCGCACCGCCGTTGCTGGTCGTACCTGCAGAAGCAGTGGAACCCGTTCCGCTAGATTGTGTATTTGATGTTAATGCGGCTTCTTTCGTGAACCAGTTGTTTAAGTCCGCTGTATACATCAAGCTGCCTACTACGAGAACACCTGCTAGAAACGATGAAAAAATGGCCTTAAAGGAAGTCCGGCGCGGTTCCCTTACTTGCCATGGCCCTTTGGAGGACTGCGGCGATGGCGTGAACGTTCGAATTTGGGATTGCATAGGCGATTGTGATCTTGCCCGTTCAGATTCCATCGTTGAATCCGATTGTACATTCACTTCTTCTACACTGGATGCCTGTGCTTGCGTATCGTGTGTATGTGTATTGCCGTACGGCTGATCTTGAATCAGCTTAGGCTTTTCCGATCCGTAGCCAGAAGCTGAAGGATTCCCGCCTTCTTGAGAATTCGCCTTATACGGTCCATACGAATAATAATAAGATGGCTTTGCCGGCTGCTCCGATGACTCATTTGAAATAGGCTGCGCGGAGTCATTTACGCTTTCGCTGTTATCAGCTGAGCCATGTCCCTCTTCATTTTTGCGGAAAAAGTCGTCAAATCCCTTTTTGTTGTTTTGATCGTCCATGTACGTTCTCCTCCTTGAATCTTATTGCATCATGCGTCCAATTGGCATTCTATCCGGAAACATGTTATTTGATATAGTTCTATCATGCACATTCTACCTTAAAACAAACTTAAAAGGAATTTAAACAGAAATAAAAAAAACGCTCCCAAATGATTTTGGCAGCGTTTTTTTGAGTGCTTCTACGATGTGAATCAATGCGGAAAAAGCTGCTCTACTTCATTTAATGCATCCTTTGCGCGATCAATCCACTGCGGCTCTACCTCAGCATCCGGATTCGACGGTGATTGGAATTGATCAAACAGCGCTCCGACTACTCGTACCGATGCTTCCGGATCATTTCCTTCTCTGTACTCATGCTTAAGTACGTAAGGTGTACCGAGTATAATCCTCGCTTCATTATCTTTTTCCCCAACATCAATTTGACCAGCAATGACTTCAAAAGGAATGCGAAGCCAAATCTTATTCGCATCATCAAGCGCGCGGTCAAAGGAACCAGCAGCATACTCCCAGTTGCCGCCAAGCGTGAATTGCTGCGACTCCAGCAGCTCTTTCGTTTCTAAGAAATGTTGCTCCCGTGATTCCAGCACGGACGAAATGGGTATCATGAAGGCGTCTCCTTTGCACTAGCATATTTCTAATCTCTTTTTGCTAGTAGGTAGTATACCCTTCCATTTCCACCTTTATGTGCGATTAGCCCAGCCCTTGCGATGGGCCAGCACTGCAAGCTGTGTCCGGTCGTCAAGCTCACACTTCATCAATAAATTGCTGACATGTGTTTTCACTGTCTTTACACTTATATGCAGCTCTTCTGCAATTTCTTTGTTCGATTGTCCATCTGCGATAAGCAGCAGAACTTCCTTCTCACGTTCCGTTAACCCCTCATCACCAGACTGAGCGGTCTTCTGTCTTAAGCCTCTCGTTAACGCCTGCGATACGTCAGCAGTCATGACCGGCATTCCTTTGAATGCGCCGCTGATCGCATAAATAAGCTCTTCTGCAGAAACGGTTTTGAGCACGTAGCTGACAGCGCCAGCCTCTATCGCGCCATAAACCTTGTCATCTTCGAGGAAACTGGTCAGCATTACGATTTTCATATCAGGAAAATGCGAGATAATCGCCCTTGTCGCTTCAATGCCATCCATACCTGGCATCATCAAATCCATCAAAATAATATGAGGTCTATTTTCATCCGAGCTAGCCTTCAGCAAGTCAATTGCGGATTGTCCATTGCTCGCCTCTGCAATGACATGAAGCTTTGGCTCCAGCATTAGATAAGTACGAAGGCCCGTCCTTACCATATCATGATCATCCACGATCATTACTTTTATTAGTTCAGATGCATTCATTATTCATGCTCTCCCCGCTACATTTTTGGTATCGTAACCTTTACCCTCGTCCCGCTCCCAGACTTGCTCCAAATTTCGGCTGCACCGCCAAGCTTCTGTGCTCTCTCCTGCATCGTAGACAGTCCATATGAGCCGCGTCTTACCTCATCTACCTTGAAGCCAACTCCATCATCCTGCAAAATCATGCTAACCTGCCGTTCCGTATCTGCCATTGTCAGCGTGCAGCCCTTTGCGCTTGCATGCTTTACGATATTCGCCATCGCTTCTTGGACGATAAGAAAAAGCTGATGCTCCTTCGCTTCGGATAAACGCTCCTTCAAGCGCCATTCCAGCTCACCTTGCAAATTGTTTTGGCGGCAATAATCAGGGAACCACTTATCAAGCGCTTCATATAAAGTTCGACCTTCAAGCTCCATAGGCCGCAACTGAGCGATGAAATTCCTCATTTGTTTCTGAGCCAAATTAGACATATTGACGAGCTGCTCGAGCACAGAATCCGCACGTTCGCGATCAACCTGCTGCAGCTTTGGAAGCGATGAAGCGCACATATGGATAGCGAATAACTGCTGGCTTACCGTATCATGCAAATCCCTTGCCAAACGCTTGCGCTCCTCGAGCACTGCCGCTTCATTAGAAGCAGACTCCGTCATCACATACTCTTCGCCGCGTACTTGCAGCCATTTCATCTTTTCTTCCATCTGCTGAGCGAGCTCATTAAACTCGCGGTAAACCTCATTAAATGAATTATGACCGCCCTCAGTAATCCGAACACCGAAGTTGCCGTTTGATGCTTGCTTCAGCGATAAATGAAGCGTATCAATTCGGCGTCCAATGCGCTGTGCCGCCCAGTAACCGAACGCCACGCTGACAAGGAGGAAGACGGAGGCAGCCCCTAGGCGCACTTCCGTCTTATTGACTTCATCTAAGAGTCCATTCCAGACCACCGCTCCAAGTATTAGAGACACAGTTGATGCGATGACAAACATTCCGATGAGCTCCCACTTTCCGCTCCTCAAAAACCGAACCATCATACTCGAATCACCCTACCTTTGTAACACGAACATCTCCGATAAACGTGCTGACGACCAGCTTAATTTTTTTGTTAGCTTCCTGATAAGTTGGCGATTGAATATTGATATTCGTAAACAATCCGCCTTCTTTCTGGCCAAGCACCTTCACATCTCCAATAAAGGCGCTTGATACAACCTGTACGCCTACTTCGTAATCATTCGGAACGTATACCTTTACATCGCCTATAAATGAAGATACATGAATTTTGGTTTCGCCCATGGATACTTGCGCTTTTGTTAAATCAAGCACGGTATCACCGATGAAATGGGAAATATTAAGCGGCTTTAAATCCCAATAATCATGACCGATATGAATATCCCCAATAAACCCGGAGCGATTCTGCACATTGGAATCATTATGGTTCCACCACTCCACATGTTCCTTATGATTTCGTTTCCATTCTTTTTCATTTTTTTTGTATTCTGATTTATGGTGATGTTTCCATTCCTTATACTCTTTCTTGGTGGCAGAAAAATCATCATATGGTTTTTTTGAATCGCTTTCCTGCTTCTCTTCCTTAGTGTGCGTATCCACAGGCTGCTTCGTTGGATCAGGGTGAAGAGGCGGCGCTGGCGGAACAGATGCTTCATCTGTGTAAGGGCGGTATGATTTCCAATCATCTGTTGGCGGAGTTTGGCGTTTTGATCTTGGTCTCCAAATAATATTGATCCCGACCAAAATCACAACGATTGGCCAAATGTAAGGAATGATGTCGCCAATAGACCATGAGAACAAGTTTAAATTGCGTCCCAAAAATACACATCCGATTAATAGGACAATCGCGCCCCACCAGCTCGAACCCGAGCCGTACGTTCTGCTGGACAACAATCCGCGAATACCTACAATCATAATGATTACAGGCCAATAGGTAGAAAATAAATCTCCAATATCGAAGGTCACATGACCCGTTTGATTCAGTAAAAACAAGACGCCAACTGCAATGATGATTAACCCGGTGAATAACCGGTTTGCGAAGTTTCCGTTCATGCGGCACCAGCTCCTTACGATTCCATCGTCGTTTGATATTCTTAGTATAACGGACAACATGCAATAGAAAAAGGGACGACCGATTGAATTGTTAGTCAGTCTCTAGACTGAGCTTTTGTTGATTCTATCCATTTTAAACCTAACATGCGTCATGTAACATAACGCAGAGCGTTGACATTGTTAACGTATTCTATTTATAATGATGAACGGATTATGATAATAGAGACCGCTATACATGAATATTAGGATTAGGAGATGAAGAAATGGACGTTATCGAACTGTCAAAAGGACTAGATACCATCTGGGTCGTTTTGACAGCAGCCATGATCTTGCTCATGGAGGGCGGTTTCGCATTGCTTGAAGCAGGATTTGTCAGGCAGAAGAATGCCGTCAGCATCATCATGAAGGTTTTTGTCGACATCGCTTTCGGCGCACTCGTTTTTTACTTTTTTGGCTTCGCACTCATGTATGGGCAGGACGCAGGCGGAATAATCGGAACGACCGGCTTTCTCATCAACGGAGACCTGTCTCACATAAAACTAAATATTACGCACGAAACCTTTTGGTTATTCCAATGCGCATTCGTTATAGCCGTCATTTCAATCGTGTCGGGCGCAGTAGCGGAAAGAATAAATTTTAGAGCTTATATTTTACTCACTATTGCAATGACCGGCTTCATTTATCCGTTAGCCGGACACTGGGTATGGTCAAGCAGCGGCTTTCTTGGCAAGCTTGGCATGATCGATTTTGCAGGCTCCGCTGTCATTCATGCTTTAGGAGGTTTCTCCGCTCTTGCCGCAGCCATTTTCATTGGTCCGAGAATCGGTAAATTCAGTCCAGACGGCAAAGCCAATATCGTTCCGCCTTCCAACTTGCCGCTTGCTTCTGTTGGTGCATTCATTCTATGGTTTGGCTGGTTCGGGTTTAATGCAGGCAGCACACTTAGCGCTACAAACGGCTCAATCGGACATATTGCGATTACAACGATGCTCTCGGCAGCTGCAGGCGGCGCAACATGTATTCTGTTTACGATGTTCCGCTACAAGAAAGCAGATCCGCCAATGGTCATCAATGGTTCACTCGCCGGCCTCGTAGGTATTACTGCTGGCTGCGCATTCGTATCTGACATCGCTGCAATTGGGGTCGGTGCAGTATCCGGCATCGCGATGGTGCTGGTCACTGAATGGCTGGAACGCAGGCAGATCGACGATCCAGTCGGCGCCTTTGCCGTACATGGCGTCAGCGGCAGCATCGGAACAATTGCAGTCGGCTTATTCGCCCTTCCCGAGCTAACCGAAGGCGTAGGCAAAGGTTACTACGGTTTATTTTATGGCGGAGGCTTCAACTTGCTCGGTATTCAAGTATTAGGGCTCGTAATAGTTTCCTTATGGGGCTTCGCTTTAACTTGGGGCGCACTATGGCTGATCCGCAAAATTATGCCCGTTCGTGTCTCCAAGGATGAGGAGCTCATCGGCCTCGATGTTGGCATTCACGGTGTTCCCGCATACAGCCAGGAGCATGATTTCCTCGATTATGATCGCTTAAAAAACAGCAAATAAACATAAAGAACCGCCCAAGCCGGAATGGCCTGGACGGTTCTTTGCTATTATTTAGAATGATCATTCCATTAATCGTTCATCTCATTGGCCAGCTCATAGGATACCGTTACAATATCGCTTGGAGCCGATACATTCTTGATAGAGCGAGCACTTTCGATTTCCAGACGGAGCGCACGAACCTTCTCCATCGGCTTTCTTACAAAATGAATATATTCAACGGCTAGATGATGATCAGGCTTCCTGCCAGTCAGCATTCTTCGAAGTGTAGACATCGATTGATACGCGCGGTCTTCCATCAGCCTTCTTTTCTCATAACGCTCAACCATCTGTTCAATTTCAGCTATTTCCTGCTCTTTCTTAGCAACGTAAGCATCAATAAAAGGTAAAACCTCGCCCGCTTTACGATGATGGGCAGCAATTACAAAGCCTGAATGAATGATCGGATCTGTCATGAGTATTCACCTGTCTTGTCATGTTATTATTTCTTACATATGTAATCATACAACAAACCGAGGGCATTTGAAAACTGTTTTTTATTAGATCAAATTAACGGTGCGATGAGCAGAGGATAAATAAAAAGAGGAACCGATAACGGTTCCCCTTTGTTTCCTTCTCATGGCATAGCAAAAAAATATTACTTCTCAGCTTTTTGCTGAGCATTGTTTGCCGTTTGTTTGTTAGCAGCATTATTTTGGTTAAACTCTTCTGCGAATTCTGCATTGTATTGATTGTTTTGGGCTTTGTTGTTTTTGTTTTTAGCCATTGTATTCACCTCCCCGTTTCATTGATAGTATGGCATTCTTGCCGCTTATTATACGACTCATTTACGATTCTAAATACGTCTGCGGAATAGGCTTTCCAGCCTCTATAGCCAAGTTGATTTTGTTCAGCCATGCCTGCGAAAGCTTGCCCGTTCCCATACGCAGCACCTCTACATGAACGGTCCGCTTGCCCCACTGCTCGTACACCTGCTTGATCGTTTCAAAATACAAGTCGATGCGTTTTCCCTTAATCGCTGAACCCGTATCAGCCACCACGCCATAGCCATAGCCAGGTATATAGAGCAGCGTCCCAATGGGAAACAGCCTTGTATCCGCCGCAATCGTTGAGACTTGATCCCTGCGTACCTTTACGCCCGAATAGGTGATTCCGTATTGTGGATGCCCAGGCCGTTTGCCGGTCGATTCTACGCCAGCTGTGTAGCCTGTAGCAACAACTTCAACCTTTTTCGGCTTCGTGCGCGCAGCTGCCTCTGATTTGCCCAGGTTGTCGCTTTTGCTTGCAACAGGGCTTTGCTCAGGTGCTGATGCTTCAGCATGAACCGTATTGCCGCCCTTTGTATCTAAACCAATTACGATAACAGTTAGGAGCAGCAATGCCGTTAATCCTTTTTGAATATAAAAAAAGCTTGTAGCCATCTGGGTACTTCCTCCTCAGAAGAATAATGCCCCGATGGCTCAAGCTTTATGCGTTACTTATTATTGTTCTTTGTTTGCGATCTGCTTTTGCAGCTGCGAAATCAGCTCTGCAACTGGAATAGCGCCAAGATCGCCTTCACCGCGTTTCCTTACGGAGACGGCTTCAGCTTGCATTTCATTCTCGCCCACTACGAGCATATAAGGCGCTTTCTCCAGCTGAGCCTCACGAATTTTGTAGCCTAGCTTCTCATTGCGCAAATCACTTTCTACACGAATGCCGTTTTCTTGCAGCTGCTCGGCAACTTTACGCGCATATTCCTCATAAGCAGTCGATACTGGAATAACCTTCGCCTGTACTGGCGACAACCACAATGGAAGCGCGCCAGCAAAGTTCTCAAGCAAGAAAGCTGTCATTCTTTCCATTGTGCTTATAATGCCGCGGTGGATAACGACCGGACGGTGCTTCTTGCCATCATCGCCGACATATTCAAGCTCGAAACGCTCAGGAAGCAAGAAATCAAGCTGTGCAGTCGACAACGTTTCTTCTTTGCCAAGCGCCGTTTTAATTTGAACGTCAAGCTTAGGACCGTAAAATGCAGCTTCGCCTTCAGCCTCGAAGAATGGAAGCTCCAGCTCCTCAACCACTTCACGCAGCATGCGCTGTGACATTTCCCACATCTCATCATTTTGGAAATACTTTTCTGTATCCTTAGGATCACGATAAGATAAGCGGAAACGATACTCTTTAATTCCGAAATCTTCATACACTTTGCGGATCAAGTTAACCACGCGTGCAAATTCTTCTTTGATTTGATCCGGACGGCAGAAGATATGCGCATCATTTAGCGTCATGGCACGTACGCGGTGCAAGCCTGTAAGCGCGCCTGACATTTCATAGCGGTGCATTGTGCCAAGCTCAGCAATCCTAACAGGCAGGTCGCGGTAGCTGCGCATGTCGCTTTTGAACACCATCATATGGTGTGGACAGTTCATTGGACGAAGAACAAGCTCTTCGTTGTCCATAATCATTTTTGGGAACATATCCTCGCTGTAGTGCTCCCAGTGACCGGAGGTTTTATAAAGCTCCACATTTGCAAGCACTGGCGTATAAACATGCTCATAGCCCAGTCTTTCCTCAAGATCCACGATATAACGCTCCATTGTTCTGCGAAGCTTCGCGCCATTCGGCAGCCATAGCGGCAAGCCTTGGCCAACCTCACGTGAGAATGTAAACATTTTTAGCTCACGGCCTAGTTTACGGTGATCGCGTTTTTTAGCTTCCTCGAGGAAGTGAAGATGCTCATCCAATTGTGCTTTCTTAGGGAAAGCTGTTCCGTAAATACGCTGCAGCATTTTGTTTTTGGAATCTCCGCGCCAGTAGGCACCAGCTACGCTAAGCAGTTTAAATGCTTTAATACGGCCGGTAGATGGTAAATGCGGTCCACGGCATAGATCGAAGAACTCTCCTTGGTCATACATCGTAATAACCGAATCAGCAGGAAGGTCACGAATAAGCTCCAGCTTCAAGTTATCATCAAGCTCAGTGAAAATCGCAAGCGCCTCGTCTCTGCTAACTACACGACGACGAATGTCGATGTTTTGCTGAACGATTTTTTCCATTTCCTTCTCGATCTTCACAAGATCCTCTGGCGTCAACGATTGCTCCATATCAATATCATAGTAGAAGCCATCTTCGATAACCGGACCAATACCAAGCTTAACATTAGCATTGCCGTATATGCGTTTGATCGCTTGTGCCAGCAAGTGAGCTGTACTATGACGGTATACCTCAAGGCCGTCTGCCGAATCTACAGTAACGATTTCAATTGCAGCATTGTTGTCGATAGGTGTGTATACATCGACTACTTTGCCATCGATTTTTCCGGCAATTGCATTTTTACGCAAACCCGAGCTGATCGAGCCTGCTACTTCTTCAATAGTTGTGCCAGCCGCATATTCTCTTACCGCGCCATCTGGCAAAGTGATTTGAATTGTCATTTTGGTTCATCCTCCATTTTGTCCGTAAGCGAATTACGCTTCCATTCATCATTTCAAGCAAAAAAGAGCACAAAAAAAGCACGCATCCCTAAAAAAGGGACGAGTGCTTGTGTGCTCGTGGTTCCACCCTACTTCGACTGCTCTTTATTCCTAACGCAGCAGTCCTCGTATTATCTGGTAACGGAGATTTCCGGTACAGCATACTGCTATAGCGCTCAGCTTCATAAAAAACCTGCTATAGGTTGGGCCATACAGCTTCAAAGGGGTACGCCTGTGGACATTGTGGAAGGAAATTACAGCCAAGTTTCCTCTCTCTGGACCAAATATCATAAACAGACACATGTCTTTTTCATTGCCGATTACATCGTATATGTGTGTCATTATAGCTCGACTTACGCGTTTGGTCAAGGCTATAAGCTTCAAATAGACATTAATTTCGTTAATTCGTCTATGGCTGAACGAGTTCATCAAGGCTGCTGCTGCAGGATGCGCATTGCGTGCAAAGCGTGACCCGCTGGTCAAAAATCGTTTGAATCGTTCGAATCACTTGCATATCCTGCTGCCTCGTATGAATCGTAATATGCTTGGGAGATACAGCAATCAGCGAGCTGATTACCATGTCTTCAATGTTCATTTCCGTTTCAAGCATTTCGGCTACGATACGATCGGTTGGAGGGTTCGGATCAAGCGGTTGAAACTTTTCGTCATAGAGCATGAATTCATGACCGCCCTTATGCAGCAAATGCACCATAGGCAGCTTTGTATCTTGAAGAAACACAAAATATTTTAACAGGGAAATAAACTCCTGATATTGTTTATCGAGCACATACTCATCTAATGCATATTCCACGACTTCGGCTAGTTCCTTACGATAGGGCTCAAGCCTGAAGGTTGTAAACCCCTTTACATTAAGCTCCGTATTATCATGCAAAAAAAGCTCGACCTCAGCAGCCACTTTGCTTTTCCTTCTTAGGCGATCCGCATCCAAAAATCTCGTTCCGAGGCTATCCCATTCTTTCCCATGCAGCAAATCATGACAATACCGCTCAATAGCAGCTGTATCGGCTGAACTGTTATGACGATACTTTCTGCGAATAATAGCAGCAAGCATCCCCGGCTCCATCTCACTTACCACAAATTCAGCTATGGCTAGTGACGCCGCTTTATATACAATGTGACCATGCGTTTTTAACTGAAAATGTGGCAACAGCGCTAGACAGCTTATATTTTGATCCGATACCTGCTGAAACTCGATGACGGCTGTTTGCTCCGTTTTTGAGCCAATATGTAAATCGACGAGCGCTTGTTCCTTCAACAATTGAGTTAGTTTATTAACCGACTTTTGGAGACTTGCAGGTAACGATACCGTGAATAGCTCCATCAGCTCACCCCTTTCTTTCCTTATCAGTATATGGTGACGCGTTCGGGTATATACGATGAAGACATTGGAATGTAAGGGAAGCAAGCATACAAAAAAACGTTTGCCGAACCTCCCACTATGCAGCGAGAAGTTCAACAAACGTATTGATACTGCTTATATCGGTCTAAAAAGCATTAATTTTGCATAACAAAATCGAGATCTGCTTTGTCGGATTCATTGTAAACCTTCAAAATATTATATTTCGTATCCCGTTGAGCCGGAATTTTGCCGCACTCGCGAATAAGCTGAAGAATAAGTTCAATGTTCACTTTATGTGTTGTTCCAGCTGCTGAAACGACATTTTCCTCAATCATGGTGCTTCCGAAGTCATTGCAGCCATAAGACAGTGATAACTTGCCCATTTCTGGCCCCATCGTTACCCAAGAGGATTGGAAATTCGGAATATTATCAAGCATGATTCGGCTAGCTGCAACAATACGCAAATATTCCTCTGGCTTTGCTTTCTCAAGCTTCAGGTTTGTATTGTCTGGCTGGAAAGGCCACGAAATAAACGCTAGGAAACCCGTCGAATCATAATTGTTCGCGATACACTCATCTTGAGCATCACGGATGCGCAGCATATGTAATGCGCGCTCTTCAACGGTCTCGCCAAGACCATAAACCATCGTTGCAGTCGTATTCATTCCATGACGGTGTGCAGACTTCATCACATCCATCCAGTCCGTCCAAGAGCCCTTCATGCGGCTGATCTTGCGGCGAGTGCGATCGTCCAAAATTTCAGCGCCGCCGCCAGGCAAAGAATCAAGTCCAGCATCATGCAGTTGTCTAATTACTTCATCGAGGGAGAGGCCGTCTGATACAACCTTCATCTTCTGAATTTCCGCTGGAGAGAACGAATGCATCGTTATGCCCGGGTAATGCTGTTTAATTTTGCGAAGCAGATCCAAATAATACGTAAACGGCAAATCAGGATTCGTACCGCCCTGCATCAAAATTTCAGTCCCGCCCACATCGATCGTTTCTTGAATTTTGCTCAAAATCGTATCGTCAGGCAGCACATATCCCTCTTTAGAGCCTGGAGCTCGATAAAATGCGCAAAAACGGCAATAAACATCACATACGTTCGTGTAGTTTACATTTCGACCAACAACAAAAGTCGTTATTGGATCTGGATGATGCTTGAGCATGATTTGATTGGCTACATGCCCCATCTTTTCAATCTGATCCGAAGCTAATAATTCCATGCCTTCTTCGAGCGAAACACGCTCGCCGCGCAACGCTTTATCCAAAATATGGTCCAACGTTCCCATTCCGCAAGACCTCCTTATTCCCGTTCTATTTATGCTAACCATCACTTCATCCTAACATAGATCTCTAGTGCAAGTCACCCGCCGTATGATGGCATCTCGCCCTGAAATAAGGAAAAACACGGCATGTTCGTTAGAACATCCGTGCTTTCCTTTCTTTTAGTCCCATTTAGGCACGAAGCGCATTATCCAAATCTTCAATAAGATCTTCAATATCCTCTAGACCAACAGAGTAACGCACCAAGCCGTCCGTAATGCCGCGTGCATGACGCACTTCTCTCGGCATTGCTGCATGCGACATCATAGCTGGGTAAGAAAGAATGCTCTCTACGGCACCTAAGCTGACAGCTACTAAAGGAATTTGAACCTTGCTCAGCAATGATTTGGCACGCTCTCCATTTCCAACATCGAAGGATACGACAGCTCCATACCCAAGCGACTGCTTCTCATGTATCGCCCGGCCAGGGTGATTCTCTAAACCAGGATAATAAACCGCTGTTACTTCCTTATGCTCCGACAACCATTCAGCTAGTCTGCGAGCGCTTTGTTCGCTATATTCCATCCGAGCTTTCAATGTTTTCATGCCGCGCATCAACAGCCATGATTCTTGGGCGCTCAGAACCGTTCCCATTCCGTTTTGAAGCTGTTTCAAACGTTTGCCTAGACCTTCATCTGCGGTAACTGCAAGACCAGCCAGCACATCGCTATGGCCGCCTAGAAACTTTGTCGCACTGTGCAGGACGATATCGACGCCATGCTCGATTGGACGCTGATGATAAGGGGTCATAAACGTATTATCAAGCAGTGTAAGCAGTCCATGCTCTTTTGCCCAAGCTGTCGTTTCTGCAATATCTGTGATTTTGAGCGTCGGGTTGGAAGGCGTCTCCATAAATACAGCTTTTGTATTTGGCTTAAGCGCCGCCTTAACCGCTTCAAAATCCGTCATATCAACAAAAGTAGACTCAATGCCCAGGCGATCCAAAATCGTCGTTAGCAAGCGGTAAGTTCCGCCGTAGACATCCTCTGTTACGATGACATGCTCACCTGCAGAAAGCAGCAAAAACGTGGTTGAGATTGCAGCCATGCCTGATGCAAATGCGAAGCCGCGAGCCCCGCCCTCAAGCAAAGCGATATAATCCTCTAGCGCTTGGCGTGTAGGATTGCCCGAGCGGCTGTAATCATATTGCGGCGGATTGAAAATATCATGATGATGGAACGTTGAAGCTTGATAAATAGGTACGCTTGAAGCTCCTGTATGCTCGTCAATTTCTGCTCCGAAATGCAGCAGCTTCGTTGCAAACCGGCGATCTTGAGGTTGAATTTTGTCGTTGCCCATTAGTTGTTAACCTCCTCAATTTCGCGTTTGGCAGCTTCAAGTGCTTGCGCCAAGTCACTGATCAAATCATCTGCATGCTCAATTCCTACGGAGAAACGAAGCAGACGGTCGTCAACGCCTATCGCTTGACGAATTTCAAGCGGAATATCAGCATGCGTCTGAACCGCTGGGTAGGTCATCAAGGATTCAACTCCGCCCAAGCTCTCAGCAAATGCAATGAGCTTAATGTGACGAAGAATTGGCTCCACATAACGAGCGTCCTTTAATCGGAATGAGAAAATGCCAGTATTGCCGGAAGACTGTTTGTTCTGAATTTCATGGCCAGGATGGTGAGGCAATGCCGGATAATAAACATCCTCAACGGCTGAATGCTCAAGCAAATAATTAGCAATTGCGGTAGCATTAAATTGGTGACGCTCCATACGGAGCGCGAGCGTCTTCATTCCCCTCATTAGAAGCCATGAATCCTGAGGCCCGAGCACCGCTCCAATCGAATTGTGCAGGAAGGCCATCTCATCCGAGAGCTCCTTGCCTTTGGTTACAATAAGACCAGCAAGAACGTCATTGTGACCACCTAAATATTTGGTCGCGCTATGAATGATAATGTCAGCACCCAGTTCTATAGGACGTTGGAAGAAAGGCGTAAGCAGCGTATTGTCTACAATAGTAAGCAAGCCTTTTGACTTCGCCCACGCAGTTACTTTCTCAATATCCGTAATCATCATAAGCGGGTTAGTTGGCGTTTCGATAAGTACTGCTTTTGTGTTCGGCGTCCATAATGCCGCCACCGCATCAATATCGTTGGTATCCACATAAGATGCCGTCACACCAAATCTCGACATGATTCGCTCCAACAAGCGATAAGTACCGCCATATAGATCAAGAGATACGATCAAATGATCACCCTGACTAAATAAGGCGAATATCGTTTGCAGCGCGGCCATGCCGGAGCTACAGGCAAATGCCGCATCGCCAGCTTCTAATTGTGCAGCCGCTTCTTCTAATACCGCTCTGGTTGGGCTTTTGGTACGCGCATAATCAAATCCTGTACTCTGTCCCAGCTTAGGATGACGAAATGCTGTTGATTGGTACACTGGAAAACTTACCGCTCCAGTTACAGGCTCTTTAATAGATCCAATCTGTGCTAAATGGCTCTCTATCTTCATCTTTATATAGCGCTCCCTTATTATATGGTTTTAAATGCCTCCACCCAAATCATACGGTGTTTGCTGGTAAACATAATAATTAAGCCAGTTCGAGAATAATAGGTTGGCATGCGCACGCCATGTTGATAACGGCGGGTTAGCCGGGTTATCACCTGGGAAATAATTTTTTGGTACATCTATTTGGTGCCCTTTGGCTTGATCGCGATCATATTCATATTTAAGTGAAGTTGGATCATATTCGGAGTGGCCTGTGACGAAAATTTGTCTGCCGTCTTTTGAAGCCACGATGTATACGCCCGAATCCGCTGATTCCGATAAAATATCGAGGGAATCAAGCTTCTCGATGTCCTCGCGGCGTACCTCTGTGTGACGAGACTGCGGCACAAAAAACATTTCATCAAAGCCTCTCAGCAAATTAACATTGCGTTTTTCTATCGTGTGCGGGAACACACCAAACATTTTGCTGTCCAAGCTGTATTTGGGAACATTAAAGTGATGATAGAGCCCAGCTTGTGCGGCCCAACAAATATGGAAAGTTGAAGTTACGCGCCTTGCGCTCCAATCCATAATTTCTTTCAGCTCTTCCCAGTAGTTTACATCCTCGAAAGGCATATGCTCTACCGGCGCGCCTGTAATGATGAGACCATCATAATATTCATCCGAAATTTCATCGAATGTTTTATAGAAGGATTCCAAATGATCGGCTGAGGTGTTTTTTGATGTATGTGTTCTTGGATGCAGCAGTACAACCTCAACTTGTAGCGGCGTATTGCCGATAAGTCTAAGCAGCTGCGTTTCGGTTGTTTCCTTGGTAGGCATTAAGTTCAAAATCGCAATTCTGAGCGGCCTAATATCCTGATGGTAGGCGATGCTCTCATCCATGACGAAAATGTTCTCGTTGTTTAATACCTCTTTGGCTGGTAAATTGTCAGGCACTTTAATTGGCATAGGTATCACTCCTCTAGAAGCAGTATGACCGCTTGAACATGAAAAAGACCCTTTCTGCTGTGAGAAAAGGTCGTATGCTCAGTAAATAAGCCATCCGCCTCTCTCATCTCTCAGAAACATTAAAGTTTCCGCAAGAATTAGCACCGTGCGTTTTACACGCCGGTTGCCGGGCTTCATCGGGCTAGTCCCTCCGCCTGCTCTTGATAAGAAAGTAGTCTATTCAATTTTCCGCGGTTTCATTTCACCTTCACTTTAATGCATTCTGACAATTGCGTCAAGATCCTCTATTCATATCCTTGACATTTAGATGAAAAAAACGATTGTTTTTAGGCTTGAATGTAAAGCTGACGCGGGAGTATACTAGACAAGAATTATTTCATTTATTTGACTTATAAAGGGGTGCATATGGACATGGAAGGCGACCGACCGAAGCCTGAAAACTATCGAATACGGTTACTGCTGGCCAAGTCCGATTCAGCCGGCAGTTTCCTCTGAAGAAAGAAAGGAGTGACTCCGGATGAAAATCCGCCTTGTTAGCAATGGCATGTTCACCACTATTGAAGATATTAACGAAACACTTATTCCCTCGAAAGAAGGATTTTACTGGATTGACGCTGATGTGGAGGATCTTGCTATTTTACAGCCCCTATTCAGCATGCACGATCTGGCAGTTGAGGATTGCCTCAGTGAAGAGGAGCAGCGTCCAAAAATTGAAATTTACGAAAGCCATTATTTTATTGTAATCAACAGCATACGATTTGATGACGAAGAAATCTTCCTAAGGGCACTCAATATTTTCCTTGGCCGCCATTTCATTATTACGGTCACCAAGCAAAAAATTAACGAGCTTCGTTCTCTAAAGCCTGTGCTGTGGGAACAAGAGGTTAGCCGGCCCGATTATTTCTTGTATCATCTCGTCGACATTGTTGTCGATAATTATTTCCTCGTTGGCGACCGTATTGATACGCGCATCGAAGCGCTTGAAGAAGATATACTAATGCATACTAAGAAATCGCATTTGAACGAAATCATCGGGCTCCGCGGTGAAATATTGTGGCTGAGGAAAGTGCTCGGTCCACAACGCGACGTCATTGCAACGCTTAACAAAAAAGATCTGAAGCTCATTGATGATCAGCTGCAAAAATATTTCAGCGATATATACGAGAATGCCTTGAAAATTGCCGAGTCCTTCGATACGTACCGCGATCTCATGGGCAACTTACGCGAAGCTTATCAGTCCAGCGTATCCAACCGTGCCAATGAAATCATGCGCGTATTTACAGCAATTACGACTATATTCATGCCGCTGACCTTTATAACGGGCATCTATGGGATGAATTTCGATTTCATTCCAGGCCTTCACCTTCGCTTAGGATCATACATTTTACTTGGTATCATGCTGCTGCTTGGCATAAGCATGTTTTATATTTTCCGCAAAAAAGAATGGCTCTAGAGACCTGTGCCATATTCATTGCAGAGCTGCACTCGTACGGGCAATTTATGCCTAACGAGCTGCAGCCTTTTTGCTGTAATGGCCGCTATCCTTTATAATAGTAGAATATGAGTTTGAGCATTAAGTACCTATGAGAGGGGGATTGACGTGAATATTAGTCAGCTTGAAACACTCCTTACGATATCCAAAACGATGAGCTTCAGGAAAGCTGGCGAGCTGCTGAATCTCACACAGCCTGCTGTTTCGGCACAAATCAAAAGCCTTGAGGATGAATTCAAAACGATTCTCATTAATCGCAATCAGCCAGTTACGCTAACGGAACACGGACAAGTTTTTTTGGAGCATGCGGAGCAAGTTCTTTCGATCGTGGAAGAACTGAAGCAGAAGCTTTCAGATATGAACCTTACGCCGCAAGGACACATATTACTCGGAACTACGGCTTCAATAGCGATTCAGATTTTACCGCGCGTGCTATCCTATTTTCAAAACCAATTTCCTTTTATTAAAACAACGATTCATTCCATGCCCTCATCCCAAGTTATGGCCAGTGTCGAGAACGGGTCAGTCGATATAGGGATTACATATCTTTCTGAAAAAAATCCGAACGTTTCCTCCTCCGTCCTTTATTATGATACATTTGAGCTCGTCGTCCCTCCTTCCCATCCCATGAGCAGGTTGACGCATACGACAGTTGATACGCTTAAGGACATTCCAATGATTATGCTTGCTCCAGACACGCTTGGCAGGAGATTTGTCGATCAAATTTTTCGTAAATACAATATTCAACCCAATATCGTAATGGAGGTTTCCAGCAGTGAAGAAGTGAAGCGCATGGTTGAAATTAATTTAGGCGCCGCAGTCGTATCTAAACTTTCGATAGCAAATGAACTCCGTATGGGTACACTAAAAATGATAAAGGTCAACGAGCTTGAAATAAGTCATCCCGTTGGAGTGGTTTATAAATCAGGCCGTTACATCAATACCGCACTGAAGCAATTTTTAAGTGATCTAAAAGGCATGCCTGAGCATCAATTCATTAGCAGCGAATAGTCGACAAGAAGCTTCCACTAGACAAATAACTAGGAGAGATAAAAAATGAAATTCGACTTACATACCCATCATTTTAGATGCGGCCACGCCGACGGCAATATCGAGGATTATATTTTAGCCGGAATTGAAGCCGGGCTTCAGGTTATCGGCATCTCGGATCACTCCCCCTTCTTTTATCATGAGAATGATCAGCCTTCGCCAGGCATTGCAATGGCAAGAAGCGAATTCACCAATTATGTTAATGAAGTATTGCGGTTGAAGGAGCAATACGCAGGCAAAATCGAGGTTATGCTTGGAGTAGAATCGGATTTTTTTCCTAAATATGTAGACAGCTACAAAAAAGCCTATGACGGCGTGCCCTTCGATTATATCATTGGTTCTGTTCATCAAGTTGGCGACATCAGCATATTCAATCGCAATCGGTTTAAAAACTTAAATGAACAGCAGCATATTGAAGTGAAGCAAAGCTATTATGATCTTATCAAACAATCTGCACGCAGCGGCATGTTTGATATTTTGGGACATATCGACGCGATGAAGGGGTATTACCCTGCTTTCTCCGATATACCTGCTAATAAGGAAATTGACGATGCTTTGCAGACGATTGCCGAATGCGGCGTTTCCATAGAGATTAATACATCAGGCAGTACCAAAGATGTAGGCGGATGGTATCCATCGGATGCAATCTTGGAGCGAGCACTTCATTTTGGAGTCAATGTGACGTTTGGTTCGGATGCGCATAAGCCAAGCAGAGTTGGCGAAGATTGGGAGCTCGTACAGAAAAGGCTGAAGGAAATTGGCTTCTCACAGTGGGTTTTCTATCGCAAGCGCCAGCAAGTTATTGTACCGATATAAGAGCACATGAGGGGCTTTAGACAAAAAAAGTGGACCTGCACGTCGCAGGTCCCAAAAGGATATATTAAAAAGGGGGTCTTGTTTATTATAATAGCCCACTAATGTAATGAGACGATAACAGAACTATTTCATTTGTGTAACAAATTTGAGGGGTTGGAAAACGATGTGGCTCATTACAGCCATCAGCAGCGCTGTTTTATTTGGACTAGCAGGCTGGTGGATGAAAGTATCACAAATGCGGGGCGGCTCTACAAGAACGCTGCTGCTCGGATTGTATGCTTCTGGAACGTTAGGTTTTGGGGTGCATGCGGCGCTTGAAGGAACGTTTTTCTTTCTTGCTGATCCGAGGGTATGGATTGCAGGCATCATAATAGGAGCAGGCTCAGCATGGGGAAACGCTTTGTTTATGAAAGCATTGCATTTTGGACCCGCCAGCTTGACCTCTCCCCTAACGAATATGAACATTATCTTAGTTGTCGCTTTAGCGACCTTGTGGTACAACGAGCCGCTCAGCGCTTCGGAGGCAATAGGCATAACTCTGCTTCTGCTTGCTGTCGTCTTTATTGCTCATAAACGAAAGGAACCGCTCACGATTACAGAAAAAAGATGGTTCATTCTCGTCTTTTTGGCAGTCGTGCTATTTGCGCTGCGCAATGGTGGATTAAAAGTCACCGATGAATTGGATCTTCCTAGCGCCCCGATCCTGTTCATTGCTTATGCCCTCTCTCTCTGCTGGTTTCTCATCCCGGTCAAAACGACCGCTGCACGCACCTCAGAGCGAACTGGACTTTGGCTCGGTATTGTTGCGGGTCTGTTCTCATACGGTGGATTGCAGCTTTATGCAGTCGCTATTGCTACCGGACAAGCGAATCTTGCAGCGCCTATCTTTGCTACGAACAGTCTTGTCGTAGCAGCTGGCGCTATTATATTTTATAAAGAGAAGTTGACGATCCTTCAGTGGACAGCCTTTGCTTGTACCATTCTTGGGTTGATTGTTATTCGATTGTAATTCGCGAACGCTTTTCCTGTATTTTCCTAACTTTAATATAGTAAATATAATATACGATCAAACAATCGCATTCCCACTGAAATTAACTTACTTTTAGTTTGTTCGTATGGTACAATAGTATTACAAAAAGCGGGGTGATACGGTTGGATTATTCGACAATGTGCCCAAAGTATGAAGCCGCAGCCGACATTTTAGGCAAGAAGTGGACTGGCAGAATTATTCGGGTATTGCTTGGAGGACCAAAAAGGTTCAAAGAGATTAAGGAACAAATTCCCGAAATGAGCGACAAAATGCTAACGGACCGGATGAAAGAGCTTGAAACATTAACGATTATTAAACGTCAAGTTTATCCAGAAATGCCTGTACGTATTGAATATGAGCTAACCGACAAAGGCAGGGAGCTTCAGCCAGTCATTGAGTCCATTCAAACTTGGGGCGAACAATGGATGTAAGATAAAAAACCGCTTAGGCGGTTTTTTTTATTGCCTTCTCTTCTTTTATCAGGAATTGACAAAGGATTATTTATCTACTATCATTGATAATAATAATCAATATCACAATATGCAAATAAAAAACCCCCGATCAGATCGAGGGTTTCCTATAAATCAATTGGACTACATGCCAAGCCATTTTTTGAATAGATGTTTGGTTGTATCTTTATTGATTGCTGCGATTGAAGTCGTAAGCGGAATGCCCTTCGGACATGCGCGAACACAGTTTTGCGAGTTGCCGCAGCCTTCGATGCCGCCATCTGTCATAAGTGCATCCAGACGTTCTTCCTTGTTCATCTCACCTGTTGGATGAGCATTAAACAAACGAACCTGTGAAATTGCAGCAGGACCGATGAAGCTATTCCGATCATTTACGTTCGGGCACGCTTCAAGGCAAACACCGCAAGTCATACATTTGGAAAGCTCATAAGCCCATTGACGCTTCGTTTCTGCCATCCGCGGTCCAGGACCCAGATCATACGTTCCGTCGATTGGAATCCATGCCTTAACGCGTTTCAAGGCGCCAAACATCCGCTCACGGTTAATAACAAGGTCACGAACTACTGGGAATGTTTTCATTGGTTCAAGACGAATCGGCTGCTCAAGCTTATCGATCAAAGCGCTGCACGCTTGACGAGGCTTGCCGTTGATGACCATTGAGCATGCGCCGCATACTTCTTCCAAGCAGTTGGAATCCCAGCATACAGGAGCCGTGCTTGCGCCGTCTGCCTTTTTCGGATTACGTTGAATTTCCATCAGGCCGCTAATAACGTTCATATTAGCGCGGTAAGGAATTTCAAACTCTTCCGTATATGGTTTGGAATCAGGAGTATCTTGGCGAGTGATGATAAACTTAACCGATTTTGTAGCTACAGTCGTTTCAGCCATCATTATTCTCCTTTCTTCTTGTCGCTCGAGTAATCACGTTTACGCGGCTTGATCAAGCTTACGTCGATATCCTCGTAAGAAATTTGTGGACCTTCCTTCGTCCATTTCGCAATCGTCGATTTCATGAAATGCTCGTCGTCGCGTTCTTGGAAGTCTGGTTTATAATGAGCGCCGCGGCTTTCGTTGCGCAGCAATGCGCCTAGCGTCATCGCTTCAGAGAGCTCAAGCATGTTCCAAAGCTGACGAGTAAAGGCTACGCCTGCATTGTTCCATTGCGCTGTATCGTTAATGTTGATATTCGCATAACGCTGCTTCAGCTCTTTGATCTTGTGGATCGTTTGCTCCAGCTTGTCATTAAAGCGAACTACCGTCATATTGTTCGTCATCCATTCGCCTAGCTCTTTGTGAATGACATATGCATTTTCAGTACCCTTCATATTTACGATGCTGTTGTACTTGTCCGTTTGACGCTTGTTCTCGCGGTCAAATACGGAGGAAGCTACATCTTCAGCTGATTTCTTCAAGCCTTTGATATACTCAACAGCTTTTGGTCCAGCTACCATACCGCCGTAAATAGCGGATAGCAAAGAGTTCGCGCCAAGTCGATTCGCACCATGGTATTGATACTCGCACTCACCGGCTGCAAACAGACCAGGAATGTTTGTCATTTGATTGTAGTCAACCCACATGCCGCCCATTGAATAGTGAACCGCTGGGAAGATTTTCATCGGGATTTTCCGTGGATCGTCGCCCATGAATTTCTCATAGATTTCAATGATACCGCCGAGCTTAACATCAAGCTCCTTCGGATCTTTGTGAGACAAATCAAGGTAAACCATGTTTTCTTGGTTGATACCAAGCTTCTGATCTACGCACACGCTGAAAATTTCACGAGTCGCAATATCACGAGGAACAAGGTTTCCGTAAGCTGGGTATTTTTCTTCTAGGAAGTACCAAGGCTTACCGTCTTTGTACGTCCAAATCCGTCCGCCTTCACCACGCGCTGATTCCGACATCAAGCGGAGCTTGTCATCGCCTGGAATAGCTGTTGGGTGAATTTGAATGAACTCGCCGTTTGCGTAGTTAACGCCCTGCTGGTAAACTGCGCTGGCAGCTGTGCCGGTGTTGATAACAGAGTTCGTTGTTTTGCCGAAAATAATACCAGGACCGCCTGATGCAAGAATAACTGCATCTGCACGAACCGTGTGAACTTCCATCGAGCGAAGATCCTGTGCTGAAACACCGCGGCAAATGCCGTCATCGTCAACAACAGCGCCAAGGAATTCCCAGTGCTCGAATTTGTTAACTAGTCCAGCTGCTTCCCAGCGGCGAACTTGCTCATCCAGTGCATAAAGCAGCTGTTGACCTGTCGTTGCGCCTGCAAATGCTGTACGGGAATGCTTCGTGCCGCCGAAGCGACGGAAATCCAGCAAGCCTTCAGATGTACGGCTGAACATAACGCCCATCCGGTCCATCAAGTGAATGATGCCTGGTGCCGCATCACACATTGCTTTAACTGGCGGTTGGTTGGCGAGGAAATCTCCGCCGTATACGGTATCGTCGAAATGCTCCCATGGAGAATCGCCTTCTCCTTTTGTATTAACAGCGCCATTGATGCCGCCCTGTGCACATACTGAGTGGGAACGTTTGACCGGTACTAGTGAAAACAGATCAACGTGAACGCCAGCTTCTGCTGCTTTGATGGTAGCCATCAAGCCTGCAAGACCGCCGCCTACGATGATAATTTTATTTTTAGCCATAACGTTTCGCTCCTTGTCTACAAACTAACCGATATTCGTAAGTGCCAATGCAGCACTTGCAGCTTCTTTGAATTGATCTCCGCTGAACGCAATAAGCGAAAGAATAAACAATGCTGATACGACTACAAAAACGCCCATGCAAATATATGAAGAGATGCGTTGAGCTTTCGGGCCAATCGTAATGCCCCAGCTGATCAGAAACGCCCAAAGGCCGTTGCTGAAGTGGAAAACAGCTGCTAATACACCAATAACATAAAGTACGAAGTAAGTAGGGTTGCTCGCAATCTGATTCATCGTTGATCCCAGTTCCTCATGCGTGATGTTGCCGAGATAAACTTGAATCCGAGTTTGGAATACGTGCCAGAAAACGAATACAAAAGTAATTACCCCTGTAATCCGTTGTGCGGTAAATGCCCAGTTCCGGCCGTACTTAAAACGCCCCGTATTCGTGTTCGATTGGTAAGCGACATACAAGCCGTAAATACCATGAAACAATAGCGGGAGGTAAATGCCGAAAATCTCGAGCAGCGGCAGCACGGGCATGCTGTTAATGAGAGTTACGCCTTTGTCAAAGCCTTCAGGCCCGCGTTCAAACGCCTGGTAGTTAGTCAGACCATGCACGACGATAAATCCGCCGAGTGGAATGATCCCGAGAAGCGAGTGAAGCTTGCGCGAGAAATACGAATTTCCTTTCATGTCATTCCTTCTCCTTTCAAAACTGTGAGTGCTAGCATGCTTTTTCTTAAAATATAAGAATGTATCGGTTTCCCCTTTATACATTGCTTATATTCCAGCGCAAACGAGGTGCTGTGCAGCCAATGGTTGTCATCAGCAGTTTACGCTTGGCAAATCATTCTACATTGTAACCCCAGCATGTATGTCCGTCAACAAAACTCGACACATATTAGCCACACTTCCCATCCTACTCCTTTTAAGCTTATAATGGAATTGCTTATTTTTTATAATTTCTTATAACAAAATGACATAAGGGGTTTCATTCATGAATGAAGAGATGCATGTCTTTACCGTTATTGTGGAACAGTCCAGTATGAACAAGGCTTCCGCCTTACTAAACCTGTCTCAGCCTGCACTGTCTCGCAAAATTGCCAAGCTTGAGCAGGACCTAGGCTCTCCTTTGTTTCATCGCATCGGAAAACGGCTGGAGCTTACTCGAATTGGGCAATTGACCTATGAATATGCTTTGGAGCTTCGCCAGCTTCATCGCAAATATTTGCAAACCGTCTCTGAGTTCACCTCGGCTGGACATACGACCCTTACCATTGGCGCAAGCTTGACGACGCTTCAAACGACTTTGCCCGATCTCATTCAAAGCTTAACTTCTACCCATCCGGAGATCGACATTAAAGCGATTACCGGCAAGACGCATGAAATCGTATCGCTCGTGCGAGATCACAAAGCCGATATCGGCATTGTCGCCTCTAGTATTGAAGATTCAACGCTGCGGTGCATTCCGCTGTTTGAGGATCATCTATCGCTCGTGGTGCCTCGCAATCAGGTTATTACCGATAAAGGCACGCTGGGTATACAGGATGTGACCGGCATGCCGATGATCTTGTTCTCCAAAGGCACTTGGTACAGGTTGTTGACCGACGAGCTGTTTGACAAATATCATCTTCAGCCGGATGTGCGAATGGAAATTGATTCGTTTGAAGCTATCCTTCGGTTGCTGCATACTTGCCGTGCTGCGACGCTCCTGCCTCAATCGTATATGCGCAATCAACTGCTTGAAGACAATGATCTTACCGTCATTCCCATTCGAGAACTTGAAGATACAAAACGTACCACCTCGCTCATTCATGCGGACTCGGCCGCCCTCAGCCCGTCCGTTCGCCTTTGGATCAACGAGCTTGCAGCAGGCTTCCCCAGCAAAAAGGACAGCAGCTTTTAAAATAGCTGCTGTCCTTCAGCATTTCCAATATTACACTTCCAAATCCATTTCAGCCTAATCTGCCTTTTCTAATGATAAGCCTCTTCCACTACATAAAAAAATTAACGGATAACGGATGCTTCGAAGTCTTCTATTTGCTCATTTGTTCCTATAATAACCATGACATCACGAAGTGAAAGGACATCCGTTGCTGTCGGTGCAATAATGATGCCATTGGGCTTATTTATGGCTACGATGCTGCATCCAAATCTAGCTCGCGGATTAAGATCATGCAATGACTTGCCATCCAAGCATTGCGGTACAGCAAGCTCGGCGATCGTATACTCTTTGGAAAGCTCGATATAATCTAATAGATTTGGGGATACTAGCTGATGCGCAACTCGAATACCCATATCGCGCTCAGGATAGACCACGCGGTCGACACCGATTTTCTCAAGCACCCGGCCATGCAGTTCAGTCAAAGCTTTCGCTACAACTTGCTTCACTTCCAAATCCTTAAGCAGTATGGTTGTCAAAATGCTGGATTGAATGTCATCGCCAATCGCGACAACTCCGCAATCAAAGTTTCTTACACCCAAGGAGCGCAGCGCTTCTTCATCCGTACAATCAGCTGATACAGCATAGGTTAGAATACCGCTCATGTCCTGAACGGCTTCCTCATCCTTATCTATTCCAAGCACCTCATGGCCAAGCTGGACGAGTTCGCGCCCTAAGCTCGAACCAAATCTCCCTAAGCCGATGATGACAAATTGTTTCTTTTTAATTCCCACTTGCAAAGTCTCCTATCCAATCGTAATTTTGCCCTCTGGATGCCGATAAAGCTCTTTCTCTGTACGAGGCCCAAGCGCGTATGCGAGCGTCAGGGGTCCAAGTCTTCCGGCAAACATGGTTAATGCAATGACTATTTTCCCAACAAGGCTCAGCTCTGGCGTAACACCAACGGATAATCCTACTGTTCCAAATGCTGATGTCGCTTCAAACAATAGCTTTATAAAAGCTTGATCCTCCGTCATCGACAAGATCATCGTTACAATAATGACAAGCGATAAAGAGATCAAAGTAATCGTGAGTGCTTTAAAAATTCTGTCTTTGCCTAATCTGTAACGGAAAAGAACGATGTCCTCTCGTCCTCTAATCATTGCAAATACAGCGCCGACCAACGTTGCAAAGGTTGTTGTTTTGATGCCGCCGCCCGTCGAGCCGGGCGAGGCGCCAATAAACATTAATATAATGGTGAAAAACATCGTCGCTTGCCGAATAGCCGTATAATCAAGCGTATTGGCTCCTGCCGTCCGCGGCGTTACCGACTGGAAGAACGAAGACAAAATTTTCCCGCCCCAGTCCAGAGAGCCCAGTGTCTTCGAATTCGAGAATTCAAAAATAAATATGACGAGTGTCCCTACTGCAATAAGCGTTCCTGTCATAGATAGCACGACCTTACTGTGCAGTGACAGCTTGCGGTTTTTGCGGAACTCCATCAGGTCCGACATAACAACAAAGCCGAGTCCACCCGATATGATCAGCATCATAGCTGCAATATTGACGACTGGATCAGATACGTATAAGGTCAAGCTGCGATAGTTCCCAAAAATATCAAAACCAGCATTGTTAAACAATGAAACCGCATGAAAGGCTCCAAAATAAATCGCTTTGCCCAGCGGCATATCAAATGCAAACCTCGAAGCAAACAACGCAGCGCCAATAAGCTCTATTGTCAATGAATACACAATAACGCGTCTAATCAAACGCACGATGCCTTCCATGCTCGACTGGTTCATGGATTCCTGCAGCAAAAGCCGCTCACGCAGCGAAATCCTCTTGCGAAGTACGAGCGCTACCAGCGTCGCCATCGTCATAAATCCGAGTCCACCAAGCTGGAACAGGCACATTAATATGATTTGACCCCATATAGAGAAATAAGTTCCAGTATCAACGACAACTAACCCTGTTACACAGGTTGCCGAAGTTGCCGTAAACAGCGCATCTATAAAAGGCAATCTCTCACCGCTTACCGATGCAAAAGGCATGGATAATAATAAGGCACCCAGCAATATAATAAGAGCGAATCCACTTACCAAAATACGCGGGGGTGACCACTTCAAAACATTCCAACTAACCTTCATCCATTTCCCTTCTTTTTGATTATGTCATATTGTCATTTTTGTTTTTAAGCATAAAAAAAAGCACTGGAAACTCAAGTGCTCGTGCGATGAGTCCTGTTCCAATACGCCTTCGAGGTTAGCTGACGGATTCGGGCCTGGACAGGCAGCCCTATTCAGCGGAAGAAGACGATGCTTCACCGCTAAAATTCACCCCATGCTATCTAATGTTAAACTGCTTTGCTTTCAGCAGGTTCATCCATTTAGACAACTTTATGGTTCCCCCGATTTCCTTAGGAAATTCGGCTATGCTATGCAATTAGTATGACGATAACGATTATAATCCCTAAGCACTCCTGATATAAAGGTGACGTTTATGACAAACAGGACGATATTAGCTCAAATTAGGGCAATGGGACGAACCAGCACATAGCTAGCTTGCTGGACATCGTTATTTCGCATTTTTTTGAAAACAAACGGTCATTTTCATTGGATAATTTAGGGATTCATATGTTAAGGTAATAAAATGAGCTATTTATTATGAAGACAGTTGAGGTGAAACTATGATTGATTCTATTAAACCCAATGAATGGAAACGATTTATATGGGCAGCAGTTGCTTGCTTTATTATTTATGGGGCCGTACAAATCGTTCCCATGATTACGGCTATCTCATCTGGCGAAATGAATACCAAGGTCATAACGAAATCAGCGGCGGAGGATAAGGCGTCTGCATTTGTTGAAAAAGAAACAGGCTTGAAGGTGAAATCGGCTAAAGCCGTACATCAAACCGATAAAATTATGAATGGCTACTTATCTAAATATGAGCTAGTCAAAGCATATACGGATAAATATGACCCTAGGTTTCCTACAGATACGTTTCAGGTTGATCTTAAATTCGCAAGCGGCGGCAGCGGATATGTTTATCTACATATGCATAGCGGGAAAGTCGTAGCTTGGAACTTGAAGCTTGAGGGGGAACAGCTATCAGATGCAGATAAAGCAAAAGAAGCTATTGCCTTCCTAACTGCAGGAAATTTCAGCGGTACTGAATTCATAGGCGGTCAAATATTGCCTAATGGCGACTGGCAGCCTAAGCCTCCTGCAGGTTATTCCATTAAAAATGCTCATCTTAACGTATTGGTTAACGCTCTTGTCGTGAATGACCGTACGATCATTACTAAATATAAACCGATATTCGAGGCTCCATCCGATTACATAAACTATGTAAAGAAACAAGATAAAATAGCTGGATACCTTACCTCTATCGGTTATCTGTTCATGAGCTTCGTTTTATTCGTCTTAGCTATTATTTACTCCGTTTTGTATCGAAAACATACATCCTTTAAATACGGAATCGTATTAACGATCATTTATTTAATTACTTATACGATCATGAATTTAAACGTTCTGGATGGTATCCGGGCTACGCTCGGCGAGACGGATATGGCAGGCGCTACCGTTTCGATCACTGCCATCGTAAGTGTTCTGCTAGCGATTCCAATGGCAGGTTCCATTTATGTATCCATCGTTGCCGGAGACGGCCTCTGGAAGGCGCAGGGCCGCGCTTTATGGCCGCGCTTCGGTCAGAGAGGGTATGGCGATTATGTTTGGCGCAGCGTGGGCTTGTCCTATTTATTCGCGATCATCCTATTCGCAATTCAATCGGTTATCTTTATCGCCTTGAAGCTGTCCATTGGCACTTGGGAAACATCAGATGCCTCACAATCCCCATACAATATGGGCATTCTTTGGCTGATGCCCGTGCTTGCTTGGGCTGCCGCAATTGGCGAAGAAGCCGTATTCCGCTTCTTCGGTATTGGACTATTTCGCAGGTGGTTTAAAAACACGTTTGCCGCAGCACTGCTGCCTACCTTCTTCTGGGCGCTGGGCCATGTGATGTATCCTTTTTATCCGTCCACGACGAGACTGTTTGAGCTGATGATTATCGGACTGTTGTTCAGCTTTATCTTCGTCAGATACGGCTTCATTACAGCCATGTTCACCCATGCCATCTTCAACAGCGTTGCAGTTGGCCTATCCTTGCTCACTATTGGAACAGCACCGAACATAATCTCAGCTATTTTCTTCTCCGTGCTGCCGGTACTGATTGCATTTGTTCTAAAATATTTAAGTCACAAAAAAGAGAAGAAGCCGTCTATGACGACGACTCCTCCCCTAGAGCAGCTATAATTTGCGAAGCTAATTTATCACCAATAGATAGAGGCCGAAAGTCTTCGACTGAGGCCTCTTTTATTTTTTTGATCGAGCCAAAATGCTTGAGCAGCAGCTTGCGTCGTTTCTCGCCAATGCCCGGAATCGAATCAAGCTTCGACTCCACCATGGACTTGGCGCGCTGCTCGCGGTGGAATGTAATCGCAAAGCGATGCACCTCATCTTGAATGCGCTGCAGCAAATAAAACTCCTGGCTGTCCCTTGGCAAAGGAACAATCTCAGCTGGATCTCCAGTCATAAGCTGCGCTGTCTTATGCTTCGCATCCTTCACAAGACCGCAAACGGGAATGTACAACCCAAGCTCATTCTCAAGCACGTCGAGCGCCGCAGATATTTGCCCTTTGCCCCCATCGACTACAATCAGGTCCGGCGGAGCTAATTCCTCTTTCACCACACGCTCGTAGCGGCGCCGTATGACCTCGCGCATCGTTTCGTAATCATCTGGACCTTGTACTGTCTTCACCTTGTATTTGCGGTATTCCTTGCGGTCTGGCTTGCCGTCCGTAAAGACAACCATAGCCGAAACGGGATTCGTCCCCTGAATATTGGAGTTATCAAATGCCTCGATTCGGCGTACTTCATCCAGCCCTAGCCAGCCTGCAAGCGACTCTGACGCTTTAACGCTTCGTTCCTCATCTCGTTCGATGAGCCTGAATTTCTCGTCCAGCATCACCCTTGCATTATCGATAGCCATCGTTACGACCTCGCTCTTGCGTCCGCGCTGCGGCATAAGCACCTTAACCTTCAGCCAGCTGTGCAAGGATGCAATGACATCGTCAGCGTGCGTAGCTGCTGCCTCATCAACTGCTGCCACTCCGCCCGCTGATTCCACCGCTTCCAGCTCAGGCGGTATTGGCAGCAGGATTTGCTTAGGCAATGCCGGATTATCGCTATAATACTGCGTAACGAATGTCATGAAATCATCATACTCTTCCCCGTAATAAGGAAAAGTTGTGCCGTGCCGCTCAATGAGCTTACCCTGGCGCATGTACAATATTTGAACGCACATCCAGCCCTTATCTACTGCAAAACCAAAAATATCACGGTCAAGCGCATCGGACATCGTAATCTTCTGCTTCTCCATGACCGCATCGATTGCAATCAGCTGATCCCTAAGCTCCTTCGCCCGTTCAAATTCGAGCTTCTCGGCTGCTTCCTCCATCTTGCGCTGCAGCTCATTTTTCACGACATCTTGACCGCCGTTCAAAAACTTTGAAATTTCTTGAATCATCCGATCGTATTCGCTCTGCTGCACATCAAATTCACACGGTGCAATACATTGTCCTAGATGATAATACAAGCACACCTTATCTGGGAGTGTCTTACACTTGCGAAGCGGATATAGCCGGTCCAGAAGCTTCTTTGTCTGCTGAGCGGCATAAGCATTCGGATAAGGGCCAAAGTACTTGCCCTTGTCTTTAATGATACGTCTTGTGACCTCGAGCTTCGGATGTTTCTCGTTCGTAATTTTGATATAGGGGAACGTTTTATCATCCTTTAACAGGACGTTATATCTTGGATGGTATTGTTTAATTAAGTTGCATTCTAAAATGAGTGCTTCCATATTGCTAGAGGTTACAATGAATTCAAAATCACGAATTTCAGATACGAGCCGCTGCGTCTTGCCATTGTGGCTGCCGTTAAAATAAGAACGCACGCGATTTTTGAGCACTTTTGCCTTGCCTACATAAATGATGACGCCTTCGCTGTTTTTCATGAGGTAACAGCCTGATTGATCCGGGAGCAAAGCTAGTTTGTTCCGTATCGTCTCTTTTGCCTCTGCAAGCTGCTGCTCTGCCTGCTCCCGATCCGTTTGCTGATGATCCATGCTCTCGCCTCCGACTGCCATATGATTCTGTTCATATTTTATCATAACTCGGCTATACTTTGTTTTACAATTGTCACCGGTTCTGGCTTTACAACTGTTTATCTGTTTGAGTATACTAATATAAGTTGAATAAACCGATACTACATAAAGACGACCGTAAATTGGTTGTTACTTACGCAATCGGTCTTTTTCAAGGAGGACGTCAACGATGGAAAACGTAAGAGACCCGCGCGAGCATTTTAACGAAGAGCCTCGCCATGACTTGATGGACGTCGTTTTCGGCTTTGGCGGCATGCTCGGTTTAATGACCGTCATTTTCGCTGTTGCTGTAATCGTGAAATTCATCATTTCATAAGAAAAAGGAGCAGCTCGCTGCTCCTTTTTTTTGTTGCCTATCAACGATACGCGGCTGATACATCAGATATAATTCCGCTACACTTGTTACTTTCTCATTAAATAAGGATACAAGAAAATAAGTCCGAGAATATAAAGCAATAACGCAAACAACGCAGGTGAAAGATGCAAAAAATCGATATAACCGATGGATAGATGAACACTTAAGCCCGCATAGAAGCCCGGTGCTCCGCCAAGCAGCAGCGTCCACCATATCCAGCGCGTTCCCTGCTGGATTCCCCATAGCGCAATAATAAGAATGGCCAGTGCAGCACAGAACAACGCTCCGCCAAATCCTGCTCTATCATGGGCTATCAACGGGATGAGTTTCAAGTTCGCCCCATTCAGCTCGTTATGCGTCGTATTCAAATAAACCAAATCCGACTGTACGAACACCTCTGTAATCCCAACGCCTGCGATCGTTAAACCGCCTACAGCCAGCGCGAAGCCCAAAACGACAAAACAAAATTGTCCATACATCGCCAAACGCCATATTCGATCATTACGAACATTAACTGGCAAGCGATAGGGCTGATCCGGATTTTTGCGCATGGATAGCAGAAACATCGGGAACAAAAAAGCAGCAGCTAGCGCATGCAGCGGATCGAAATAACCGTAGCCAAGAAATAAGAAAAAGCTTAAAAACCCAACAATACCAGACGTCATCAAAGCCGTTCGAGCCCAGTGCAGACTATGCTTTAATCCATGTCTAGCCAGCTGAACATACAATATTCCAATTGTAATCATCGTTCCGGAAAGCGTAATTCGGTCATGAGACATAAAATGCAGCAGATGATGGTTGACGTGCTTCAGCTCGTCCAACGTCATGTCTATAAAATTCAAATCATAGGACAGCAGCACCGTAGTCGCAGCAATAATCCATGACAATATTCCGCCAATAATCATGCCGATTCCAAGCAGGAGCATCCAGCCCCAATGCTTCCAGAATGATGGAGTCACTTGCGCAGGAAGATCTCGGACCTGCTCATAAATGACAGCTTCATTAATCCGTTTTGGCAGACCAGGCCCTGCATAAATCAGTCCGCTGTGAAGTAGAACGGCGTTAGCGCCTGCTTTCAGCAGATCTAACGCATCCTGCGGCTCATGCACGCCCCCGCCCGCTTTGATTAGCAAGTGGGAACAGTATTCCTTTCGCAGCAGCTTTATTTTGGCCAAAGTAAACGCCTTGGCCTCTTTACCCACGCTTGCGCCATAGCCCTCGTTGTTATCTTCGCAGATTGCTTCTCCAATGACCACGCCTCTCCAAACTCCCTCTGCTGCGTGGATCAGCGAGATTAGGCTGTCATTAGAAAAGTCAGGCGGAACATAAATAAACAAAGGTTTATTAGCATGCGGTTGTGCGGAAGCGTATCCGGCTATACCTTTCAAAATAGTGTGGGCTTCTTCGAGGCTCCTTGATGAATGCAGGACATCAACATAAAAACCAACCGCACCCGCTGCACTTAGCCGCACCAGCATGCTTTTAAGCTCGATTAGAGCCTGCTCGCAAGAAGCATGCGGCATTGGAGCAATTCTCGCAAGCTGCGGCAACGAATGTCCTGGCTTTCCCATACGCTCAGCATACTGCTCTACACCGTCGTTTTCATAATAATCTGGATATCGAATGGTTTCATTTAGGATGTCATTCGTTATAGGCTTATCACTCTTAATTTGCTTGACGGTTATAGGACCATGCTCGATAAAACCAAATCCAAACTGAGCCAGCGCTTTATGCGCCACTCCTTGCGGATCTAGACCGCCTGACAATCCCACACTTGTAGTTAAGGGAATGCCTGCTAGCTTCTGCTCCAAGTGAGGTGATGGCTCCATATGCCCAAGTGTACGAATAACAAAAGTACCGCCTGGGATGCTGCTCAGCGTACCCATTGCTTTTAGAGTCAGTGTTCTGCTAAGCCTAGAAGGAAGCCTGAATAAAAGAGGTCGAAACAAGGACTGATAGGACCAATCCGGCATTAATATTCTCCTTATGGATACTTTTCTTCCAGTATACAACAAACCCAATGCCTGCGCGGCATTGGGTTTGTTGTATATTTATCGAATCTATTAGGGAGCTACTGCACAATTCTAAGCGCTTCGCCCGTTGATGAATTGTCCCGCTGCTTCGATTGCTGTGAAGATTCGGACGGAACCTGCTGCTTCTGAGAGGGACCATCATAACGTGTTCTTTCCGTCCGGTCGATCTGTACAATTCTTCCATCATGAACAGTGATCGTTACATGCCCATAATTAAGACCCGTTACTTGTTCAGAAATACGCTCCAGCCATTGCGCATCTAACTCTAGCGGTTTTGCCATTTCAAACCCCTCCATTATTGTCATTTATTCAGCTTTCTCCGCTGGCTTCTGCGTGCCAGACTTCCACTCTACAATGCTCTTCACGATCATCGTTACAACCGCTAGCATGACGAGCAAAGAAGCAACGGCGAATGAGGCCGAAAATTGATATTCGTTGTACAAAATCTCAATATGCAGCGGCAGCGTATTCGTTTCTCCGCGGATATGGCCGGATACGACAGATACAGCGCCGAACTCGCCCATTGCTCGTGCGTTACACAAAATAACGCCATACAATAGTCCCCACTTGATGTTTGGCAAAGTAACCTTCCAAAAGATTTGCCAGCCTTTAGCGCCTAAGCTTGCAGCTGCTTCCTCTTCTTGGACGCCCTGCGCTTGCATCAACGGAATAAGCTCGCGAGCAACAAAGGGGACCGTAACAAACACGGTTGCAAGTACGATTCCAGGAACTGCAAATATAATTTGGATGCCACGCTCATCGAGCCAAGGACCAAAAAAGCCCTGTGCGCCAAATAACAGCACATAGATCAATCCAGAAATGACTGGCGACACAGCAAACGGCAAATCGATTAACGTAATTAAAATATTTTTACCGCGAAAGCGAAATTTACTGATCGCCCAGGCCGCAGCAATACCAAAGACCGTATTCACAGGAACTGCGATTAATGCAACGATAAGCGTGAGCTTAAGCGCTGACAAAGCATCCGGCTCTGTAATCGAATCAATGTATACGCCTACACCTTTTTTTAATGCTTCAACAAATACCGATGCCAGCGGCAGCAGGACAACTAATCCAAGAAACAGCATCGCAATGATAATAAGCAGCCATTTGACGGGACCTGATTCTGTAATATGCCTCGGACGTTTGGAAGCTTCTGCATTCGTGTGTACTGTAATTGCTCCAGCCATTTGTATGAGCTCCCTTCTTAGTCTGATACTGTGCGGCGATTCATTCGCCACTGCAGTAAATTAATGACTAGCAGCATCAGGAAGGATACAACGAGCATTACGAGTGCAATAGCAGTAGCGCCAGCGTAATCGTATTGCTCCAGCTTCGTCATGATGAGCAGTGGAGTTATTTCTGTTTTCAGCGGCATATTGCCCGATATGAACACGACCGAGCCATATTCTCCGATACCTCTTGCAAATGCTAGAGCAAAACCAGTTAGTAGTGCTGGCAACAGCTCAGGCAAGATGACCTTCCAAAAGGTTCTTAAACGATAGGCTCCGAGCATAACTGCCGCTTCTTCCGTTTCTTTCTCCATATCCTGCAGCACCGGCTGTACCGTACGAACAACAAACGGAAGTCCAATAAATATTAGTGCGATGGTGATACCGAGCGGGGAGTAAGCAACCTTGACGCCGAGCGGTTCAAGCAATGAGCCAATCCAACCATTCGGTGCATAGATCGCAGTTAAAGCAATGCCAGCCACTGCAGTTGGCAGTGCAAATGGCAGATCCACTAAACTGTCGACGATTTTTTTGCCTGGAAACTGATAACGAACGAGCACCCAAGCGATTAATAGGCCAAATACTGCATTTACAAGTCCGGCAAAAAATGCGGTTAGAAAGCTGACTCGATAAGAGGCAACGACACGAGCATTCGTAACCGTGCTCCAGAATTCCGACCAGCTGAGCTCTGCCGTTTTGAAAAAAACGGCAGTCAGCGGAATCAATACAATAATGCTAAGGTAAAACAATGTGAATCCAAGCGACAAACCAAAACCCGGCAGTACGTTACGGGGCTTGGAACCTTTCATGTGAAGTCAGCTCCAATCTTGTTTATGCTTTGCATTATGAGCCTGGTGTGTAAATTTTGTCGAAAATGCCGCCGTCTGCAAAGTGTTTGGTTTGCGCTTCTTTCCAGCCGCCAAAATCTTTATCAATCGTGAGCAATTCTAGAGTTTTGAATTGATCTGCATACTTTGCAGCAACTGTCTCCGAAATTGGACGGTAGTAGTTTTTAGCTGCAATTTCTTGGCCTTCTTCTGTGTAAAGGTATTTCAAGTAAGCTTCCGCTACTTCACGAGTTCCGCGCTCGTCTACCACTTTATCAACTACAGCAACTGGAGGTTCAGCAAGAATACTTAAAGAAGGATATACGATTTCGAATTTGTCTGGACCAAGCTCATTGATCGATAGGAAAGCCTCATTCTCCCAAGCAAGCAGTACATCGCCAATGCCGCGTTCTACAAACGTTGTTGTTGAACCGCGTGCACCGGAATCCAGAACAGGTACATGCTTAAATAATTGTGTAACGAACTCTTGTGCTTTTGCTTCGTCATTTCCATTTTGCTTAAGCGCATAACCCCATGCAGCAAGATAGTTCCAGCGAGCTCCGCCAGATGTTTTAGGATTTGGAGTAATAACTTCAACTTTGTCCTTGATTAGATCGTTCCAATCCTTAATGCCTTTTGGGTTTCCTTTACGAACTAAAAATACGATTGTTGATGTATAAGGAGCGCTGTTGTGCTCAAACTTTGATTGCCAATCCGCATTAATTAGCCCTGGCTCAACGATTGCATCGATGTCATAACCAAGTGCAAGTGTTACAACATCCGCCTTCAAGCCATCAATAACTGCGCGGCCTTGTTTACCAGACCCGCCATGCGATTGTTTAATCGTCACGTCTTGACCTGTTTCCGCTTTCCAATGTTTCGAGAATGCCGCGTTAAATGCTACATAAAGCTCGCGAGTAGGATCGTAGGATACATTCAAAAGCTCAACTGGCGGTTTTGGTTTATCCGTAGGTGCGTCTGTTGCAGCTGTATTAGTTGCCTCGTTAGTAGGCTTATTCGTTTCTTTGTTTGTTTTGTTGTTGCCGCCTTGACCGCAAGCAGCCAATACAAGCACTAATGCCAATAGAATAACAACGGAACGAACATGAGTAATTTTCTTCATCTTTCCATACACCCCTTTTTTAAATTAACAGGCTTTCAGAAACATTTATGAAGTTTACTTCCTGTGAGGATGTTTCTCCTGGATAGGTGTTTACTCCGGTTCGTCCGGTCGGAAAACATTATTCCTACCTGCTTAGTTGGTTATGGAAGAATCTTACCAGCGAGCCCCACTTTCTGTCAATACTTAATTTCAAATAATTGATAAGTCCTATAAGAAAGCTTTATATGCTAGCAGAACGCACGACACAGTATAAAAACAGCGCTCATTCTGAATACGCTTTCAACCATACTGAGATAAAGCTTGATGCTGCTGCCAGCCTTAAACAAAAATAAAAGCTTTGGTCAACAAATTCCTCGAATAGGAATCCGTTAACCAAAGCTTTAATCAATTATTTTTGTCCGCGCTTGTTTTCACCGGTAACCATGACAACTTCAACGTAAGGCCGTATACGGTCCATTATACGCTGTCCCTTATGCAGCTCATCGCCATCCTTGCTCGTGAAGCTAAAATGCCTCTCCAGCGCCTCCAGCTCGTAGTTGGAGGTGTAGAACGTTGGCTTGCGCTGCATCCGATAATTCAAGATCGCGCCTAGTACATGATCGCGAACCCATGGATTTAAATTTTCTGCGCCCATATCATCAAAGATAAGCAGGTCGGTTTCCTTCATCATCTCGACCGTTTCCTTCAGCTTGCCGGGCTCATGCATGAGCGTCTTCAGATCTTCTACAAAATCAGGCATGTAGACGATCACACCGGAATATCCAGCCTTCGCAAGCTCATGAAGCAAATAACACATTAAAAATGTTTTGCCTGTACCAAAGCGGCCTGCCAAATACAAGCCTTCCTCCTGCAAGCCATGCTCTTTCGTGCGATCGATATATTTCTGAACCTGCCCAACCGCCTTTGCACGCTCAAGATCTCTCGTAATAATCTCAGCTGACGAGTAGCCGCGCTGCAGCGCCTTCTCGTCTATGTAGAAGCTTCTGATCCGGCTTCTAATCTGATCCTCATTCTGACGAGCGTTAAATTTCTTGCATGCTACCTTACGGTCATATAACTGCGTTAGACCATTCACCGTATCAGAACTAAGCAGCGTATAGTGGCCTTCAAAATCATTCGGGCAATTGTCTAAGCCCGGACAATTGGTACAGTTCCTGTATTCCGTCACATATTGATAAACCCGATTCAAATTAAGACGGATTGTCTGCTCATCCAAATCCGGATATTTAACGCGAAGCTTCTCAACAAGCGGTTCTGCAAGCAGCTCAGTCAGCTTATGCTCCGCCTTTTCCGTAAAGGCTTTGCCGGAAGGCCAAGCCTTCAGCAATTCGCCCATCGACTCCATCATCTGCTTACACCGCCTTTATCATTTACCGTCTAATTTCCGAGCCAGCTTCAACAGCTCTTCAAGCTCATCGGCCGAAACTGCCGAAGCCGATTGATCTTCCTGTACGATTGGAATAGAAGGCTTACGGGATGTGCCCCTGCTGCCTCCGCTTCTGGAGCCGCCTTTCGAGCCGTTATAGCCTCCGCCAGCGTAACTGGTCGCAGCTTCCTTGCGGCGCTCCTTATCCTGCTCCACCTGCGCTTGCTCTCGCACATAAAGCACTGCTTTCTCGAATGTATCGATTTGTTTCACAAGCATGTTCGATGCTACGGCGTCCAAAAATGTTTTTGTCACCCGCTGCGCATCGTTAGCTCCGATAACATAATGTATAAGTACGTTTATAACGGGGGCAGCTAATTTATAATTGAGGTCGATGCGTTCAAACACTCGTTCAATCCAATCCGGTACTGCTCCGGGGAAAAAGCGCTGAAGAAACCGTGTATGTGGTTCATTTCGCATCAGCATATTATATTGCTGAACATCACAGCGGCCGCTAAGCTGATTTGGAACTTGCAAATAATGCTGCTCTTGCACTTCGTATTCCTCGGTCAATTCATCAGGATCAACCGTCTCCTCGTCCGCAACAACTTGCGTGCGTGACAGCGCTCGCTGCCGTTCGCCTTCCCGCTTCTTGTCCTGCCTATAAAATTGATTAGCCCGCAGTTGAAGCTCATCAACATTAAGTGTGCCGCTCTCTCCAAAAATGCCATCCTCATCAAGTAAACGACATATATCCACTACAGCCAAATTATATTTGTAAGCTACATAGTTCACCTGCGAGAGTTGTTCTTCATCACTTCGCAGCCGCTCCACGAACCGCCGATTTGCGGAATTACGAGGAAAACGCAAAATAATTTCTCCATAAGGTATGCCTGCTGTTGCTTGTGCCGGCCTAGCGGCTGATTGCCGCGATGGCGCAACCTCTGTCAACGCTTGCTCAAGCTCATTATCTACGGACTGCATATTAAGCTTAAACAGCTCATAGAAAGGCACTGATATATTTTCTTTCGTTAATTTCGCTCCTGCCAGCTCATCCGGTTCATTAGCGCCAAATGATTCTCGAAGCGAGATTACCGCATACTTGCCAACCTTATCGCGCAAGAGCATCGTTAAATGCATGTTGCGAAAAAATTCGACTGGCGACAACGGCTGCGACATCTCATATTCATAAATAACATCTGCATTATCAGGAACGCCTAATCGTGACGTTTGCAGCAATCCAACAGCCTCCAGCTTCGAAGCCTGCTCGATAAGATGCTTGCGTCCGCGCTCGTTCATCTCCAGCCCTAAGCCAAGAAATAGCTTGCGCTGCGGCTCAATCGAAGAATAGCCCGAGGTGCCTTCGGCAATGCCATGATACAGCTGCTGGTAAAATGCGACGGCAAATGCGCCAATCATCGGCTGATAGATTAGCGACAGCATTTTGTAGTCGAGGCTGCTTAGCGAAAAATCGCGAAAAATGTAATATCGGTGGTGTTCCGTGTACTGCAATATATTATTGATGCGCATAGCATCAGCTCCATCCTTCACTAACATTCTATCATTTTAACATAAAAACCGATGTTCAGGACGAGTCGGAAAATAGAAAAATCCCCCGAAGGAGGGATTTTTTTTTCAAATATAAGAAGGCATATCATTCGTTCCTTCTGCTTATCTTATATTTCTCCGTCAAAGCTGCTTCAGCATCCAGTGGACGCTGAAGGCGTTTTTGCTTGGCTTAAAACATTTTGTAGCCGCCCTTGCGCAGCGCCTGAATCGCCCATCCGCTTACGTATGCGCCGATTAGCGCTCCAATTACCGGTATGTAATCAAAAACCGTGTAGTGAGCAAAGTTTTCAATCGTCGTTGACGCCGACTGATCCCAAGGAGCCCAAATGCCTAATACAATTAATGCGATAACAAATAAATATATCGGGAACCACGTTGTTTTTAACAACATATTCAAAATAAAGCCAATGCCGAACATCATAACTAAAAACAGCACGGTTGCAATAATTAATTGAAGCATCAAAACTTCCCCTTTCACACTCTCGTTTATTAGTTTAATTAATGGTTAGATGGAAGTCAATTATATGAGGACAAATGTCACAAGACCGCCATTTGCTCACTCCGCCCTCCTTACGATACAATGATTAGAGCATCATTATGGAGCTTGAAGGGAGCATTTATACGATGAGTGAAGCAGCACAAACATTAGAAGGCTGGTACGCGCTGCATGATTTTCGCAGTGTGGATTGGACCGCTTGGCGCTTAGCCGATGAAAGTGAACGCAGCCGCGCGCTGGACGAGCTGCAAACGTTTTTGCAGCAATGGACCACAGTGGAGGAAAATAAAGAAGGCAGTACAGCCGTTTATTCCATCGTTGGTCAAAAAGCAGACTTCGTATTCATGCATTTGCGTGAAACACTAGAGGAGCTTAACGAACTTGAAACGGCGTTTAACAAAACAACGTTCGCAAGCTTTACATATCCGGTATTTTCATATGTCAGCATTGTAGAGCTGAGCAACTACATGGCACAACCGGGCTCTGATCCGATGCAAAACCCGGATATTATCGCTCGATTGAAGCCGACGCTGCCAAAAGCAAACCACATCTGCTTCTATCCGATGAACAAGCGCCGAGATGGACAAGACAACTGGTACATGCTCGCAATGGACGAGCGTAAAACGTTGATGCGCAGCCACGGGATGATCGGTCGTCAATACGCTGGCAAAGTTAAACAAATCATTACCGGCTCTGTCGGCTTCGACAACTGGGAATGGGGCGTTACACTGTTCGCCGACGATGCGTTGCAATTCAAGAAGCTGATTTATGAAATGCGCTTTGATGAAGTGAGCGCTCGTTACGCTGACTTCGGCGATTTTTATGTTGGCAATTTCTTGAACGCAGAAAAATTCCAAGCTTTGCTGAAAATATAATAGAAAGAAGCCCAAGCCTTTTCTTCAAATGGCTTGGGCTTCTTTTTTTTCCGAGAGAATCAACTGAATGAAAAAGGCTTCCGCCTTGGAGCAGTTTCGTTGCTACTCCAATGAGCGAAAGCCTTTATTTTAATTATCGTCGTCGTCATCTTCGTCATTATTTTCAAGACCAAGCCGCTTCGCTTCCAAATACTCTTGCGTAGCTCGGTCACGAGCGCGGCCTTTGTCCTTCAACCGCTCGATCGCCGGCTGAATAAGGAGGTCAACTTCCTTTTGCACCGTATAGGCCAAGTCGTATCGTGTTTGCGATTCTAAGAAGGAGCCGACTTCCATCAATGCATTGTAACGATCCAGCTCATCTCTGGTCAGCAATCCGCGGACTTGTACGCTGCAATGTCTCATTATAGAAACTTCCCTTTGCGAAGTACAAGCGAAATGCCGCCGATGATGAACAGGTAACGAAGGTCGATCGCTTTTTTCAGCCAAGCGGCTACGCGGCCTTTATATTTTTTGCCAAAAGCTACTCCGATTGCTTCGCCTTTGCCAAGTGAGGCTACCGTTCCTTTGTTGCTGAACGTGAAGCTCTTCGGCGGTTGATTGCGAATGGAAGCGACAAGGTTATGTGCGCATACGACACCTTGCTGCATTGCAATTTGAGCAGTCGGCGGATAAGGACGGCCTTCTGGATTAAACATCAGCGAGTTGTCGCCAACGATATAAATGTTCTCATTGCTCGGCGAGCGAAGGAATTCATCCACCTTCACGCGTCCGCGCATCGTTTCGAAGCCAGCTTCCTCAATGAGGCGATTGCCGCGAATACCGCCAGTCCAGATCACGGTAGCCGACTTGATTTCTTCGCCTTCGCCAACGATAACACCCTCTGGCGAGCACTCCTTAATGGCTGTGCCAATCCGGAACGTAACACCCTTCTTGGTCAACACATCCATCCCATACTCTACGAGCTCAGGATCAAAGCCTGGCAGCGCCGTTGGTGCTGCTTCGATGTTGTAGATTTTTACAAGCGCAGGATCTACGTCAAATTGCTTGCACAGCTCAGGAATACGGTCGGAGAGTTCTCCAACAAACTCGATTCCCGTAAAGCCTGCACCGCCAACAACAAACGTCAAATAATCCGTACGATGCGGCTCACGTTTGAAGCGCGCGAATTGGTACTCGATATGCTCGCGAATCAAACGAACAGAGTTGATGCTGCGAATATTCATTGCATGTTCGCCTAAGCCTGGAATTCCGAAAGTCTCAGGCTCGCCTCCAAGACCAATGACCAAATAATCATAAGACAAAGTACCGTCTTCAAGAATCACTTTTTTATCTTGCGGACGAATTTGAACGACCGTTGATTTCACGAAGTCGATTTTAAATTCATCGATCAATTTCGAAATGCTCACCCGTGCATTTTCTGGATTATCCGTGCCTGCCGCTGGCATATGAAGATGTGTTGTAATATAGTGGTAATCATGTTTATTAACTAACGTAACGTCAGCTTCATTGTAATTTAATTCTTTTTGCAGACGAAGTGCGGTCAAAATGCCGCCGTACCCTGCGCCAAGAATAACAATTTTAGGTATGTTACTCATCGTTTAATCCCATCCATTCCTTATTTATCTTTGTATTTATACTTTGTGAAAAATTACACATGCTAAACCGAATATTTATAATGATGAGTTCAGTGTGTTCTAATTAAAGTGCTTTTATCAATGAGCCTATGGCATTAAACCGACAACTTTCGACGTTTTATGCAACCACTCCCATGCATAACATACATCAGAAATTCTACAGAGTTTTCGGGCAAAGTTCAAGGGCAAAATATACGAAATTGTTTAGAACTCTATACAAATTAAATATTTCCTTCTTATATCTGGAAAGTTTATAATTGAAGTCGTAAAGCTTAAAACGTGGAGGTGGCTACAATGTCAAACCCTGAATCAGCAGTAGATCCCGTCGATATTTTAATCATCGGAGGCGGGCCTGCAGGAATGTTTGCTGCTTTCTATGGCGGTATGCGCCAAGCTTCAGTTAAGCTCATCGAAAGCATGCCCCAGCTAGGCGGTCAGCTTGCAGCGCTTTATCCTGAAAAATACATTTATGATGTTGCTGGATTTCCTAAGGTAACGGCACAAGAACTAGTTGACCGTCTACGAGAGCAGCTTACTCATTTTCAGCAGGAAATCTGCCTTGAGGAAAAGGTATTAAACGTAAACAAGCTTGATGAACGTCTCTTTGAAATTATAACAGACAAAACAAAACATTATGCTAAAGCGGTCATTATTACTGCCGGTGTTGGTGCATTTGAGCCGCGGAGGCTTGAATTGCCTGAGGCCGCTGGATTTGAGAAGAAAAACCTTCATTATTTTGTGGGTGATTTGCAGCGTTTTCAGGGGAAAAAGGTGTTGATAAGCGGCGGCGGCGACTCAGCCGTTGACTGGTCGCTCATGCTGGAGCCCATTGCTGAGAGCGTTACGCTAATTCATCGTCGTGACAAATTCAGAGCGCATGAGCATAGCGTTGAGAATTTAATGAATTCGAAAGTTAACATCCTTACACCAAAAGAAATTACAGCGCTTCATGGTGAGGAGAGCATTACGAAAGTCACGTTATCCGACGTCAAAACATTAGAGACAATTGAGCTTGAAGTCGATGCCGTCATCGTCAACTTTGGTTTTATTTCCTCACTCGGTCCGATTGCTGACTGGGGTATTCAAATTCAAGGCGGGTCGATTATCGTTGATACCCGTATGGAAACGAATATTGCTGGAATCTTTGCAGCCGGCGATGTGACTACTTATCCCGGTAAGCTTAAGCTGATCGCTGTTGGTTTCGGAGAAGCCCCTACTGCTATTAACAACGCTAAGGTTTATGTTGATCCCGGAGCAAAGCTGTCCCCAGGACATAGCAGCAACATGAAGCTTTAGCGCATTTATATTGATCATAACGGTAAAAAAATAAACATAAGGGTATCCTAACCTTGGCTTAGCTCATTCATACACCTATTGCATTCATATGCACGGTGAGCCTAGGAGGATACCCTTATGTTTTGTCCTGTTTGTAATGGCTTTCAATATTTGCATGTTCGCTGCTCCTCTTGCGATAGCGCAGTTATCGATTGCGGTCGTGCATCTGATCTGACGAGCCCTTACGCTCCCTATGAACAGATCGCAGACGAGCCGCTCATAAATAGTGTGCATGTGCAAAACTCTTTATCTTGCAAGCATCTTGTATATTGTCAGGCCTGCAAGCTTACTGCCGAGGTTTGGGTGAAGGAAATGTAGTCGCTCTGCTATCTTGAAGAATCGCGACTTTTTATGCTGTAATTTTGATGTTTTCTGGTTTGAGTCGTCTGCGTGTCATTTCGATGGCTAACATTCGAATAAACTCGGGTTCCAATTCAAACTGCACAGCTGCATAATAAGTGTCTACTAACATTTCGTCAGACAGTAGCTCCATACTACACACCCTTTCTTCCATACTTTGGTTACTACTTTTTCATAGTAGCATGGCACTATTAGAAGGACAACAGTCCCGGTTATACACAAGATGTTGTGGATACGATGTGAATAGCATGTGTATATACGTCGAATTTTAAGCATTATCAAGGTGGATAATGTGGATAGAGTTATCCACAGGTCTTTTTTACATCCTCTCAATAAAAAACTTTAATCGCTTTATATGAATCTATTAATGGAATATATTGAAACCTCTCCCTATTTCCTACACTAGCCCACATACAATCACATAAAAAAAGCCCCAATGGGGGCTCATATGAGAAATGATTCCTTACCAATTAAATTCATATTGCTCATTTTCGATCCATGAGGAAGTCGTATAGTCTCTGCCGCGCACAATAATCTTATTTGCGTACACATCAACCTGATAACCTTGGCTGCCCTCTTTGTACTCATCCTCATTCGTCCATAAATAAGCGACAGATGCCGTATTAAATATGGTCGCCGTTTCACCTTTTCCTTCAAAGCAGGTATGTCCAGCTTCCAGCTCCCAATGGGTATGTCCGTTAAACATGATTGTCTGAGGATGCTTTTTCAGTATTGCTTTCAATTCTTTGTCCTGAGTTACACCATACCAGCCCTGCTCCTCGAGCGAGCCGGCAACCGTATCCTTCAGCGGCTGATGCAGGAACAAAAATACCGGCTTTGATGCTGATGCCTGCTCACCAAGACGCTCATCAAGCCAGTCAAGCTGCTCTGTACTCAAATAGGCGAAATCCTTTAATCCTTGCTCCGAGCCAAGAAAAATAAAATGATAGCCCTCCAGCCATCTATCATAATATGGGCCTTTCATGCCGGTGCTAGATTCATAGAGTTTAAGCTGACTGCTCCATTCACCTAAAAAAATATCATGATTGCCATACGTAAGCAGCATCTCTGGCAGTCCTGCTTTGTTTGCTTCCCAAATGCGGGTAAACTCCTCATATTCAGGTCGGAGTCCATGATCCGTCACATCTCCAACATGCATTATGCCTATACTGTTAGAAGCATGTGCCGCAATATCAAGAAGCGCTTGCTCGAAATGCTTATTGTGAATATGATCCCGGTCATTCGTAACATGGGTGTCCGTAATGACTTGAAAACTAATAATTGGAGATAGCATTTTATTCCTCTCCCTTTCTGCTTGCATTTAATGGTTTTTTACACTCATATTCAAGCCCACTACTCCAACAACGATAACAGCGATCCAGAGCAATGAGGTAATAGGCAGCTTTTCATGAAAAATCGTAACGCTGACAATCGTAATGAGAATAATGCCAATACCTGACCAGATCGCATAAGCAACACTCACATTCATATAAGATAGAGCGAAGTTTAGCATCGTGAAGCTGACACCATAAAATAAAAACATGAGTATAGAGGGCCAAAATCGTGAAAAGCCCGCTGAATATTTCATTGAAACGGTTCCCGACAGCTCTAATACGATAGCGAGAAGAAGAAATGTCCATCCCCAGCCCATTTCACTCTTCATTCACTCGTCTCCTACTCGTTAGCTCGCTATAAGAAGCAATAACTTCATCTGCATTAGGAAGCGTCTTGTGGACGCGAGATCCTTCGGCAACATCTGCGATACCAACTTTTACGCAAGCTCCAGCCGCAAGTCCCATCCGCATATCTCCATTAGTGTCGCCTATAATCGCAGCCTCCGAACAATCAATTCCAAGCTTCTGGCAGGCCAACTGCATCATATCCGGAAACGGCTTGCCTCGCTCAACCAAATCAGTGCCGATTACGACATCAAAATAATTGCGAATTCCAAGCCACTCCAAATGTTTATTTGCAGCCTCCGTTTCATCAGCAGTGACAACGCCAAGTCTAATGCCATGCTCTCTGCAGCTATCCAGAAAATCAATGCTTCCAGGCAGCGGGAGAGCTGGGCGCGAGAGCTCCAGCTCAATATCCGCTTGCTTCTTGCAATGCTGAACAAGCTCCATCGCTTCGGCCCACGATACGCCTTGGCTGTACAACTGCCAAGCAAGCACTGCATACAAGTCATTCATCGTGCCCATAGCAAGCGGGCCATTTCGATCATAATCGATGATCATGTTGTCAGCATCATGTTTCGTGCCCCAAAGGCTAGGAATTCGATCAAGCTGAAAAGGAATTCCACGGTGCTCTAGCTGATTCTTTAGCTCAATGAATATGAACTCGCTCCAGCTGCCCCACATCCCGATGAAATCCAGCAGCGTTCCATCCTTGTCAAACAAGATACCTGACACCTTGTATGCTCGATTATTTATCATTAAGTCAGGCATATTCGCCATTCCTCCTATTTTAATCTGTCGAGCTCCTTCTGTGCTGCTTCCTTCGCTTCCTTGAGCGCTTTCTCGGCAGAAACATTTCCGATTTGCACTTTATCAGCTGCAATCTTAAGCGCATCGTTTATTTTGCCGCCTGTCGGGTCCTGGAATGGCGCAGATGCATGAGCTGCCTGCATAAGCGGCACTTTAATTTGAGGGTTTTTCTGGCTGAATGCTTTGTATTCCTCGTCCTCAAGTGCGGATGAGCGAACTGCGATATAGCCCGTACCAATCGACCATGATGCGGTATTTTTCGTTTCAGAGAAGAACGTAAGCCATTTGTATGCCGCCTCTTTTTGTTCTTCACTAACGCCAGCTGGAATGCCTGCCATAATTGCACTTGCAACAGGTTTGCCTGCACCTATGCCGTCCCAGCCCGGTTGCTCCATTGCCCCAACGATATTGAAATCAAGATCACCTTGATCGCCGCTTGAGCCCGTATAGCCTGCAGCTTGTCCCTTCATAACATCGTCGATCGTTTTGTACCAATATTCCCATCCTTGGCCGCCGGAGTGGATCGTCATCACTTTATCTTCATGAATCCATTTGCGGAATATCTCCCATGTCTCTACCCATTCCGGAGAGTCAATCATCACGGTTTTGCCATCATCACTTAGAACGGTTCCGCCTTTGCCTAATACTGCATCCATCATATTTTCCATGCCCCACATCGGCTCCCAGCCGTAGAAGCTTGTTTTTCCATTCGCTTTAATCGCCATCTTCGACGCCGAAGCAGCTAAGCTTTCCCATGTCTTAAAATCTTCTGTTGTAAGTCCGTTCTTCTCAAGTGCGTCCTTGCGATAATACATGACCTGCGTCGTGCCATACATCGGTAGGAAATATTGTTTGCCGTCCAGCTGTCCTTGCTCAAGAAATGTTTGTACAAAGTCTTCTTTATTGAAAGAAGAGTCAGCACCAATTAATTCGCTCATGTCAGCGAATAATCCTTTTTTTGCCCAGTTCATATTAGAGGAAAGAACTGCAGCAGGCGCTTGCTTCGCTGCAATCGCAGCTTGAAGCTTCTGCTCGGTTTCGGAGTAATCCGCTTGGGCGATCCCTTTCACGATTACCTCCTGCTGCGAGTTGTTGAATAAGTCGATTTTTTCCTTCATCGTTTCGCCAAGCTTGCCGCCAAGCCCATACCAGAACTCAATCGTAACTGGCTCTTTAGGAGCAGGAGCTTCGTTTGCCTCATTGGTTGGATCTGCATTAGCTCCATTATTCGTTTTCGTATTTCCTGCTGTTTGTCCACATGCTGCCAGTACCGCAAAACTGGTTACCATCATCAGAGCTAACCCTTGCTTCATTTTCAACATTGTAATTGATTCCTCCACTCGATTTGTATAAAACAACAAGCAATGCCTATTTTCTACCCTTTGTTCACGCCAACTGACATATTGAAGCTTTTCATAATCGTCTTCTGCGCAAAAAGAAACAGCACAAGCAGCGGGATAATCGTAAAAGAACTTGCCGCCATAATAAGCGGCCACTTCAAGCCATAGGCTCCTCCTTCCACAAAGAAGCTTCTAAGGCCGGCCGAGACTAGCTGCAGATTCGGATTTTTCGTGATCAGCATCGGCCAAAAATAGTTATTATAATGTTCAATGAACGTGATAAGAGCGAGCACAATGAAGGATGAACGCGTCACCGGAATAAGAATCGACCATAAAATCCGCATTGATGACGCACCATCGATTTGCCCTGCTTCTACCAGTTCATGCGACACCTGTAAAAAAGCTTGTCTGATTAAAAAAATGGAAAAGACGCTGACGCAGTTGGATAAAATAAGGCCAGCATAGGAATCGAGCAGGTGGAGCTTGGCCAAAATCATATAGCTCGGCAAGTACACCGCTGTGCTAGGAATCATATAACCAAGCATTATGATTGCTGTGATGGCTTTCTTCAATCGAAATCGCATATGCGTCAAAGCATAAGCCATCATCGCAGAATTCAGTGCCTGCAGCAGAACGATGACTGAAGCTACGAGAATGCTATTCGTTAAATACCGCCAGAAAGGCGCTTCTAGCCAAGCCGCCAAAAAATTGCTCCACTGAGGAGAACTTGGCCAGAAGGTGGGCGGGAATTGCCATATTTCATCATTTGTTTTGAGCGCGCTTGTAATCATCCAATAGAATGGAAAGGCCATAACGGCACTGAAGAGCAGCAATAACAAATGCCTGATCGTACGTTGAAAAACATTTTGAGCTTGCATAACAATATTTCTCCTCTCCATCGGTTGACGATTATGGGCTGTAATGAACGGTTTTACGGCTGATGGCAAAGGATACGATCGACAGCACCATACAGATAGCTACGAGCACAACCGCCACAGAGGAAGCTTCTCCGATATCAAACGACTCAAAAGCCGATTGATAATACATATATAGAAGCGTTCTTGTTGAACCGGCCGGGCCACCCTGCGTTAACACGTTAATTTGGTCATAAGCTTGCAGCGCCGATATCGTTTGTACAATAAAAAGAAAAAAGGTCGTTGGCGATATTAGCGGAATCGTAATATATCGAAGCTTGCTCCAGCTTCCCGCCCCGTCCAGCTCTCCAGCCTGCAACAGCTCTCGCGGCAAATTTTGCAAGGCGACTAAGAAAAACACCATCGACCAGCCCATCAGCTTCCAGATGGTAACGATCAGCACCCCTGCAAGTGCCCATCTCGTATCTTGAAGCCAGCCAATTCCGTCAAAGCCGAACCATCTCAGCACCGTATTGGCCATTCCTACTTTAGGCTCGAATATCCAAGACCATACAATAGATACAGCAACCGTTGGTGTAACCCAAGGAGAGAACAATAACGTCCGGTATATAACCGAGCCCTTCATCTTCCGGTTTAGCAACAACGCAAGCGTGAGTCCAAAAGCCATCACCGGAAGCACGCTTCCAAGACAAAAGAGGAGAGTTACGGCAAGCGATTGATAGAATGCTGAATTACTGAATAAATAAATATAGTTTTCAAAGCCTACAAATGTTTTAACGGGACTCATAAAATCCCAATCCGTAAAGCTCAAATAAAAAATAGTTCCCAGCGGGATCAACCAAAATACAATCAATGGAATCATAGCCGGCAGCGTGAACAATAGAGCCTTCCATTCCTTAGCCATATCGCGTTTTATCATCTCCTGGTTATCGTACAATTTTTCCTTAATGTTTGCTATAATTATCATTAATAACTCATTTTCACCTCTATTGTTCAAAAATTATTGTACACTCAGTGTAGAACAGCCACATTATCTGAACGTTAACGTCTGATAAAGATCTTGTAAAAGAGTTGTTTTCCTGAAAGATTCACTTTCATCTAATATTGTTGCTGTATAATGAATCATAAAATCTTAATCTTGTAGGTGATGTTGTGAAAAGAGCTTCCACCAGCGATCAGAATAGTTTGCCCACGACTCAGGAGCAAATAAGAGGAAAAATAATAGACGCTATTGCCCAGACGATGGACTTATATGGTGCTAATTATTCATTCGGACAGCTTTACGGCATCATGTTTTTTGAAGATAAACCAATGACACTTGAAGAAATGAAGCAGCAAATGAATATGAGCAAAAGCAATATGAGCTATGCCGTTCGATCCTTGATGGATTCAAAGATGATAATGAAATTGGATGAAAAACTGGAACGCAAAGATTTATATGTAGCGGAGACTGACTTTTTCCAAGCCTTCCAAAACTTCTTTGCAGCTAAGCTGCAGCGCGAAATCGATGTCATGCTCGGTGCAATAAATGAGGTTATTCCTCCGTTGTCTGAAATTATCTTAGATATTGATACGGAGGCTGAGGAGCGGCTCCTATGCCTAAAGGACTTGAACAAACTGCGCCATGGTATTGAGTATTACAGCTGGCTTCAGCAATTCGTCGACGGGCTTCGTAACGGAGAGTTTTTCCGCCAAAATGAGACCAAGCACGATCTTTAGCTATGATTAAAGCAAAAACGGCTTCGGCACCCTCTGGATGCTGAAGCCGCTTTGACGGAGAAATATAAGAGAAGTATGAGAATATAATCTACTTTCTTATATTGAACAAAAGGATGCTAAGAAGTGATTTCCACTTCTACGCATCCTTTTGTTTGCCTATTATTGCGGCCTTGTATTCACTTCAAATATCCATATTTTACCTTGTTTATCAATGCCGTAATCAAACCCTAGCTGGCCAATTCCGGGGTACTTGGCTTCAAGCACATTTGTCGATAATACGGTAAGCTCACGCATCTTCCGCTTCTTTTCCCCTACCTGTGCTGAAGATAGGGATCTGCTAATCCCGTCTGCTGCTGAAACCAATGTGCCGCCTCGGCATAAATTAGTTACGAACAGCCCTTTTCTAGCAATTCGCCCTACAATTGCACGATAGACCCAGCCGTTATCCGTCTTCACATATTTTACTCGGTAATCAATAGGCCTGCCGTCCACCGTTGCCAAATATATCCCTTTTTGAATAATATAAGCACGGCCTCTACGCTCATTGTTAAGCGATCCTACTAAACCCGCAAAACTAGCGAATCGTTTCGTCTGCGAATAATAAGTATAGGTATACCCATCACCGTCTCGCGTAACCTTAATAACGCCGTGTCCGCCAGCACCGACTACTGGCTTAACAACAACCATTTGATGTGTATCCAACATGCTTCTGAGGTTATTGGCCGTAAATCTCCGTGTTGGAGGAATATGCGGTGCGATGCTGGAATGAGAGAGCAGTATTGCCGTCTTAGCCCATTTGCTAGCTAATTGCCTACCCTGATTATCACCCAATGAAAACTATCCCCTTTCCTACCTCTTCATCCATAGCATATGACAGTACACTATCTGTCTCTTGGATGAATGACATAGGTTAGGAGCCTTTATTACCAAGCTTACCAACAATCGCTAGCCATTTGCCTCGTTTCGTATCCGTAGAACCTTTCACTGGACCAATATTCGTAATCCGTACTGGATTAATTCCACAAAATTGAAGTGTTGCTTTCTTCATTGCGCGATGCCCTGGCTGACCATATACAAAGCGGTTGTACCATACTGGCGTATCCAGTGTAACGATCAAGCGAGCTGTTTTGCCAGACAACAGCTTATCCCAAAATATAGAGCCTTCACGATATTTAAAAGCGAAACCTGGCAGCAGCACCCGATCCAAAAAACCTTTGAGCAAAGCCGGCAGCGTCCCCCACCAAGTCGGATAAATAAAGACGAGATGATCCGCCCACTTAATCGATGCTTGAGCTTCTAGCAAATCCGGTTCAAGCTCTGTACGCTTCGCATAGCCGAAGGCAAGATTAGGATTAAAGCTTAGCTCATGCAGATGTATGATTCGAACCTCTGCGCCGCCCTGCACCGCGCCGTCAGCATAAGCCTTTGCCAAAGAGCTGCAATAGCTGGTAGGGTTGGGATTTCCTTGAATGATAAGTATCTTTTTGTTTGAGCTCACTTTGGCTCCACCACCGTTTCAGTTACTAAAATAATTGTAAGAAATCTAATCATCGGTACTTATCCTTGTCGTGATTCTCTTTGACACTATTCAGAAGTTCCGTCTTGTAAAATGAACAGCATAAATGTATAAAAATCTTCTTTCTCGAATGCACGAGCTGGTGATGAAAGCGTGTCGGCTAACATAATGTTCCGAACGCACATGCCGTATGACAGCATTACGCCTTGCTCCGCAGCTTTACGCGCATCTACGGTTTGAGCAATGAGACCCTCTTTTTGTCCGCTTTCTATCCACTCTAGCAAGGTCGCTGTTGAACGCTCGTGAAATTGCTGCAGCACATTTGCAATACCTGGCTTATCCTTCTGACTAAGCAAATAAGTTAAGATTTGATTAGCTACACTATCCTTCTGCTGAAGCTGATCAAGCCCCTCAGTAATAGCAAGCAATGGAGCTGTAAGACTGCAGCTTTTCTCTATCGTTAGCAGGAAGGAATCATTAATGAGCTCTACTTGCGAAGCCAATATAAGTCCAAAAAGCTCCTCCTTGCTTTTTACATAATGATAGATGGCACCTTTGGACAATCCGGTACTAAGCATAATTTGCTGCAATGTGGTATGTCGGCAGCCTTTTTCCTGAATGAGCTGCTCTGCTGTTTCCAACAATAATTTATAACTCGCGTTTGCAGTGTAATCTACCATAAGCAGCCTCCTTTATTATTACTTGTTTATTATTAGTTGCAATCGACGATAACTTATATAGAAGGTCAGCAGACCGTCGGTCGGTTTGTTGATATCTTTATAATACATACCGCTGGTCGGTTTGTAAAGTGGTACTCTATTTTTTCTTTTCACAAAAAAAACCGGCAAGCAATCTATTTAGGATTGTTTGCCGGTTTTCATTAGTTTATTTACCTGATTGTTTCTCGAGTGCTGCCTTTAGCTTATCTGCCAAGCTATTGGACATTGACGTATTATCACTGTACTGTTCAATCAGTTTCTGGTTTTGCTTGCGATTCACTTTGCCGCTTTGCTTATCGCCAAGCATTTCGATGACATTGCATGGTTTGCATTGTGCAAATTTCCCTGCTTTGCCGTCTTTAATTTCCATTTTCTTATGGCATTGCGGGCAGCGCTTATTGGAGAGCGTTGGCTCTGCTGAACGGCGATAGCCGCATTCACGATCTGAGCAGACGAGCGATTTGCCTCGTTTTCCGTTAATTTCGAGCAACGGCTTCTCGCATTCAGGACAGCGTGAATGGGTCAAATTATGCGGTTTATATTCCTTCGTCTCAGCAATAACCTCAGAAACCCATTTCGCAGCCTGCTGTCTAACATTTTTCATAAAGGCAGCCGGGTCGCCTTTACCTTTCGCAATACGCTCCAACTCCTGCTCCCATTTTGCTGTTAAATCAGGACTTCTGAGCTCGTTTACTACGAGTTCAATCAGCTGCTTTCCTTTTCCCGTTGGCATCAGCTTGTTTTGCGTCCGAGTTATCGTATCTGTTCCGAGCAGTTTTTCAATAATATCAGCTCTTGTTGCCGGTGTTCCAAGACTGTGCTTCTCCATGCGAGTAAGCAGTGTCGCTTCTGTATAGCGTGCTGGCGGCATTGTGCGAAGCTCGCGCACCTTTTCCTGCTTCACAGGGAGCGATTGTCCGATGGATAGCGGCGGAAGCAGCTGAGCAGGCTGTCCGTCGGATTTCCCTTGACCTGATCCCGCTCCGTCGTCGTCATCATCATCTTGAACGGAAGAATAAGCATCTGATTGATAAATTTCCTTCCAGCCCTTTTCTTTCTCGATCTTCCCTTTTGCGTATAACATATCTTTGCCTACAGCAAGCACGACACTCGTCTCATCGTAACGATAAGGTCCATAAAATAATGAAATAAACCGTTTTACGATTAAATCATATAATCTGCGCTCATCATTGCTAAGAGCAGACAAGTTTACGAATTGTTCTGTAGGAATAATAGCATGATGGTCTGTTACTTTACTGTCATCTACAATCCGCTTCGTTATCGGAAGCTGCATTCTGACAAGCTTGCGAGCCAGCTGTGTGTATGGGCCAACAGCAGAGATACTCTCTAAACGACCCTTTAAGGTTGGAACCATATCGCTCGACAAATATCTGGAATCTGTACGCGGATATGTAACCAGCTTATGCTGCTCGTAAAGCTTCTGAAGCACGTTAGACGTTTGTTTGGCCGAGAAGCCCAGACGTTTATTGGCATCTCGCTGCAGCTCAGTAAGGTCATAGGCCTGAGGATGCGGCTCTGATTTCTCCAAGGTGCGAAGCTTGCTTACCTTTGCTGTTCCCTGCTTGATACGAGCGGCGATCGCATCAGCATCAGCACGGCTCCATACTCTTCCATCGTGTGCATCCTGCTCCCGCCAATGCGCAGAGAATGAGCCAAAATCAGCGGACACATTCCAATATGGCTGCGATTGAAACGATTGTATTTCTTGTTCCCGCTCCATCAGCATGGCAAGCGTTGGCGTTTGCACGCGTCCAGCTGCTAGCTGTGCGTTGTATTTGGTCGTTAATGCTCTCGTTACGTTTAATCCAATCAACCAATCCGCTTCTGCTCGGCAAACGGCCGAAGCATACAAATTGTTATAGTCCTTGCCTGGCTTTAAAGTGTTGAAGCCGTCCTTTATCGCTTTGTCCGTCTGAGATGAAATCCAAAGACGCTTAAACGGCTTGCGCCAATGAACAAGCTCCATAATCCAGCGAGCGACTAACTCGCCTTCTCGGCCAGCATCCGTAGCGATGATAAGCTCACTAATATCTTGCCGTTTACATAGCTGAGCTACTGTACGATATTGCTGTGATGTTTCTTTCATAATTTTTAAATTCATTTTTGGCGGAAGCAGCGGCAAATCTTCCAAATTCCAAGTTTTATATTTCGGATCGTAATCCTCAGGTTCAGCCAGTGTCACCAAATGTCCCAGCGCCCAAGTTACAACATATTTAGGGCCTTCCATGTAGCCTTTATGTTTCTGTCCGCAGCCGAGTACACGGGCTATTTCCTTCGCCACACTCGGTTTTTCTGCCAGTACAAGCGATTTCATTCGGATTATTCGCTCCATTCCATTTAGATGCCTCATTCGCATCAATCATTATGACGAAACGATACCATAGGCTCGCAGCCTGCGCAACGCCTGCAGCCTTAACTCCCAGCATGCTGTAAAACGTTTTTGCATCGATTTCGCATCCTTCCTATCGTATTGAAACACTTGGCGATTAGCAATCTATTCCTGCTATTCTTGTGAATTTTACTGCTATAATCTCGGTGTGATATAGTAGGTTCAGCTTATAAGAAAGCAGATTAAGAGCTAGGGAGCGTTGATGGATGAAGCTGCGTGTTGTTGCTATTGTTTTTGGTGTTTTGCTCTTATACAGCGGCATTTCCTTCTATATTGGCTGGAATGGGTGGCTGTTCTTATCTCATTTATTTCATTTCGAAAATGCGACAGTGTATACGATCATTGCTAGTGTCATTGCATTTTCGTACATTATCGGCCGGCTCGTTTACCGTGCGCCTTTTAAACCGGTTGCCGAGATATTGAAGCTGATTGGTTCCTACTGGTTTGCCGTATTGGAATACGCCGTAATCATTTTGCCGCCTGCCAATGTTGTTGCCCTTATCTTAAAAGCAGCTGGCGCTGAAAAATCAATCTATATTGTAGGTGTAGGCGGACTGACCTTGCTTATTATGGCTGTACTCCTTATCCGCGGTTCATGGAATGCATGGAGCCCAATTGTTCGAACCTATCACGTTCAAGTGCCAAAACCTGCTGGAAAATTGAAGAAATTGCGAATCGCCATGGCTTCTGATCTTCATTTGGGTACAATCGTAGGCAATCGGCATTTAGTTAGGCTGGTGAACAAGGTTGAAGAAATTAAGCCGGATCTTATCCTGCTTCCTGGTGATATTCTTGATGATGATATTGAGCCTTTTCTTCGCAAAAACATGTCAACTGAACTTGGCAAGCTCAAAGCGCCACTAGGCGTTTACGCCGTAACTGGAAATCACGAATACATTGGACGGAAAGTGCCGGAATTTATTGCGGCAATGGATGCAATCGGCATTCGTGTCCTTATGGACGAGACGGCGCTCATTGCTGACAGCTTCTATGTCATCGGTCGTAAAGATAAGGCGGCTGCGGGATTCAGCGGCAAAGGAAGGCTGCCTATTCAGGAGCTTGTCGCTCCTCTAGATCAATCCAGGCCGCTGATCATGCTCGATCATCAGCCTTCCGACATCGCAAGCGCAGCAGATAACGGCATCGACATCTCCGTATCCGGCCACACCCATCGCGGCCAGATGATGCCTAATCATCTGATTACGAGAAAGCTGTTTGAGCTCGATTGGGGTTATTTAAAAAAAGGCGGACTGCATGCCATCGTATCATCAGGCTTCGGAACTTGGGGACCACCGGTACGAATTGGCAGCCGGTCTGAGGTCATTCATATAGAGGTAGAATTCACAACCGTTTAAAAGGTTAACGAAAATAGCGGCAGCAATGATGTAAACCACTCTCATTTCCGGCTATCCAGCCTATGACGAGGGTATACACACAATTGCTGCCGCTATTTTTATATCTTTATTGTAGACTCCGTGTTGCGTCTATAACGGTGTGAATCCGCTAATTAACGATTAATCTACATCAGCTATTCGCCATTCAGCACCTTTTTCCTTGCTCTTATGGAACACATACACTGAACTTCCGCTGCTATCTTCATTATTTCTGATCTCCGAAACTTGAACGACAGCCTCAAACAACGACTTTTGCTCTTTTATAGCTATGGGTTGTTCGACCTTTATGCTTGTAATGGTGAATCCTGTAATCCCACTTGATCCTTCGCGTGACTTGCGTGCACTATCCGTGTACAAGTTTAAAAAATCATCCCATTTTTTCTCATGCAAATACTTTATTCGCAAATTAATTAGCTCGATAAGCGGCTTCTCTTCTTCCGTGAAAGCTGAGCTTTCCAAATACGCTGGCTCGAGTACTTCGTTATTCGGCGACTCAGACGACTGCATAGGAATGGGAGTGGAAGACTCGATTATAGGTGATGGCGACATGCTCTGCGTAATCTGCTGTTCTCCGTCTACTTGCTCGTCTGCTCCTTCTTTGCCAGAACCACTCACCGAATACGCATCTTCCAGCAAAGTCCAAATCTTCTTCGTGGATGATTTCCCTAATCGATAAAGCGTTCCAGTATCACCTGGCTTCATGAAATTCCCATGCTCGCTGCTCTTCGATATCCAAAGCAGGTAACGCGAGTCCCCTAAGATTACAGAATAGGGTGGTGCCGCGATATCGACCTTTCCCTTCATCTGCTTACCAAATCGGAATGCATATTCGAATGCTCGAATCGACTCTCGATCCTCCCACACCACTTGCGAGGTCGGCTCTGCCTGCTCGAAATCAAGCATGCGCTGAACGGTAACCTGATTCTCATTTACCCGAAACAAAAACATCAAAATTGCAGCAGCCACAACTACGACGCCAATCAGAATGATGTAACCACGCTTCAAATGCACACTTCCTTTCTCCAAAAAAATTCAACCATTGCTACCTGTTATTTCGTGTCCGATATAGTAAATAGATAAATCGAGTGCGATAACCATTATGACGAAGGTCCATGGTAAAAGGTTCCATACATAGGTCCAGCTTGTTCCACAAACTGTTCCGGTCACCCAAATATAGGAGAATCCGGAAGAATAGGCAGGAATAAACACAAGCATAAATGTAGTCATCGCCGACAATAAGAAAGCCACACCTATGCCGACTAATACGAGGGAAAAGGAATTTACACCTTTTTTCCAAGCAATCAAATAAACCATCATTCGGCAAATGATCATGGCCGAGCAGGACGCAAGAAAAAAGCTTGCTTCGGTTACAAAACAAGGAAAATGGGTAATCATAAGACTGCTGCCAATTAATTGTCGCCTTTATGGAAATAGTGAACATACCTTTACGTAGTATTCTACGATCGATTGCAGTTCCAATGTGATGAGCGTATCAACATCCCATTAGTAAAAACAATGCACTTAAGCACATTATCCCGATTCTAGAGAATGGGACCCTTGGGGCTCCATTGGGCGTGAATATATGATTCGTGAGATGAAACGTTATTTCATCAAAAACGCTACTATTGCATATTGACAAATAATTATTTTTGTGTTATAATATAACATTTTACTATTTACATACATTTTAACTACTGGTACGATGTTACTTGAAAAGAGCAACTCACCTGCAGCAAAAACTTCTAAACAGTAGCGGAGGGTTAAAATGAACATTGCAAGCGGCGTTAATATGATGCCAATATCAGCGGTCATGATGGGTCGAATGGAAACGATTTATCCCACTTTAATTTGGGATAACGACACCGTGATCTTAGTGGATACTGGCTATCCGGGGCAGCTGCCATTAATAAAGGAGCAAATGGAGCGTGCTGGACTTGCGTTTGAGCGTCTTAACAAAATCATTATTACCCATCAAGACCTTGACCACATTGGAAGCTTGCCTGCGATTTTGCAGGAATTGCCTCATAAGGCGGAGGTGCTTGCGGACAAAGTAGAAGCTCCTTACATTCAAGGTGAAGCACATTTGCTCAAAGTTACACCAGAATCGATTGAGCAAGCTGTCAAAGCCTTGCCGGCAGAGGTGCCTGAGGAATGGCGAGCCGCATTCAGGAAGACGCTTGAAAATCCGCCCAAAGCGAATGTCGATGTTATCATTACAGATGGGCAACAATTGCCGTATTGCGGAGGAATTATCGTCATTGGCACACCTGGGCATACGCCCGGACATCTTAGCCTTTATCATACTGCTAGCAAAACGTTAATTGCAGCTGATGCCTTGATCGTTGAAAACGACCAGTTGCTAGGACCGACACCACATTATTGCCTCGACCCGGATACCGCAAAAAAATCCATCAAAAAATTAACGCAATACGACATAAACACAGTCATCTGCTACCATGGCGGATTATATTCTGATCATGTGAATGAGCGGATTTTAGAGCTCGCTGCCGAATAGCGAATAAGGAGCTGCCAACGCAATCGACGTTGACAGCTCCACAGCTCCCTTTTATATATGTCTACAATCCGCCAGCCAGCGCTTTTTTCAAAAACTGTCCTGTATAGGAAGCAGCAATAGCCGCTACTTGCTCTGGCGTTCCTGCTGCGACAAGATTGCCGCCTGTTGCACCGCCTTCGGGCCCTATATCGATGACCCAATCGGATTCCCGGATAAGTTCCAAGCAATGCTCAACCAGAATGACCGTATTGCCGGCATCCACTAATTTATTGAGTAGAGCAAGCAGCCGTTCAACGTCCGCTAGATGCAAACCCGTTGTTGGCTCATCCAGCAAATAAAGGGTATGTTTGTTCGATCTCTTGTTCAGCTCCCTAGCCAGCTTAATGCGCTGACCCTCTCCACCCGACAATGTTTTTACCGACTGCCCCCATTGCAGATAACCTAACCCCACTTCACACAGCAGCTCGGTCATGCTCGCAATCTTTGCTTTATTTTTAAACACAGCTCGGCTCTCTTCAACCGTCATATTAAGCAAATCCGATATCGAATAACCCTCGTAGGTGACTCTCAGCACTTCATCTTTGAATCGTTTTCCTTTGCAAGCCGTGCAGCGAATTTCAAGATTAGGGAGAAAACTCATGTCTACCGATAATACGCCAAGTCCTTGGCAAGTCTCGCAGCGTCCCCCTGGTGTATTAAATGAAAAATGCTTCGAGGTAAGCTGATTGCGCTTCGCCTCTGGCAGCCCTGCATATAAATTTCGCAGCTGTGTAAATACTTCTGTATAAGTCGCAATATTTGAGCGCTGCATACGGCCTAATGGTGACTGATCGACCGTAATTTGATTTCCGATATGCTCAAAGCCCGCAATGCTGTCGCAGCCTGCAATACGTGGTTTCCCCTGCCCTCCCTCCGCAAGCAAATCAAATAACAAGGTCGATTTGCCTGAGCCAGACACTCCCGTCACCGAGATGAGACAGCCAAGCGGAAAAGCAACGTCAAACCCTTTCAAATTACGAGCATGTGCATGGACAATCGACAGCTGTTTACCGTCGCCTGACCTTCTTGTCCGTACCGCCGCTGGCAAGCTTTCCTGACGCAAATAGGTACCTGTAACGGAACTCTCACTTGCGATCAGCTCCTCCAAGCTGCCTTCGCCAACGACGGTACCACCTAAATATCCTGCTCCTGGACCGATATCGATAATATGATCTGCAGCTCTCATGACCTCGATATCATGCTCAATAACGAGTACCGTGTTGCCCAAATCACGCAGCTGCATGAGAACGCGAAGCAAACCTGCTGTATCGCGCGGATGTAGACCTGTTGTTGGCTCATCCAATATATAGAGCACCCCAGTAAGTCCAGACCCAAGAAGTGACGCTAATCGCAGACGCTGAGCTTCCCCGCCTGAGAGGGAGACGGTCTGTCGATCCAGAGATAAATAACTAAGGCCAACATCGATGATTCTCTCCAAACGTATCGGCATATCAGTCATGACAGGCGCAAGCAGCGGCCGTCCCTGTGGAGGCACAGCATCCTGAAGCTGCTTGGTCCAAGAAAGCAAATCCTCCAATGACCAAGTGGATACTTCTGATATCGAAGCCCCTGCCACTAAAGCTGACCGGCTTTCTTTTTTTAGACGCATGCCCTTGCAATCCGTACACCCATCTTGCTTAAAATAATCGTTTTCCTTTTCTGCTGCCCCTTGCTCGCTTTCCTTCTCTTTATATCTTCTCCACATTCCAGTTACAATGCCTTCAAACTTGCCTTTTCCGACTGTTTTTGGCGGCGCAGCAAGAGGAAAATGTCTCATGAATGCATCGCTCTCCACGCCGTAATAAAGCAGATCACGCTGGATTTCCGTATAATCCTTTAATGGCAGGTCGAGATCAAATGTAAATCCATAATGGTCTCCTGCAGCCTTTAAAATGACAGCATAATATTCGAGTTGTACTTCGTACAAGTAAGTCACACAGCCGCTGCGGAAACTCAGCTCTTGATTGAATACCGCTTCTAAGTCAAGCGTGGCAACATGTCCTAACCCACTGCAGGTTTCGCAGGCTCCCTCCGGCTTATTGAAAGAAAAGTGAGCCATTCCGAGCTTCTCATGTTCCTTATCGCAGCCCGGGCATACGATCGTCTGGCGTCCCTCCTCTTCCTCTGCAGCTGCGATATCATTCTCTTCATCGAATACAGGCGGTATAGTTGTATCGCAGCTGCTGCATATACGGCTGCTAAGCCTGGAGTAGACAAAACGCAAATACGTATAAATATCTGTAACCGTACCCACCGTAGAACGCGGATTGCGATTGGTGACGTGCTGACCGATGCTGATGGAAGGAGAAAGTCCAGCTATCGATTCCACCTTCGGCTTGCTTATGGAATCCGACACCATCCCCATTGACTCCATATACTGCCTCTGACATTCCCTTTGCAGCGTGTCCATGGCAAGCGTTGATTTGCCGGAGCCTGAGGGCCCTGTCAACACAACCAATTTGTATTTGGGGATTGAGAGTGAAATGTTTTTCAAGTTATTTTCGCGTGCACCTGTAATGACTATCGTATCGTTCATGCATGTCCTCCTCATTGACAATAAATTTTTGGGGTAAGCAACGCTTCGCCTATTTAGAGCGCTTTTCCAGCATTTATTCCAGCATACTACATTGATGCAAGTGAGAAGGTTAGGCAAATAAACACCCTATTTAAACCCGTTTCGTTGACAAAAAGGTTCCCATGGTTGTTTAATGTTTTTAGAAAAGGTTCGGAGGTGTTTTTTGTGATGATTCGGCCGATCGACATTGCCAGGAGATTAAATATTAGTACGAACGCGTTGAGACACTACGAGGATTGGGGCATCATTCCGCCGGTTGAACGAGGGACAAACGGTTATCGCATATATACAGCAGAACACGTCGCTTACTTTGAGTGCATAAGAGCGATGAATGAAGGTTTTGGAATGACGCTTACCAAAGAAGTGATGATTAAACTGATCCATGGCGAGATTGATGAGGCGTTATGGCTTGTAAACAGCGCACAGGCAGAGCTTCACCGTGACAAAACGATCGCCGATAAAACGATTCTTGCGCTGGAGACCGATGAAATTCATTTGCTGCATAAAGCAAGGAAAAGAAAAGGGATGACCATTGGGGAAGTATCCGAGGCAACAACCATACCAAGTTCCGCTATTCGCCACTGGGAGAAGATGGGTCTCCTTGTTGTTAATCGCAACAAGGAAAATGGCTACCGCATCTTCAGTCCAGCAAACCTGCGTCAAATCTTAATTATTCGCACCTTCAAGGCGGCGGTATGGTCGCTTGAGATCATTCAGCAGGTGCTGAAAGAGGTAGACGATAACCAGGTAGAAAATGCGATAAAAATAGCGCGTGAATCGATGCAATTTCTAAATCGAGTCAATAGAAACCAACTGCTCGGAGCCCATTCTTTGTATAAGCTTCTGCTCGCCATTGAACAAAAACATTAATCATTAGCCCAGATCGCTGACATAGGAAGCTGCACTTGAGCGAAGCAGATCGATTAAATCCTCGTTCATGTATTCGAATTCATCTGGTATATGAAGACAAATTAACTGCTTGCCCGAAAGCTCATGGCCAAACTTGCTTTGCAGCCTTCGAATATGTTTTTTCTCCATTGCAAAAATATAATCAGCCCAGCCAATATGACCTGCTGTCACCTTAATCCGGGCATTCTCTTCCGTACCAGCGGACCTCACCTCATTACCGCCAACACCTTGAAAAATCGTTTCCGCAGTCAAGCTTCGCCACTTGTTTCTGCTGCATACAAACAGTAGGTTTATCGAGAACACACTCCTAATTCATTTTAATTTTATTGGTCAACCAGTTCAAGCAAATTACTCAGCTCATGATATAACTCCAGCTCCGACAATACGCGCTTGCAGCGTCTGAGCATCCGTCTGTCTTCCAAAATTAATTTCTTGTGCTGCGCATCACGAAGGAAAGCAAGCTTTCTCTCCGGGCTTGCCTCTTCAACCATTGCATCGAGCGCCCGCCTATCATCCCAATCAATAGAGAGCGGCCCTTCAGCGGTATAATCAACCTGACCCAAAAGCGGTACAACACCAATCGAATCCAGCGTTTGCATGCAAATCGCTTGCGCCCTTTCCTCACGTACACTTTGTATATACTGTTCCAAGTCAGTAATTTCACGCAGTCCAAAAAGCTCTTTCAGCCTTTGCAGCGCCGCTGAATGCTCATCCGCCAAGCTTTCTTTTTTCTGCTCTCGCAGCTTTTTAAAGAAATCATCAAATGTCGCAGGGTTATTATATAGTAGACTTCTATCTGTAATAATAAGACGAAGGAAATCCTTAATATTTTTGGCAACAAGCCATATTTCTGAATCAAAATCCATTGGCGATACGACAGCTATATAAGCTTGCTCCAAATCTTTGACAGCTCCGAAATCCGTTACAAAACAATAATGAATGCCATCACAACCAGAGCTGGCGAAAGGAATAAAATCGGGCGGCGTACATGGATAGCGGAGGTCATATTTTTGCATGATAAGCCCCAGCTCTAGATCCATTGTTATTCCGAGTTCAGTCTCAAGCTCGTACAGCTGATTAATCGCCTGCGGCACCTCATAGTTGCCATATTGCCGATGAACACGCGGCTTATCCCATTTTTGTTCCGTTTTGACGATCGGCCCAAACGATATTTCCGATGGCAAATTTGCCCTATCGATGCTGGCGTAGGCTTGAATGATATCCGGTACGTATTCACGAGTCAGTTTATGCCCAGACAGAATTTGGTACAGCTGCGTAAGGTCATCTTCTCCCCACGCCGACAAGCTCTCCAACGATATCCCGCCCTTATGACCGGATAAACGCAGAATAATCGCATCAAACTGTGCGCGGTTATCCTCCTTTACGAACGCATATTCTTCCAAAATGAAAGCAATCATCGAATGTTTATCCATGCTCAGCTCCATCTCCCTATCGTAAAACCGATTAAGTATTTTAGGCATTTAATGCTAATTATACCAAATGAACCAGCTGAAAAACTACATATTCATCCTAGTCCAGCTCTCGATATTGGAAATAGCAGCGATTGAAAGCTTGTTCTCGTCCTCTTTTAAACGCAGCTCAAGCTTTGTTTCATAGAGATCGAGCTCAAATAATTGCTCAATATGATAAACTCCTTTTGACAGATTCGAGCTGTATACAGCCATGGCAACCGCAATTGCCGTTTGTGCTGTAATTTCGGCCTCCTCTGTACCCTGCAGCCCATATTCGATTAACGTCTCCACTCCTGATTTAACACCGTAACCTGTGATCTTTACCGCGTAACGAGCAGAACCGACTCGAAGCTTACCGAGCAATTGAATCGCCAAACTTCTCATCGGTTTTAATCGCAGCAGACGATCGAATCCTAATCCCTTAAAGAGTGCTATCGTGCTGGTGACGATCCGCGAATCAAAGCATAACCTCGTAGAAACTGATGGTACGCCTAATGTATGAGGTAGTGTTTCTTGGTCGGAAAATGGGAAGCGATAGGCTGTTCGGACTTTTAAATCAGCGCCAAAATCTGTTTTAAGCCCTTCCGTAAAGCTGCTGACTCTTCGTGCGCTGCCTGATTCCGTAATATGAAATGACCGTGAGAGACTATCGACTGTCCATTCGATTGCTGCTTTGCCATGCGCGTCTCCAAGACCCAGCATAATGCCGATATCAATCCGTTGCACTTCATCCATCGACTGCACGGCCTTAAGCGCCAGCAGATTCGTCAGGCCTGGCGCCAGCCCGACGCTTAATACAGCGGTTCCTTGCTGATCGTTCACGCTTTTATTCAATTGCTCCATCGCTGCAAAAAAAGCACCATTCGCCGATACGTCTACATAGTCCGTCCCAGCGAGCAAACAAGCTTCCGCAAAGGCAGTGTCCATCTGATCCAAACACATCACAACAAGCTTTACTCGTTCAAGCTGTTGCTTCTTAAGCGGTTCTTTCACTGAAATGCGAAGCGGCTTTACCTTCCCGCCCCCGCTCTGGCAAAATTGCTCAGCTCGCGCTAGACTTCTGCCTGCCGCATACACGTTGCCTGGATAATGAATCGCAAGCTGATTGCATATTTTCCCGCCAACATGGCCGTAACCGCCTACTACAATGATGTCTGTTTTCATAGCTGTCCCCTTACCCTCTCTTAAATCAACATAGCCGTCTAATATATAAGCAGCAGCAAAGCTGTTCATCATCCCATCCATTATGTAAAATGAATTAAGAATTATTCTCAATTATAGTGGAGATAAAATAAACAACCATCCCATAAATGTGGGATTTCGAATACAGAAATAAAGGAGATTGCGTATGTCTTTAACTATAGATACGGTCAAGCAGCGATTAAATAAGTTGTCCGTTGCATCAATAACATCAAAGGCTTATCGCGAAGCGGCCTTATCCATCATCAGAGAAGCCGTGCCTTATGCTGGAGCCTGCTGCACTTCTGTTGATCCGATGACTCTGCTCTCGATCGGGGCGACAACAGATGAGGCTGTGGAGGCAATTCATCATCAATTATTTGAATATGAATATTTGCATGAGGATTACAACAGCTATGAGCAGTTAGCCCAGGCAGAAATGACAGCAGCCTCCTTAAGCGAAGCCACTGAGGGCCACTTGGGACGAAGCGGTCGTTACCAAGAGGTTCTGCTGCCTGCTGGATTCGGAGACGAGCTGCGTGCTGCTTTGCTTTGTGAGGGTTCATGCTGGGGATATTTGACGTTGTTCCGTAAGTCAGGAGAGCCTTTTTTCCTTGAGTCTGAAATTTTGTTTATCGTCGCTGTCGCTCCGATTTTAGCCAAAACATTAAAAAAATACGCTTTGGAGCTTCCGTCGACCGAGGGTGTTGCAGGCTTAGAGGAGCCTGGCTTCTTGGTGCTGTCCGAGCAGCTTCAATTCAATTCCTCCAATGATGCTGCCCGCCGCTGGCTTTCCGCCTTAAGAGGCTTAGAGCAAATAGAAGGCGATACACTGCCAAGACCAATCAGAGCTGTTTGCTCTCGGGCGCTGGCGAAGCCAGCCTCTTCTGCGGATGAAACAAAGTCAGCAAAAGTATGTATTCGGATGCCGAGCGGTCATTATTTATCCTTGCATGCGAGTAGGCTGGATGGAACAAATGGTTTGACCCAGCTTGCGGTATTTATCGAGCCGGCTAAACCATCCGATATTGTTCCGCTTATATCAGAAGCATACGCCCTTTCTTCTCGCGAGAAGGAGGTTATAGAGCGGATCATCAAAGCATTTTCAACTAAAGAAATTGCTGAATCTCTTCATATTTCTGCCTATACCGTTCAAGACCATTTAAAGTCGATTTTCACAAAAACGGGGGTAAACAGCCGGCGTGAGCTTTTATGGGAACTGTTTTCCCGTCATAACTAATAACCCGAGGTTGATGTCATCTTCAAGGGGGCTTACAAACTGAGAACGAGATGCTGGCTAACCCTCCTCAGATCACAGCTCTAACGAACTGTATCATGCTTATTGTGAACAAAATTCCATGTTTTGAATTTTAACGAACCCTATTAACGTTATAGCATGCTGTATTGGATGTTTTGAGCTGTTTTTCTCGAAATAATTACGCTGGAGTTCGCTACACTTTTATTTCAAGACAAATGGTTTAAATACGAGTTGCTGAGTTCGTTAACTGAAAATAGTGGTGCAATCCAAATGGTAGGTGAACGCAGCGCCAGCAGAGCAGCGCTTAGGGATTCACGCAGTCTAAGCTCGATTAACAAAACAAAGCAGGGGCTGTCCAAAACGCAGATAAATCTACGTTTAAGACAACCCCTGCATTACTTGCCTATTGCTCCAGATTACCCTTGTTCGATCACACTTGGGTCCATATACACTAGTTCCCATAGATGATTATTTATATCTTGAAAGCTCCAGTTATACATAAATCCATGGTCTATTGGATCTTTAGCAGGTTTACCGCCAGCTTCCAAAGCCTTATTCACAATCTCATCCACTTGCTCTTTGCTTTCGGCGGATAATGTCAGTATGACCTCAGCTGTTTTTGATGGATCTGCAATTTCTTTATCAATAAACGTTTGGAAGTACTGCTCAACCAGCAGCATAGCAAAAATATTAGGTCCGATGATCATACAGGTAGCTTTCTCATCCGTAAATTGGGGGTTGAACTCAAACCCTAATTTAGTAAAAAAATCGACTGTCTTATTTAGATCTTTAATCGGTAAATTCACAAAGATGTTTGCGGACTGAAAAGCCATAACCTATCACCTCTTAATTAGAATGCCCTGCATGTGAATCATCACTATCATAATAACCTATATTCTAGCTTTATTTCTAGTGAATGATAGTTTGACGATTGTTTTTTCATACCAATACACGCTCATTAATAAGCCGTTTCTTGCTTACTTCTCTGTTTTGCCTTCAAAAAACAAAGGACGCTTGCATTCATTAGTTCTCTCCAGCTTGTCAATTTCGACTCCGATTTCCTGAAGCCAAACCTCATCACCTGTCATGCTCGCCATATAGCCAAAATTATATTGTTCGGCAAGTCTTTGTGCGTACTTGGCATTCAATTTCATGCAGGCGTTTAGCTCTGAGCTTTCTTGCTCCGTTAAGCTCCGTTTCTCCTGCAGCAGCCACAGCTCAGCAAGGCGCCAATGAACATTCATCATATCGATCATTCCCATCGTTCTATTAATGACCTTCACCTCTATTCTTTCCCAGTCGTAGCCAAAATAATCTCCTTGCTATTAAAACTCACAAAAAATTAGTAGATTTGCTATAAAAAAAAAGAGTCCGTCCCTAAAGGTCGCTCGCGACCTAAAGAAACAGACTCACTATTTCAGTAATCCTTCATTACAACACTCACTTATTAAAGCATCGTATACCGCGTTTCACGGAACGAAGCTTCACCTGCGCCCACCAGACCAGGCAAGCCTGCAAGGCTGGATACAGCACCTGCAAATACGACTTGATCGTCCAGTCGAATGGTCAAGCAGCCGTTAACGACCGTACTCGAAAGCGTATGCCAGACTGTCCAATCGAAGTCTGCCGCATCTAAAGTAACGCTGGACAAAACAGATGCCTCTCCATCAATGCATGACGATACGGTTACCGAACTGGCGGTACGATTCAACACTGCTTGTACCGAGTTGCGCTCATCCGTATAAGCGGCATAGATGCCATATTCGGAACCACGCTTCACGAGAATATCGGTATCAAAACGGTAAGCTTCGCTTGAGGCAGCATCACCTAGTTTGTCCAATAACCAAGCTGTACGCAGCCCTTGCTTGCTGCGGCAGTGAAGCTCGCCGCCGCTGACACGGCAGATGCCATCACCGCTCGTCCGCTCAAGCTGCTCAGCAAATGCAGTGCTGCTCGCATCCGTTAACGCCAAATGGCGCGTTACCTCAAAACCTGCAAAGGAAGCTGCTGTATAGCGCGTTTGCAAACCTACGCTGCCGCTGGCAATCGGGAATCGCTTATCTATAACGGTAACCTCATCAAGCTGAATACAATAGTTGTCTCCCGTTTTCTCCACACGCAGCAAATGGTATACGGCGAAGTTAAAGCTCTCTGGCAAAGCATGCTCGATTGCTTCATGCTGAATGCCTTTATAGACGGCATGAGCGCGCAATACTCTTCGTCCGACATCCAATAAGACCGACACATAATTGCTTTCGTCCTGATATGCGGCATAAATGCCATATAAACCGCCGGTATGATCCTTCGACCATTTCACGCTTGCTTCAAGAACATAGTGGCTGTATGCAGACTTCGTGACCGCCCCGGCGATAACAGCACGGTTCATCTGAAGCGCTTCGCCATTTGCTCTTGTCCAGCTTCCCGCAGCTGCTTGCCACAACTCGCCTAGTCCTTCTTCACTACCGTCAAATAAATCACGGAATGTTGGCTGCGCCGGCGCTGTCTGCGGCGTATAAGTCGGGCCGGCAATATAGAGCCGATCACCGCTCCAAAGCAGAGGATCTGCTCGCATCGTCCGCTGCTCACGGTCCATGTCAAGAACATCGTCAGCATTCCGGCCGTGGTAAAACACCCATGAATCTACGTTGTTTGGAGCTCTCACCACGGAATTGTGGCCTACGCCCTCGACACCATCATTTTTGCGAAGAAGCGGCTCATATTGATCATCGGAAGGAAATTTGTTCCATTCCAGGCCATGAAGCGGCTGGCCTTTGCTGCCGTCTGCCACCGAATAACCTAAAAAATAATTCGGGCGTACATATGCATTTCCGCTGTACATCATATAGTGCCTAGTGCCGCGCTTCAAATAAAAAGCACCCTCAATCGTATGCCAGTCACGGTTGTCGCCAAACCGATTTTCCTCATAGATTTCCTCATCAATGGTAGGCAATACGACAATTTGCGGATCACCGGCTGGCGTAACCATATCCAGCATTTTATCGACCAAGATGACTGTGCCCGCACGATCACGATCTACGCCTGAATATTCATTATTGGAGTAAAACATATAATAATCGCCTTGCTCGTCCTTCACGACATGCGCATCCAATGAAAACGTGTCATAAAACGTTCGCACGTATTCGAATGGGCCTTCCGGCGTATCTGAAACAGCAACCATCAATCGCTCTTCATGCACATCATCCTCCGAAATCGGCATAGATGATACGTATAAGTAAAAGCGGCCATTCTCATATACAGTTGCTGGCGCCCAATATTCCTTATGCCCTTCCAGCTGAAATCCATAGCCTAAGTGCTCCCAGCTTACAAGATCACTGGAGCGCAGCACAACTACGCCAGCTTTCGCGGTTGCATAGGTATAATAACGACCGTTAAATTTCAAAAGGTAAGGATCGGGATGCACGAGCGTCAGCGGCTCCTGCTGCCCTGCGCCCGCTTCGATCTTCAGCGGATTCAAATACGATGCGCCGCCATGATGCGGCAGTCCGATGTTTTTAGCCATAATAATAGTCCTCCTCCAGCTTATCTAATAGCTCATTAATTAGCTTTTTACAGCACCTGCCGTTAAGCCTGATTTCATTGCATTCTGACCGAACATATAAACAATAATTGAAGGAATAGTCATCAAAATAAGCGCTGCATAAAGCTGTGCGACCATTTCTGGCGTCTGATTTGTTGTACCCGTAAAAAATTGCGTAGCCAGCGTAACGGTATACATCTCTTCATCACGAATGAGGAGCAGCGGAATGATATAGTCATTCCATGAGTAGATAAACGTAAGCACTGCAATATTAATAATAGCTGGAATGCCAAGCGGGATCATGATCGTTCTGTACATTCGGAAGGATGTGCAGCCATCAATCATGCCCGCTTCCAGAATCGCATTCGGAATGGAATCGAAATAGTTTTTGAGAATAAGAAGCATGAACGGTGCGTTGAATGCGACCAATGGCAAAATGACGCCAGAATAGCTATTCATAATGCCAAGTGTTTTTGCTGTAAAAAAGAGCGGTGACATGACCGCTGTCGCAGGAATAGCCAAGCAGGCAACCAGCGAATAAAACAGGACGTTTTTCATTTTGAATTGCATTTTTGAGAATGCATAAGCAGCCAGTGTAGCTAGCAAACCTACTGCGAGAGTTGTGCATACCGCGATAAAAAAGCTATTGAAAACGACTAGGAAATAATTGACCTTTGGGTGATTGATAACGGCAAGATAATTGCCAAACCCATTGATGCCGAGCGATTTAATGACGGATTGTACAAGCGGATACAACCAAACGACCGCAACTATGGCTAACACGGCTTGAATGATCCATTTATCTAATTTGCGTAAATTAATAAACATTTGAGCTCACCCCTTACGGTTATAAATCACGTTGTTGACGGTTCGTATACTGAATTTGCAGCACGGCAAGTATGAGAGCGATGATGAGAATGGTCACTCCTGCAGCAGCGGACATCCCGCCATTAAACTCCTCAATCGCCTTCTTATACACATAGGTAGTCAGAAACTCTGTCGAGCGCCCCGGTCCGCCGCCAGTAAGCAGCGATACGATGTCGAACGTTTTGAGCGAGCCGACAATACCAAGAATGACGAGTGTAGACGTTGTGCCGCCAACGAGCGGAACCGTAATTTTGAACAGCGTCCTCCAGAAGCCGGAGCCGTCAATTTTTGCTGATTCATAGATTTCATCTGGAATGGCTAGAAGCGCTGAATAATAAAGCGTCATACTAAAGCCCATCCATTCAAAAATATTGACGATAATGATCGACATGAGCGCATATTTGGGATCGCCAAGCCAGGATACAGCTAGAAAATCTAGCCCCAAAGCGCGCAATCCTTCATTTAGACTGCCGAAGTTTGTATCCATAATGATACGGAATATAGCTGCAATAATGATCGGTGCCATAATGGTCGGTATGAAATAGACCGATCTGAAGATGGAATGGCCCCGCAGCTTCGCGCGAAGCAGTATCGCCAGCATTAACCCAAGCGCCGCTTGAATGCCCACTGTAAAAATAAAGAACACGAGATTATTCCGCAGTGCGATATGGTAGGACTTATCGTCAAACAGCTTGATATAGTTATCAAAGCCGATATATTTCATCTCCGAGTCAATGCCGTTCCATGAATGAAAGCTCGTATAAACCGTAAATCCTATGCAATAGTACAAAAATAAACCCGATACGATAAGAATTGGTAAAATATATAAATAAGCTCTCCATCCGGAAAGAACAGAACGATTGCCGTTCATGGTGTATCACCCCTTCATTTACCTATCTAATATCCGATTTTGAGTATAAGAAAGAGCATGAATACCAACACGCATATCCATGCTCTTTATCTGCTCTAAATCTTATTGCTTGCTAAAGTTCGAATCTACTTGCGGTCGATGCCGTCAGAAACCTTCTGGATATCTTTAAGCGAGGTTTCAATGCTTTTACCTGCTGCAACATCCTGCATCGCTACACCAATCGCATTCGTAAGCTCAGGGTAATCAAGCAGACGTTTGCCTACTGCATTTTCGATTGCATCTTTCACCGTTTTGATCGCTTCACGCTCGGATTCGAATTTAAATTGATCAAGCGATTGAATTTCAACGCCAATCTTAGCTGGTGATCCTTGAATGAAATCAGCCATAATTTGTTGGCCTTCGCCTTGTGTCATAAACTCAAGCAGCTTCCAAGCCGCTTCCTTGTTTTTGGAGTTCTTGTTGATTGAAAGTGCTGTATCTACGCTGGCAACCGCTTTGGATTCGTTTGGTCCGATTTGCGGAAGCAAGAAAATGCCCGTTTCATCGTTTTCAATCGCTGTTCCGTCTTTCTCTCCGCCTGGAAGGCTGAAGCCTGCATGCCAAGAACCAGTCAAGAACATCGCTGCTTTACCAGAATAGAAGTATTGGTCACGAGCATCTGGGTAAGTAGACAAGCCCAAAGCTCCGTCTTGCATTACTTTATCAGTGAATAGCTTGCTCCATGCTGTCATTGTGTCGACGAAAGCTTGATCGGTCCAAGCTACTTTGCCTTGCTCTGCTTCATAGATTTTGCCTGGCGCGTATTGATTGCTAAGCGCTACGAACATATCAACGTCATGCCAAATGTCCTTCGCTCCGAAAGCTACAGGCACGATGCCGTTGCCTTTCTCACGAATAGTCGCATTTACAGACAACCACTCTTCATACGTTGCCGGCACTTTTGTAATGCCCAATTTATCAAAAATCGTTTTGTTATAAAGAACAAATTCTTGGCCAGTCAAGTTAAGCGGCAGTGCAACCATTGTGCCGTCTTTTGCTCTTACTTGATCGATAGAAGCTTTAACGAACTTGTCCTGCCAGCCAGTACCCCAGTTCGTATCCGCAAGCGCTTCGATAGGCTCTAGCGTGTTGGCATATTGGTTCAGCATGCCTCCAACTTGCATACCAAGAAGATCCGGACCTTCGTTGGCAGCCATCGCTACTTGAAGCTTCTTCTGAAAGTCTGTTTGCTCGCCGCGCCAGTAATCTACTTTAATGTTCGGGTTAGCTGCTTCAAATGCCGCAATCGCTTTCTCCGCTTGTACATCCGTAGGAACCCAAGACCAGAAAGTAACCGTTTGCTGTTCCGTAGAAGTTGATCCACTATTCTTGCCGTTGTTTGTGTCTGTGTTTTTGCTGCCGCAAGCAGCAGCCGTCAATGTTAAACAAATGGATAATGCCAATACAAGCGCAAATCTAAAAGATAATTTTTTCATTGTTCCATCTCCCCTTAGATGTATGTTTGTCATCTTGCCTCTTCATCATAGAAAAGAAGAGCCCACACGTGGACTCCATTATTTTTACATTTACTCTATCTTTTTTACTTTTCACTCAAATAATCTTATTTTTGTTGTTTTTCATATTCGATTGGCGTGTTTCCAGTAGTTTTTTTGAATACCGTAAAGAAATAATTGTAATTGTTAAAGCCAACCTGCTTTACAACATCCTTTAAATCAACATCGCCTGACCTGATCAGCAGCTTAGCTTGTTCCACTCGCACATGGTTGACATAATCAGAGAAGCCTTGACCGCATTCCTCCTTGAACATCCGGCTCAAATAAGAGGAATTGACTCCAATGACATCTGCGGCCTCCTGCAAAGTGATTGGCTCTGAGAATTTTTTCCGAACCCACTCCATAGTGCGGCGGGTATTTTCAGAATAAAGATTGTCATGCACATACGGACGAAGCGCCTCGACAGCTTCTTATACACCCCAACAATCCATTCCTTCAGATCGGAGAGCGTATCAAATTTACCAATCGCCAGGTAAGGATTCTGGTCGCCTTCGAACAAATCCTGATCTGCAATGCCAGCTTCCTTCGCCTTGCGATTAACAAGATGAATGAGTTCTACCGCAACCATTTGAGCCGTTTTATGCGGTGCACGCGCTTCATTCATTCTAGTAAACAGCTCTTCGATTTTGATGACCAGATCCTTTTCATTGGATGCTGCGAGAAGCGACAGCAATGTTCGCTCCAGCTTCACATCTACGGAGAAGCTTGCTCCAGAGTCAGCCCCTGCCTTTCGCTGTATCCCCGGCCAAATGACGACATCGCCGCCCTCATAAAACCTCTCCTGCAGCGCTTTGTCCGTCTCATTGAAGTATTCATGCAGCACATTCACCTTGCTGCACATTTCACTTACGCTGAAGCTTAACATCAGGTTAAGCTGCCGTTTGGCGCTCAATCTGATTCGGGAGAGCGCTTCCGAAATAATCGTGTGCCAAATAAATTTGCTGTTCGTATCAAATGAAAATAAAATAGCAAACTTCCCATTTTCGATCGGCGTCATATAAGCGTTTCCTGTATCTGCAAGGATATTGTCGGTAATATCCATAAAAGTGCCCATAATATAGTCAAGCTCTTTGGCGTTAAATTTATCATGAAGCATGCCGCGGCTATCCCACTCTGCAACGACGACGGTGAGCATCCGCAGGTTCAGAGCTAAATCAAGCTTGTCCATCTGCAAGAGAAGCTCTTCTTCGCTATTGTATGTGTACTGAACAAGACTTCGAATGAACCCCCTGATCAGCGTTGTTTGATTCTGCTGAATTTGCCGCTGCAAATCCAGCGTCTTCGCCTGCTCCTCCTGCTCTATCGCAAACCGCTCCCGTGCGCTTGCAAGGGCAGCAGCCAATGTTTCTGCATCCAGCTCATGCTTCAAAATATAGTCGACAGCGCCCTTTTTCATACTGTTCTTCACATAATGAACATCGCTGTAGCTGCTGATCGCTATCACTTGAATATGCGGATAATGCTCCTCCATATAACTGATCAGCTCTAAACCATCCATTCCCGGCATACTCATGTCCGTAATGACGATTTCAGGCTTGCGTTCATCCAGAAGCTTGATCGCTGCATAGCCGCCGCTGGCTTCTCCGCATAAATTAAAGCTGCCCGCTTCCCAGTTCATGATGTTTTTCAGCTTGCTCAACATAGGCAGATCGTCATCGACCAGCAAAACATTAATCATGCTTGTTGTCTCCCTTCACTTCAATCGGAATACGCACAGTTACCGTCGTGAATAAACCGGGCACGCTCTCGATTTGCAGGCCATAGCCTATTCCATAATGGAGCTTCATTCTCTGCTGTACATTTACAAGCCCAATACCGCTAAATCTAGACCGATTTTTTTCAGTGACTTTATTAAAAATAGTTTCCAATCGCTCTTGCTCGATGCCTACTCCATTGTCTGACACCTGTATTACGATATGTCCATCATCCTCATATCCTTTAACCGTGAGCTGTCCTCTTCCCTTAAGCGGCTCTAAGCCATGAATGAGGGCATTCTCAACAATAGGCTGCAGCAAAAACTTCAACATACGCACCTGCAAAATCTCTTCCTCGATGTCGAATACAGCGACAAACTTATCGTAATAACGAAACTGCTGAATATTCAAATAATGCTCCAAATATTGCTGTTCCTCTTGAACGGTAACATACTCTCCGCCTTTGCCCATGCTGCTATGTAGGAGTGTAACGAGAGAGGTAACTAGCTGCTTAATATTGTCGGCTTTCTGTACATCTGCCAGCCATTTGATTTGATTTAGTGTATTGAATAAAAAATGAGGATTGATCTGCGCCTGAAGCGCTTTAAACTCAAGAATCCGTTTCTGCTCCTCCGTTTGCTTCACATCATCAAGCAGCAGCCGCAAGTTGGTAACCATCGCGTTAAAGCCATGGCTCAGCTCCTCCACTTCATCGCCTGATGATATTGCAATAGGATCAGATAAATTGCCCTCGCTGACCTTCTTCATGGCCTGCCTTAAACGGCCGATATTAATCGTAATTTGATTGGACAAAATCGTAGCAACAAAAAGGGCAACAATGAGGGTCACCATAGGAATAATCATAATCGTATTGGCTGCTTTTCTGCTCTCTGCGAGCAGCTCACCCTGCGGAATTAGCCCCACTGTCGTCCAATTTGTAAAATCGGAAGTATGATAAATAACAAGATGCTTCTCTCCGTTTATGTTCATGCTTAGCTTGCCCGAGCTGCCCTTCAGCTCAGGGAGCACATCTGCATAAGCTGTATCTGAAATCGGCTGATTAATATCCTTGTTGCGCGGCGAGTAGACAAAATTCCCTTTTTCATCAATCAGAAACAGCTGACTTTTATTAGGCAGAGGGGTATTGAAAATACGCTCAACAACCTCATAACTAAAATCAACCATGACGTAACCTGCCGCCTCCGAGCCGTCCATGATTGCCCTCGCAATAGAAACGACGTTTTGGTTCACATAGGAAGACACATAATTAAGTTTTTTATTGGAATGAGTCGTAATAAATATTTTATTCCCTCTTTGCTCGAGCAGCTGCTCGAACCAGCTCGACTCCATAAATTCATTGGTTGGAACCGTGGCCCCCTGCGAGTAGCTGCGGCCTCCCAAACTCGCTACTTGTATGCTCGATATGTAATATTTGTAGCCATATAAACTAGAAATGAAGTTATCAAGCTTACGATCCTTCTCGAGTCGATTAATTAAACTTTCAGAGGGATCAGGCAAAAGCACATCAATCACGTTGGGCCGGTTAAGAGAAATAATCGTACTAATATAATCGATGTCCTTGAGAGTAAGCTCGAAGCTTTTATTTGCATCCAAAATGGTACGGGACATAAAGCTCTCAGCCGAATCGCGCTGGCTATCATAATATTTGTTGTACCACAACACGCTAACTATCGTCAGCGAAACAATGATTACTACAGAGAAGCTTGTGAATATCTTGGTGCGAATGCCGATTCTCATTCCAAATCTCCAATTCTATACATTTAGGCTTTTGGACTATATGATACTCCTCAACCTCGGACAGGACAAGCATGCTTTAAAAAAAGGAAAAGCTGATCGCATCGTTGCGACCAGCTTTTCTTGGCTTTCTATTCGAACAAGCTGACTGCCTTGCCCCGCACTTCTTCGAGCATCTTCTTTCGGGCTGCATCATCAATTTGCGGCACGCTGCCAAAAAATATATGGCCAACTGACTTGATGCCGCAAAATTCATAAATACCCGTATCCGAAGTTTTTTTCAGCCCATCGTACATGCCAGTCCGGCTGTAAATCTCCGAAGGCGTTCCATGTGTATTAATAATAAGCCCCTTCTTGCCCGCAAGCAGCTTGCTGATCGTTCCATCCTCACCATACGCATAAGCGAAACCATACGAGAATACTCGATCAATGTATCCTTTAATAAGTGCGGGCAGCCCCGTCCACCAAATAGGATATACCATCGTAAAAGCATCCGCCCATTTCACATGCTCTTGCTCCGTTTTAATATCCAAAGGTGTGTTGCCTTCGTGCAGCGCCTCAAAATCGCTGGCTTTGAGCACAGGGTCAAATCGCATCGCGTACAAATCTCGGACGACGACCTCATGGCCTTGCTCCTTTAATGATTCAATAAAAGCATCCACAATGGCGTTATTAAAGCTGTCTGGATTAGGATGACAATAGACGATTAAGTGCTTCATAAAAAGGCTGCACCTCCGTAAGTATATAGACATCAGTCCGCATTAGTGTTGCCTAATCATCTTGCAATATGTAATGCCTAAATGCTCTCTTTTCAAATGAAAGCTTGCTTTGGTTTGTTTGCCCGCTTCTAGGCATTCGCACAGTCCAATCGCAAGGGATTGGCATAGGTATAGACAGAAACCATGTATTTTAGGCTTGGAGGAATAGTTATGCACTCGTCTTTCCATACACATAGGTACCAGCCAGATCGGTTAGCAACAGACGAATATTTGCTCGACATGAAACAAGGAGATGTAACTGGTGACGGTATACCTGATCAGATTTATTTAATTGGTCATAAACCGGATGGACCATCCGGTATATTCGCAGATCATATTACGCTAGTCATTCAAGATGGGTATTCACAGCAGCGAACAGTCGTTCCTTTACAAAATAATGCCGGTTATAACGCTGTCCTGCTGCTGGGCGACTTTGATAAAAATCAAATACCTGACATTTTGATCAGTATCGATTCCGGAGGAAGCGGCGGTTACGGCATTTTCTACATTTACTCCTTCGCTCACCATGCGCTTCACAAGCTGTTTGATTCAGACAGCTACAATCAACAATACAAATTTCGAGTCCAGTATGAAGATATGTACAAAGTATCGGTATCAAGTGCTCAGCTTGATTTGCTGTTTATAATTGATATAAGCAGCAAAGGGGCCGCTTATTTAGCCACTTATTACAACGAAAACGGAACGCTGAAGCAACCTCTGCAAGGTGAAGTGCTGGCTATCGCAGCATTAAACCCAATTATTACAGCCGAAAACCGTGCATCCTTTGATCTGCAGGCTCTTCAGCGCATCATTGGACCTACAAACGCTGATACGCTCGGTTATGTAGAGAATCTGCTGACATGGAATGGAAACAGGTTTGATTCCTCTAGATTAAACGTCGCTATAATCGGTAGTCCGCTCCAATCACATTTTTAACTTTTTTCAGATTGAATCGCTGACAATGATCGTTCGCCCAATCGTTGCTAGGTATTTCTGCATAACATGCATTAGCCCAATTGATAAGGAGTGATTTTGCATGGCATTTATGCCTCCAATAGGCCCTCAGGGGCCAATGGGACCGATGGGGCCTTTCGGACCATTTGGACCGCAAGGTCCGCAAGGTCCACAAGGACCGATGGGACCAGGACAACAAGGTCAACCAGGTATGTCGGGTCCGACCGCTCCGCCTCCACAATTCACGCCGCCGCAGCCAGCTGTTTCGTCATTTGCAATTGATCCAGGAGCTATTTCCGGCTGTTTGTTCCGCAACACTTACGTATGGATGGAGAATGGTCATGGTTTCTGGTTTTTCCCTGTATTTGTTGGACGTACATCTGTCTCCGGTTTCCGTTGGTTCGGAAGATCATGGGGTTACACCGGTATAGATTTACGGAGAATCAGCTCTTTCACTTGCTTCTAAATGTTCATATGAACATAAAAAAAACGACTTCTCCTCATTTTCTGAGGAAAAAGCCGTTTTTTTAATTTTATTATGCGTTTGCCCCGCGAAGCATGCTCTTCATGTAGCTGCTGCATGCGGTTATGAAGTACAACGTCTGCATCACGATATAAATGCCTATAACGACGAAAGAGTAAATCCAGTTAGATGATTCCATAATGTTGTCGAGTGCTTTCATCGCGAACAAGGCGTGACAAATGCCAACAATGACGGGAACAAAGAAGACGATGCCGACCTGCGTTACAACAATTTTGCGAATCTCGCCCTTCGTCATGCCGATGCGGACTAAAGCTTTAAACTGGGCTTGGTCTTCTTGCAGCTCGGTGAATAGCTTGAAATAAATCATGCTTCCCGATGCAATGAAGAATAGCAAACTAATGAACATACCGATGAATAAAGTCAAAGAAACCGTTTGATTCATTTCTTGCAGCGTTTTTACACGGCTAAAATCGGTTTGGGATTGAAATTGTTCTGGCACAAGCTTACTAAGCCTCTCAACCGTAGCTGCTGTTTTCTCCCAATTGCTTAATTCATAGCCATACATCACATAAAGCTCATCTTCTGGCACACTCGATAGCAGCTTCATGTAAGAAAAATCGTCCATAACGAAAGTAAAATAGTTGCTTTCGAGATAATTCATAACATGAGCTTCTACCGAGCCGCTAATGTCGAATGCCGCTTCCTTGCCATTAATGCTGCCTTTTACAATACCTGCTTGTTCTCTTTCTTTTGATAAAAAGGACTTTATAAGCGTTAGCTTGCCATTCTCAGGCTGAATGCTCGGCTGACCCGTCAATGCTGCAAGCTTGTTATAGTCTGTAGCTGAAATTACCAAAGCATCATAATCATAATCACGGGCCTCTTCATCTCCCCATTTAACCGAAAAGCGATTCAACAGTACGCCAGCTGCCTTTGCTTCACGCACAATTTTGTAGCCGTCCTCTTTGACTACTTGTCTAAGCTTACCTGGGTCAATAACCTCATGTGTATTCAAGCCTTTTTCACTATAAGCTAATGAGAAAGGAGAGTATTCTATCATATTTTTTTTGGCACCGATGTTCATCACATATACCGTCCCAAGGGCAGTCATAACGATCGCGCTAAGAATAGATACAATAAATAAAATACGCGCATTATCCTTAATCTTATAGCCAAGCTGTGCGAACACGATCATATTGGTCCGTTTATAATAGATCGATGATCTTTTTTGAATATAGCGGAGCAGCAAAATGCTCAGCTGAGTAAAGAGAAAGTACGTCCCGATAACGACAGTAATTAGTATTGGCAAGGCTAAAAGCATGAAATTCCCGTCGTTCATAACCAAAGCCATGCTATATGCAGCCGATAAGCAAACGACAGAAATAGCAACCAGCCAAGGCGAGAATACGAGCTGTCCTTTTGGCTTGCGAGCCGCTTTCAGCAAATCAATAATTTCGGTTCGTCCAATGCGAAGTGCTGTCCAAATGGAGATCAGCATGAACAGAACAAAAAATCCGCCTGCCGTTAAGCCAATGGCTTTGATTGGAGCCGCAAAAGATATCGCTTCCTGCAAATTAAGAAGCACCGTTAGAGCCATAAAAAATAGCTTGCTGAACAGCATGCCAAGACCGATGCCTACAGCAATGGCCAGCGCAGCGATGGCTGCATTCTCGTAAATAACAAGCTTTCGAAGCTGAACTTTTGTCATCCCGAATAAAGAGAACAAACCAAATTCCTGCTGCCTCGTTTTGAGAAATGCTGAATTAGAATAGAGCACAAACAAAAACGAGAATATGACGATAATATATTCACAAAACACCATGCCTGTACGAATTTTTGATGCCGCCATAATGTGGCCGCTCGTTACTTCTGGATGGTATAGAAACGCTGCATAAATATAAAAGATCATAACGGAAAAGACACTGCTCAGGAAAAATGCGCTGTACGATCGCCAGTTGCCCCGAATGTTACTAAGCGCGAGCGAACGGAACGTCATCGAAATTACCTCCCAGCACGCTGAGCGCATCTAGTATTTGTTGGAAAAACGCTTGCCTGTTCGAGCCGCGGCGAATTTCCGAGAAAAACTTGCCGTCCTTGATGAATACGATGCGCTGGCAGTAGCTCGCAGAGAATGGATCATGCGTTACCATCAATACGGTCGCCTTAAAACGCTCATTCATGTCCTTCAGGGAATCCATAACATCCTTAGCTGATTTGGAATCGAGATTGCCCGTCAACTCATCTGCAAGCACGAGCGAAGGCTGATGAATAATAGCACGGGCGATTGCTGCGCGCTGCTTCTGGCCGCCAGACACCTCATACGTCCGCTTATTCAAGATTTGTTTGATTTGCAGCAATTCAGCGAGCGAATCCAGTTTTTGTTCAATTAGCTTCGGTGCCATGCCCTCCATTACGAGCGGCAAAATGATGTTTTCTTTGATCGATAATGTGTCTAGCAAGTTAAAATCCTGAAAGACGAAACCGAGCTCGCGGCGGCGAAATAAGGCCAGCTTCTTATCCGTTAGCTTACTTGGGTTTACGCCGTTGATTTCAATTAAACCAGAGGTTGGTCGATCGATCGTGGACAATAAATTCAGCAGAGTTGTTTTTCCGCTGCCCGACGGCCCCATTACCCCTACGAATTCTCCCGCTTCCACTTGCAGCTCTATATCCTCAAGCGCTTTGTAAGCGACGTTGCCTTTACTGCTGTATATTTTGCCAAGCCCTTCTGCTTTTAGTACGCTCATTGCTTTGTTCCTCCCCAGATCTATCTGTAATGTGCTTCATTACCGTTAGTATAGACGAGGGGAAGAGGTTAAACCCATCGATTTCCCTTTCATTCACACCCTGCCAACCTTACAAATTTGTCACCTAACCTGAGCTTCCGTTACCTCCGCTGCCCATAATATGAATGCCGCGCGGTTTGAATGAGACACTGACCGTCGTACTTTCTCCGAGAACCGAGGAAACAGTCATCTCATGACCTAACCGATTACATACCTGCTTAGCCAAATAAAGCCCCATTCCAGTTGACTCGCCCGCCGTTCGTCCATTCTCACCTGTGAAGAAAGGATCAAAGATGCGTGGAAGATCATGCGGCGCAATACCAATGCCTTCATCGATCACCTGCAGCCTGCCTCCTCCGCCACTGAACGCTTCCAATTGAAAGAGCAGTTTTTTGCCGCCTTCTTTGCTTTTACTATATTTGATTGCGTTGCTAATGAACTGATTGAGCACGAAGTTCATCCATTTCTCATCCGTTTCCACGAATGCTTCCCCCTCGACACGAGGAAAAATGGAGTAACGGATGCAAAGCTTCTTATGGGCGTTGATGACCGAGCGCACAAGTTCATGAAGCGCTACCTGCTTGACATGCAGGTCGATTTCAAACTTATCCAGTCGAGCTGTATACAGCATCATCTCAAGCCCCCGCGTCATCCGATCGGATTCCTCCTGCATACTTAGCGCCAGCTGCTGCTGTTCCTGCTGCGAGGACGAGTTCTGCTGCAAAACCTCCTGAGCGAGCAAATCGATGACAGATACGGGCGTCTTCATATGATGCACCCATTGCAGCACAAAATGATTATGTATTTCCTGCTGCCTTCGATATTTGCCAAGCTCGTTCAAATAAGCCCTGCTCTGCTCCTCCAGCATTTTAGCGACAAGCTTCTGCTCTTGTGTCACAGTAGCTTGTACGATTGTTGAAGCTTGCAGTTCTTCTGACCGTGCAATCGCCTCTAACATTTGCTTAAAGTACGTGCGCTGCCGCAAATAATCGACGACCAGCCACGTCCCTAGCAAAAATAAAGCAATAACAATAAAATAATAAATCGTACCCAGCTCGACTAACCCTGGGTAGCGCTCACGCTCAAGGAGAAGCAAGCTGACGGCGAGTAAAATAATTAAACAAACCATAAATATAAATAACAGACGATCACGTAAAAATAACGCCAGCGATAAGCCTCTCATCGTGACGTTTCTCCTACTGCATTTTCTATTACGAGCTTATAGCCCTGTCCCCGCACCGTTTCAATCGCTTTAGGAAGCCCAAGCTCCTCCAGCTTTTTCCGAAGTCTGGTCACATTGACCGTAAGCGTATTATCATCGACGAATTGCACATCGTCCCAAAGCGCTTCAAGCAGCTGCTCGCGCGAAACAACCATGCCATGCCGCTTCATCAAGCATTCAGCCAGCAGCTGCTCGTTTTTTGTCAGCTCAATGCGGCAGTCTCTCCACTCAAGCTCATTACGGTTCAAGTAAAGACGGAGGTCGCCAGCTGACAGCTCCCCTGCTTGCGAGGCAACGCCCGTTTCTGTTGCTGCAGACCCGGATGCCGCATATTCCCCGTAAGCTCGCCTTAGCACACTCTTCACCTTCGCCATTAATAAATCCAAATGGATAGGCTTTGTAATATAATCATCGCCGCCGTTCTCTATAGCCATAACTTGATCCATCTCGCCAGCACGCGCAGAAATAAAAATAATAGGGAGGCTTGAACGTGTTCGAATTTGTCTGCACCAATAATAACCATCATAGTAAGGCAAATTAATATCGAGCAAAATGACATGCGGATCAAAAGCCTCCAGCTCCGGCATAATTTCTCGAAACTGCGTAACAACGGCTGCCTCAAATCCGTATTTATCCATATTTTTTTTGAGGATTGAAGCAATTTTATCGTCGTCCTCTATGATGAAAATTCGATACATGAAATTCCTCCTATAAGTTTACGCCTTTTCCTTCCAAATTCTTATCTTTAGGAACAATAAGCTTCACCTTTGCTCCTTTGCCAGGCTCCGAAACAATATCTAAATAACCGCCGATGCTGCGAGCTCTCTCCTCCATGCTGAACAAGCCTACACCGTGGCCGATGCGATCAGGACTGAAACCGAGCCCTTGATCTGTTACGCTGACGACGACTTCTTCCTCCAGCTCCTCAACCACCACTTCAGCTTCGCCTACATCGGCATACTTCGCGATATTCGTTAATGCTTCTTGAATGACACGATAAATAGCTGTTTCTTTCATAATGCCCAGCCTGCTCTTTAAATTGCATGTGAGCGTCAATCGAATGCCAAAATGCTGTGAATAATTGTCCACATAAGTTCTAATTGCCGGAACGACACCTAAATCATCGAGAACCGATGGCCTCAGCTCCCAAGCCAAACCACGAATATCCTCCATCACGCCAGATACATCGCTGCGAAGCGCGCCCAGCTCAGAAATGTCATCATGATCGCCGATGATGCGGTCAAGCTGAATAAGCAGCGAAAAGAGACTTTGGCCAATCCCGTCATGCAGCTCTCTCGATATTCGTTTTCGCTCTTCCTCTTGAATTTCAATTACCTTAACCATCATTTCCTTCAGCTCTTGCTCAGCCCGCTTCCGCTGCGTCACTTCACTGCGAATGGCTAAATATTGATAAGGGTTGCCCGCTTCATCAACGAAGGGAACAATCGTCGTGTTAACCCAGTAGTAGCTGCCATCCTTGGCACGATTTTTTATTTCGCCACGCCATACTTCGCCTCTTGAAATAACCTCCCACAGCGTGCGGAAGAAATCGCGCCCATGAAATCCGGAGTTGATAATCCGATGATCCTTGCCTATCAACTCTTCACGGCTGTACTTAGAAATTTCACAAAATTTATCGTTTACATATTCAATGCGCCCTTTATGATCCGTTACCGCAACGATTGACGATTCATCCAGCGCAAACTTCACATCTGCAAGCTGCTTAAGTGATTGATTAACTTGCGTAAGCATCGACTTATCGTCAATCTCATCCTCCAGAACGGATAGAAGATAATCGACGTCTGACCCAATCATTCGCCGAAAGTTGTTACCGCCATGCTTAATCAAAATGCAGCAGCCCCTTCTCTAGCGCAAACTTAATGAGCTCCGGCCTTGTTCTAAGCCCGAGCTTATCCATGACATGGCTTTTGTGAGTCTCGACTGTCTTTACGCTGATAATTAAACTTTCCGCTATTTCCTTATTTGAATACCCTTTGGCGATCCAGCCCAAAATCTCCTTTTCACGCTCAGATAGCGTGTTGTAAGGGCTGTTGTCCTCCCCGCCTTGCTTCAGCTTGATGAGATATTCACTCATCAACCGCTTGGTAGCCGTAGGATAAAGATACGCATTTCCTTGCGCTACCGACTGGATAGCTGATATGAGCTCATCATGAGGCGCATTTTTCAAAATATAGCCTGAAGCTCCGATATGAATCGCACGGAACAAATATTCGTCATCGTCATGCATCGTCAAAATAAGAACCGCCGTCTCAGGCAGCAGCTTCTTCAGCTCCGTCGTTGCTGTCATCCCGTCTTTGCCATGCGGCATACTTAGATCCATCAATACGACATCCGGCACTAATTGCTGTGCCATCTGAATGGCTTCGTCCCCTTCCGAAGCTTCCCCTACTACTTCGATATCATGCTTGCCGTGAAGCAGCATCGCTAGACCCGATCTGACCATGGCATGATCATCACAAATAAGCAGCTTAATCATCTTATTCTCCCCTCACTGGAATGATACCTCAGTCGATATGAGTCTATCATTTCTTTTATCTATACTAGTATAGCTTACATTAGGCAGTGAATTGTATTTACAGTCAAAAAAAGCCATCATCAAACGAGCATTGATGAGAGCTCTACTGTAATATGTGAAGCCTTCTCGAGCTCTTCGGCGACATAGGTCTTCTCCGAGCGTCTACCGATAAGCAGAACGCCGCAGATGCCTTTAGGCGTTTGAATGGGTACGCTTGCAGCAATGCGCAGCTGCTCCGTCAGCAGAATCGGCTCTCCTAACTTGAACCGCACCGTATCGGTCATAGCCGAGCTTGTGCTTGCGGTTCTGCCGGAGCGTATCGCAGTACCGGACAAACCCGCAGACGACTTCTGCTCAACAAGCGGTGTGCGCTCACTTATACTGCCTGATGCCTTGGACCAGCGCAGTTTACGTTTGCCCGTATCGATCAAGCCGAGTATAGCGAAATCGCTGCCTGTCTCCCTCTTCAATCGCTCGATGTATGCAGCGATTTCCGCTTCTATCGTCTTCATCCTCATTCCTCCTTCAGGAAATACAAGCAATCTCTAACCTTATTATAAAGCTAAGCAAATGCTTTGTATGTCAGGGAATTCCCTGAATTAATGCCATCCAAACCATCATTACCTTAAGTGCACAGTGATTTCGGCATAGAAAAAAGGAGCCCTTTTACAGGCTCCTTCTTCGACGGTGTTTGATCGTACGAGTCTTCACATCTAACACTTCACATTGTTAAGATTACTTGGGCACCGCTTGTACACATTCCGTTTTAATGGATTGCGCTTAGCGTGTGTGTTCAGAGATGCTCTGCGACACAACCCCTCGCTTTCATAAAAGCTTAGTGATTAAATAAGTTCCTCCTGCAGCCCTAGCACCAAAAGGTCCAACGGAACCACACCTCTCTTCACACCGTCAAATATAATATGCACATCATTTTACTGCCTTATACCTGTTTTGAAAAATTTTTTGATGTCTGCATTCAATCCCATTATTATTAGAAGTTCTCCTGCAATTGAACAACAATAAGGCTGGATGACTCTTTCTCTGCATCATGTTGAGCGCTCTTCTGCTCCGCTTCATTTTTATTCAGCAAATAGAACATTTCACCTGCAAAAAATACGATCGTAAAACCAATCACTAACATTAGCTTAATCGTCGTCGCTTTATTTCTTTTCATCATTTCATTTTTTTCGGTTTTCATGGTTGTCCATGTTCTCTTGTCCTTTATTGCCGTGCTCGCCAGGTGACCGCAAGCACATTGGATCGGTGAATGGAACGCATAGCCTTCTGAGGAAATCGTATAGTTGTCTGTTTGAACTGTATGCTTTCTATTGCATGATGTGCAGCCTACCTCAATAAACTGTCTATAATCACGAATAAATTTCATGCGCTGTTATCCCCCAAGATGATCGATTTATAGACTCAAAGCCAAACCGACAACAAAAAAAACTTCCGGAATGCATATGAATTTCATACGCATTTCGGAAGATAACATTCACCGCTCGTTATTAGCACTCGCCTGCTGCAGCTGGTTTTCCTGCATCCTTCGCTGTGCGGAACGATGAACCGCAGCCGCAAGTTGCACTTGCATTCGGGTTCTCGATCGTAAAGCCGCCGCCCATTGCCGATTCCTTAAAATCGATAACAAGACCAGTTAAGTATTTGACGCTTTCTCCATCTACAACCACTTTAAGGCCTTCCATATCTAAAGCCTTATCGCCTTCATGCTCTTCATCGTCAAAGCCCATGCCGTAAGAGAAACCACTGCAGCCGCCTTCTTTTACGCCAATGCGCAAAAACATTTCAGGGCCGCCCTCTTCAGCAAGCATTTCTTTTATTTTGTCAGATGCTGTATCACTGATTGTGATCATGCTACATCCCTCCGTTTATCCATCATTCGTTTTAATTGCTGATTACTTTTCACTTACTTATTTGTAGTATACTCCAGTTTGTTCAGTTGCTCAATAGAAGCATGCCCATAAATGAAATTTACAATTTGTGTAAATGCCAATACTTTTCTTATTGCCCCTGCTACGTATGAGGTTTATAATAGTTACAGCTTCTTTAATCGGAAAAGAAAGTTATTTTTTTCACAAACTACTTAAATCAGGAGGCTTAGCCATGAACGTTATAATACCGACAGAGGATACTAAGATGCAGCACATTATTGAAAAAGTGCGTCATGGGCAGCGTTTAACGCTTGAAGATGGTGTTTTCTTATATCAATCAGACGATCTGCTTACAATTGGACAGCTCGCAAATGAAGTTGCCCTGCGTAAAAATGGCAAGAAGGTTTATTTTATTGAAAACATGAGTCTTTACTTTACGAACGTATGTGAAGCCCATTGTGCATTTTGCAACTTCCGCAAGGATGAAGGCGAGGAAGGCTCCTACACGCTTAGCGGCGAGCAAATGATTGAATATGTAGAACAGCATTTCCACCCTGGCGTTCGGGAATTTCATATCGTAGGCGGTCATAATCCGAATGTTCCTTTCCAATATTATGTAGATTCTTTGAAAGCATTAAATGAGCGTTATCCCGACGTAACTCTTAAGGCTTATACTGCAGCGGAGATCGACTTTTTCTCCCGAATCAGCGGCTTGACTTACCGCGAGGTGCTTGAGGAGCTCATGAAAGCCGGCTTGAAGTCGCTAACAGGCGGAGGCGCAGAAATATTATCAGATCATTACCGCAAAAAAATGCGTGTAGACAAAGCCGATGTTACCCAATATTTGCAGGTTCACCGGACTGCCCATGAACTAGGCCTGCGCACGCACACAACCATGCTATATGGTTCAATTGAAACGAAAGAAGACCGCATCCGCCACATGATGCATATTCGTGATCTTCAAGACGAAACAAACGGCTTCCAAGTATTTATTCCGCTTTCCATGCAGCCGATTAATCCAAGAGCTGGCATTCGCAGACGTAATTCAGCATTCGAGGATCTTAAGACGATTGCAATTAGCCGTTTGATGCTTGACAACTTCCAGCATATTAAAGCTTACTTTATTAACATTGGTGTACAGCTTACTCAAGTCGCATTAACGATGGGAGCATCGGATGCGCATGGCACGATTGTGAAGGAAAAAATCAGCCATGCTGCAGGTGCCCTAACTCCTGAAGGCATAACGCGCGAAGATCTCATTTGGCTCATTAAAGGCGCAGGACGAATTCCGGTAGAACGTGATACTTTTTACAATGAAATTAAAGTTTACGAGTGAGTAATCTACAACACGAACGCACAAAATAGACCATCATCTAGAAACGTGGAGTTGGAAATCATATGAGAAAACTTATTATTTTGGGCGGAGGTTATGGCGGTCTTGCCATAGCTAACGAGCTCTTAGAAAAACAGTTGCCGATTGATGTTTCCATCGTACTGATTGACCGAATGCCTTTTCAAGGATTAAAAACGGAATATTACGCGCTTGCTGCAGGAACCGTTTCAGACCTGGAGCTTCGCGTAAAGTTTCCGGTTGATCCAAGAATTTCACTCGCTTACGGCGAGGTCACCGATGTGGATATGGAGCTGAAGCTTGTTCATATCGAAGGTCAAGAATCAATGGAATATGAATGGCTTGTGATCGGCCTTGGATGTACGGATAAATATCATGGGATTGAAGGCGCTGAGCAGTATTCTACGAGCATTCAGACCTTCTCATCCGCTAGACAAACCTACGCTCAGCTCAATGACGTTAAACCCTATGGCCAAGTGTCCATTGTAGGCGGCGGGCTAAGCGGTGTCGAGGTTGCAGCGGAACTGCGCGAGAGTCGTCCTGATCTTAACATTCGCATTTTGGATCGCGGGCCTAAGGTGCTCTCGGCTTTCCCGAGCAAGCTGCAATCCTTTGTAGCGGAATGGTTCGGAGAGCATCATGTTGAAATGCGCGGCCATGTCGGACTTACAAAAGTCGAAGGCGGCATTTTGCATGATGGCAATTCTTCAACGCCTATTTATACAGACGTAACGGTATGGACAGCAGGCATCCAGCCTGTACCGCTTGTGCAGCGAATGGAATTGCCGAAGGATAATCAAGGCAGACTTATCATTAATGAATACCATCAATTGCCGGATCATACCGATGTATTTATCGTTGGTGACTGCGCGGCACTGCCGCTGTCGCCAAGCGGTCAAGCCGCAGGTGCCCAAGGCAAGCAAATTGCCGAGGTCCTGCAGGCTATCTGGCATGATAAGACACCTCGTCTTGGCAAAATCAAGCTAAAAGGCGTTCTCGGTTCACTTGGCAAAAAAAGCGGCTTCGGCTTGATGGGCGGAACCGCGATTATGGGCCGTGTGCCGCGCCTTGTTAAGAGTGGAGTGCTTTGGAGATCTAAACGTCACCTTGGCTAGTACATGGTATTACAAATCATCGAGCAGCTTATCCAGCGCATCTTGATCTGCCTTTTGCTGCTCAATGGCTTTCAAAATATTGTCGTACAGCTCGTCTACCGAGTCTGCGGATACGATTGCACCCTCAACTAACGCAAATGGGTTCAAATAACATTCGCCGCAGTTGCCTAAGCAGCCATATTCGGTTACTTCGTATTCATCATTTTGCTCAAATAATTGCATTATACGATCAGTGCCGTGGTGCATATTACTGGCACAAAACTCAATCATTGTTTTAAACATGAGGCCTCACCTAACTTTACTAAGTTACTATCCATTTTCAATTGCTTCACTTTGTACTATAATAGGGGAGAAAGGAGATGATTGCAATGAGTGAACAAGTACAAGACACAATGTACGATGAAGTATTGGACGTACTCGATAAGCTTCGTCCGTTTTTGCAGCGCGACGGCGGCGATGTTGAACTAGTCGATGTTGAAGGCGGCATCATCAAGCTTCGCCTAATGGGTGCATGCGGAAGCTGCCCAAGCTCGACGATCACGCTTAAAGCGGGTATCGAACGCGCACTTCTCGAAGAAGTTGAAGGTGTAATCGAAGTCGTTCAAGTATTCTAAAAATATAAGAACGAATCATGATTGCTCTAGGCATGACAAATGATGAAGAGTCTTATCGACAGCATAGGAGCTAGCTCCGAAGCTTAACGATAAGACTCTTTTTTTTAATTCCTATAAGATCAGAACATCCCTTTAATATTGGCGACGATTGGATCGAAGCCGCCTGTGACATCAATTACATTGCCCGTCAAGAAATTCGATTGCCGGTCACATAGAAACAGCACCACGCGCGCTACATCCTCCCCAGTACCCGGACGTCCAATCGGCGATTCTTTATCGTAGTCTTCCTCAACCTCGGCTATAGATCGTTCCTTGTTGACGCCCCGAATATCTCCAGGCCCGATTAAATTAACCGTAATGCCATGCGGTGCCTCTTCGACTGCTAATGACTTCGTAAACGAGACAAGTCCTGTCTTCGCTGCGGCATATACCGCTCGATGCGGCCAAGCCCGCGCTTCTCCTGCATGTCCGAAGCCAAAGTGAACGATACGTCCCCATTTGCGCTCACGCATGCCTGGCAGCAGGCGATGATCCAGCAGCATAACGCCTAACAAATTGCCGTGGAGCAGTCTAATAATAGTCTCTTCATCATATTCGCTGAATAGACGCCGCTTGCGGACAAATGGGCCTGCGTTGTTGACCAGTATATCTACGCCGCCAAACGAGCGCTCAGCCTCGTCAGCAAGCCGCTCAACGCCCTCAGTCGTAGCAATATCAGCCTGCACGGTAATTGCCTTTACACCAAGCTGCTCGATCTGTGCCTTTACCTGCTGTGCTTCAAGCTCGCTCTCGTAGTAGTTAATGACAACATTGCAGCCTTGCTCAGCAAGCTGGAGCGCCGTTCGTTTGCCGAGTCCCTTAGCGCTGCCTGTTACTAATGCTGTTTTCCCTTTGAGTCCCACGAGTTTTCCCCCCTCGGGATTATGGTTGCTTGTTTCGCATCAATCCGCATGCGTATTGATACGTGAGCAGTAGCGACTCCATCGCTAAATATAGACCCTGCGTCAAATCAGCGGATTGCTCTGCTACATTTTCCAGCTTGATCTCTTCACCGTACATACGGCTGCTTTGAATAAGATCATCTTGCATCTCCGAGTTCATAAAATGAATCTCGGTATTTCTGCGCTTGCGCATCCTTGTTGTTGATTCCTTGTATTTCTCCTTCACATCATTCAGCTTCCAAGTAAGCCCTGGATGAGCTTTCTTCTCCCTCATGTTGCGCAAAACGGTGAAATAGGAAAAATGCGGCTTGATCCGCTCCGTTCTCATATCGAGCAGCTCATTAAGGAACGTACCAAGCTTATCCAGCAAAGAAAATACACGGATAAAAGCGTTTTTATCAAAGTAGATATAACGATTATAATGGATACGTTCCTCATCTGTCATTTGTTTGAGAGATGAGGAAGTAATTTTATGTTGGAAATGAAGGGCGACATAATGGCTTTGCTCTAGCTCGTCCAATGAAGAACGAAGTCCAAGAGTCCAAATCTCATATTTTCGCAGCTTTTGAACGTCAGCTCCGTTCTCGGCCATTTTTTTGGACAAAATGGAGATGAACTGATCCATGAAACGATACGTTTCTGCAAGGGTTCCTTCCGCTTTTCTTAAGGGTTCATCAAACAGGAAACGCAGCATCATCGAACAGTCCCTTCTACATTTACATGCTTACAGCTGACTTTGATCATTTCAAATGCTTTTACTATCCTTTGCGCCCTTCTCTGAGGCGCCATGAACGAATTAATATGTCCATTAATAATCCAAACAATCCGGTTACAATCAGATTGTGCAATAAATTGGTGAACAGAAACCACTCTGAGTTTGTAATCGTAGCTGTCAAAAGTGCGCCGCTGAAAATTTGAGTAATGACAAGTCCGAGCGTCCACGCAGCAGGCTTCGTTAATCCAGCTCCGCCATGGCTGACCTTACGAATATGGAGATACAATCCTGCAAGGCTTATACCTAGCAGCAAAGCAGCCACACGGTGGATAAATACCGCTCCTGTTGCTCCGCTAATCTCTGGAATTACTTCACCGTTACAAAGCGGCCAGCCTAGACATCCGCCGCCAGACTCCGTATGCCGAATGAATGCTCCCAAATATACAACAACGTAACAAAAGATAGCGGTAAGCAGGACGCGAGGGAAAATTGAGCGCGGTACTTTAAACTCCACTGGCGGTCCGTCTTTCGCTCTAAACGTCCAAATGACTAACAACAGTGTTGCTGCAAAAGCGATTAATGAAATACCAAAATGTATGGCCATAATAGGTGGCGATTGAGGCCACATGACGGCGGCCGCCCCCATTAACGCTTGGATGATTGTGAATAACAATGCACCGCCCGCATAAAAAAGTGGCTCCTTGTAGCTTTTTCGGTTTTGCCTAAATTTACGGAACATTGCAACGGCAGTAGCGAGAACAAGAAGACCTTCAAAACCTGTCACAAGCCGATGTGAATATTCAATCATGGATTCGATTGTATAAGCAGGAATAAATTTGCCATGACACAAAGGCCAGTCATCACCGCAGCCTCGTCCAGAATCCGTATTCGTCACTAATGCTCCGCCGAGCAGTACAAGAAGCATTCCGATGCACGCAGCGAGAGCTAACGCGCGAAAACGCCCGGTTACCATAATAAAATCACCTTATTTCATGTTTTAATAACAGTTCAATTATAGCCATAAAAAAAGGCAAAAGCCATGTTGAAAATGTGACACTTCAAGTAGAAGCACTGAAAAAAAGGAAAGCCCGCGCTGAGAGAATGAATTCTCTAAGGCGCGGACTAACGATTACTTTTGAGCCAGCGCATCGCTGACTTGGATGGCACGATCGACGAATTCCTCGATTTCCTCGCGTGATTTGCGTAGCTTGCTAACGAATCTAACTAGCTCCTTGCTTTCACGGAAAGCGATAAAGCTCGGTATGCCCAGTATGTTCAGTTCGGAGCAAAGATCAGGTAGATCGTCGCGATCCAGCTCGATGAAAGTAACCTTGCCCTCATAATGACGTTCTAAATCCGGCATAAACGGATCGATAAAATGGCAATCCTTGCACCAAGTCGTCTTAAATACTGCAATCGTGAGCCCTTCGCTTGCCACTGCTTCGCGGAAAGCCTCATCTGTCGTTAACTTTTTCATCTCGCACCTCTGCACATCGTTGTATTTAACATGATCTTATGCTGCTTAGACTTCCCGATCCAGCGTAAATATTCTCATGTCTTCGCCCATGTCGACCCAGCCAATCTTTGCTTTTAATGCTGCAGCCAAATTACGCGCTGGAACATAAGTCGTACCATTAATAACGGTTACCGGGAACGCCCATTTTACATTTTTACCGTTAACGACGGCTGTATCGCTGTCATTTTTTAAAACAATGGTCGTATTTGTAGCTCCATCATTAACTTTTAAGCTTTTTGTTTTTGCGTCATACGTCAGGGTAGCACCCAACTGCTCAACCGTATCGCGGAGAGGAATAATTGTAATATTGTCGGCAGTCAAAATGACAGGATTATAATAATCAGAAGGATACCATGTGATGTTCTGCTTGCCGATATGCAATTTATTTTTCAATAAATCATAAGCAAATGATTTTTCATCAAATTGCTTCAATACTTGATAACCTTGCATGCCAAAAAGCTTATCTACAGAAATATCCGTCTTGGATGCTACAGGCGCATCTGCCTTTACATCGCCGTTTACATTCCAAGTTTCGCTTTCAACCTTGATTGTCAGCCCTTTAACCGGCAAAATACCGTATTCTAGATCCATTGTTGGAACATAAGAAAGCTCATAGGCTTGCTTCCGAATATCTAGCTTATTATCGAAATAAACATCTGCTTTGATGGTTAAGTCCTTGCTGAAAATTTCATCTAATGTTTCATCCGGCTCTTCCTCAAGCAGCTTCAGCTCGCCCTGCAGCTCCGATAAGAGAAGAGCGATAGCGTCCGTTGCTTCCTTGATCGCTTCCTTAGGATCCTGAGCATCTAATCCGCTGCCTTCAAATGGGTTAATCGTACCTGCAGCTGCCCATACATTTGGATTGCTCTGAAGAATCTCAAACACGCCTGTTATCATCTTGTCTAAACCAGCACGATCAGCAACAAGTGCATCAACATATTTTTTCACCCATGCCCAAATTTCAGGACCATCGAGGTCAACATGCACTTTCATCAATGAAGTCGGTGAACCATTAATGGATTCATTTACTGGCTTCACTTCAATTCGTTCTGGATTTGGCAGGTTATGTATAACATACGAGCCAATGGTATCCAGCATCTGGTGGCCAAGCGCAGTTAGCGCCGCTTCATCAACAGCCGGAGCTTCAGCAGATGCTGCTCCCGCTGGCAATCCCGTCAAATCTGATACCCCTGTCAAACCAAGCAAGCCCTCGCTCGTCAAATCAAGCACAAAAGGATGCTTTGCTCCCTCAAGCTCCATCACAGCAAGTTTGTCAGACATTTTCAATGAAAATTTAATGCTTGCCGCTTCTCCAAAAACGAGGCTTCCATCCATGGAGATATTTGAGCTGTCCTGCGCTTTAACATGATCCAGTTGAAGCTTCATATTGGAAACCAGCTTCATCATGGCAAGTTCCTCTTCAGGAGCACCTTCATAGGCTTCCTCATCTAGCAAGAGCTTAAATTCTAGCGATTGCTTGCTTTCACTTGAAGTAACTTTAAGCGAGTTTTTGAGCGCCGTATTAAAATCAAGATTGGAAACCGCTTGACAACCGGCAACGAAAATAAGTGTTAAAGCTAATAAAAGAATCAATAACTTGCTTGGTCTTGCAAAAAATGATTTCATCCACTCGTCTCCTTTGTTATCGAACATCAATAAGCAGGTTATTGTTATTCACAAACTCTACTCATTGTACAGGAGACTCTATTTGTTGTAAATGTATGGAAAGCACTAGTTTTGTCGAATTTTCAAGCCTTTTACAAGCAGCCATTACGACTGTTTTGTTTGGATTTCCACTTGCTTTGTATCACGACGCCAATTGATTTTCCAATCATAATAATTTGCAATGTCTCGCAACGCAATCATTTGCACCTCAGTACCAGATTTCTCGGAGAAATGGATGCCAGGAAACTCTTTCTCGTCAATAAACAGCTTAGCAGAATGATCGCCCTTCAACTTACGGAAAAGCTCATCTTCGGTTTCACCTGCTCTTGCCCCATTGATTCGGAAGCCATTGTGATGAAACTTAGAGTTAATGCCTTCTTTCGTCGTAAACGTAATAGGTATACCTACCGCTTTGGTCAGCTCCAGAACTGCTTCACTATAAGCACCATATGGAAACGCAAGCGCACTCACCTTATTGCCGAATTCACTCTTCAGCCGATCCTCAGCCCTAAGCAAATCTTTTTTCAACCGTTCAACGTACTCCGCCTTTGTTTCCATCTTTTTCTTTTGTTTATCATAATTAAGCTTGGACATGACAGGCGCTTCATTTCCGTGTTCATTCACTGCTCCATAACGATGCATATCAAAGGTGTGGCTCATAAAGCTCATTCCCGCTTGCTGCATTTCCCTCATCTGATCCCAAGTCAGCTTAGGCGTTCCCGGCTTCGTACGGTCATCGATCGTCGAGACGATTACAAAATTGACAGCAGGATAACCGTATTCCTTCAGAATCGGATAAGCAAGCTTATAAAAGCTTTCATAGCCGTCGTCAAATGTAATCAACAGCGCATTGTCCGGCACATGGCCTTTTCCTTGCATGAAGTTAATATATTGTTCAATAGTAATAACTTGAAAGCCGTTTTGCTTCACAAGCTGCATTTGTTTTTTAAACCGCTCCACAGTAATTATGCCATCAGACTGAGGTTTTATTGCGATATCATGATACATAAGAACAGCGACCTGCTCTGAATAATAAACACTCTTGTTACTAGAAGACATATTGAATAAATCATACTGCTTGTCAAACGCTTGCTCCAAATATTGCGCCGACACCATCAAGCGGTCGTTTTGAATCATAGCAGGTGCTTGGCCCTCTAGCTTTGTACCATTTACTATCAATTGAACACTGTTTACCTCGTTCTCATTTGAACATCCGGTCAGCAGCCATCCAACCATCATAGCGACAGCAATGACGATTGCTAGCGCTGCTTTTTTCTTTTGATCCATTATGATTTCCCCCTCAACTACCCAACTAATGGATAGTGTAGAGGAGAAATCTTATCGACTGCGTTTATAGCCGCTTAACATATGCTTAAAGAAATCTTAAGTTTCAAGATGCGCCAACGGGAAGCTCATCTCGAATATCGTTTCCTTTGTGGAACTGCTAACCGATATTCGTCCATTTTGCGCTTCGATAATACTTTTGGTAATCGCAAGTCCAAGCCCCGTTCCTCCAGACCCCGACTCAGAAGATCTTGACCTGTCAACACGGTAGAAGCGGTCAAAAATAAATGGAACATCTTGTGCCGGAATTTGCTCGCCGTAATTAATGACTCGAATGACAGCTCGATCCTCTATATTCTCGATCTGCAAATCGATAATTTTGCCTGAGCTGCCATATTGAATGGCGTTGGTCATTAAATTATCGAAGGCGCGCGCCAGCATATTCCCGTCTGCCATAATGAACAATGTATTTTCCTTTGTTTGAATATTGCAGGTCATCTTCGCCTTCTCTAGGCTTGGAACAAACTCCTCGGTAAGCTGAAGTGCGAAGCCGACAATGTCTAGTTCATCAAGCTCCAGCGGCATGCCGTTGTTTAGCTTTGTGTATTCAAACAGATCATCGATCAATCGTTTCAGATGCTTCGATTTCTCATAGGCGATGTTAACGAAATATCGAAGCTCTACCTCATCCTGATAACGATCCTGATCGATCAGTTCAAGGAATCCTAAAATGGACGTAAGCGGTGTGCGCAGATCATGAGATACACCCGTAATTAAATCATTTTTTGATTTCTCGGCATTTCGCTCATCCTGCAGCAGCTGATTGAATTGCTGGCCTAGTCCATTTATGCTGCTTGCTATTTCTCCAAGCTCATCCGACGCTTTGACAGGAATAACATAATCAAGCTCCCCAGCACCCAGCTGCTGCAGGCCAAATCGGATTTCCTTCAAATAGTTAATCATGTTCCTGCTTGTCCAGAAAAATAACGCTAGAAAAAGCAGACATCCAAAAATAGCAATGACAGGGGCAGAACCAATATTGTTTACGATCCAAATTAATGTACGATTATACGATGTGTATTGCATAAGAAAATAGGCAAGCAAATGTCCTGCAATGACGCAGCATAACATAAGACCTAAGCTTTGTAAGAAAGCAATGATAAAGGATAAGCGAATGGTACGGAAAAACTTATAACCCTTCTGATTATCACTCGCCCCGCGCTGGTCAAGCTTCCTGTAGCCAATTACAAAGATCAATAAACCCGCAACAGCTGCGATTGGCTTTGATCCGATGTTCTCAATTGCCCATATAATTGTCTTGTCGTATGGCTTTATATCTAACATAAACCACAGCAGCATCCAGCCAATCACAGCAAACAGCACCGCTGCTCCTAAACTTGCTGCAGCTGCCTTTAAGTTGAATTTTTTCTTTTTCTTCATCATTTCAGCACCTTCATTTGCGAGGTTTGCATCTAAATAGGCAGGTGGAAGACGTGGTTCACACGTTGCCTATAGCGCATCCATTTTATAGCCTATTCCCCAAACGGTTTTGATAAATCTCGGATTTTGGGCGTCCTTCTCAATTTTCTCTCGAATTTTACGGATGTGAACCATAACGGTGTTTTTGGATTCCATAAAAGGCTCGTTCCAAGCGCTCTCATATATCTTGTCCATGCTGAGGACGATACCGCGATTGACTGCTAGCAGGGTAAGAATAGAAAACTCACGAGGCGTCAGTTTAATTTCCTGCCGATCAACGGTTACCGTATGTGTAGCTGTATTTATAATGAGATCATCGATGATGATTTCATTGTCATTATGACTCGCTTTCGAATGAAATTGCTTCGCTCTGCGGATATGAGATTTGACGCTGGCGAGCAGTACCAGAGGGCTGAATGGCTTCGTGACATATTCGTCCGCACCGAGGCTAAGACCCGATATTTTATCAATATCCTGCGATTTGGCGGACAGCATAATAATCGGAATATGGTTTTGCTCGCGAATTTTCATGCATGCTTCAAGCCCGTCCATAACAGGCATCATCACATCAAGTATAATAAGATCCACCTTATGCGTATTAAGCTTCTCCAGCGCTTCAAGCCCATTGGATGCCTTTAGCATCGTAAACCCTTCATTTTTAAAATAAATTTCCATTAAGCTTAATATTTCCTTCTCATCATCTACCATAAGTATCGTTTCTCTATTCATGTCTCTGTACTCCCTCCTGCGGTGTGCTACTTATTAAATATAACATGATCTGTATCCATTGGTTCATTTATGCATGTTACAGAGTGGCGCAGCAAATAAAAAAGGAGCAGACTTCGCTTAATGGCGTAAGAAAGCTCCCCTTTATCATTGATTCCTTACTCCGTTTTGGACGATGCCTCGCTGCTTTCACCAGCAGCTGCGCCATCCGCCCGTTCAGCATCTTCTTTAGCAAGCATTTCTTGGCCTTTAACCTGCAAAATACTAAGTGCAGAGTTTAAATCCTGTGCGTCTTCCTTCACCTTTTTCATCTCTTCCTTAACCGCCTTTGTGAATTCCTCGTAGAAGGTGTCAGGCAGCTTGTCAAAATTTTTGTAGCCATTAAAAGAACTAGGCTTTAAATCATAAAATGCAGCATAATTATGCCCTTCAACATCCGTAATATATTTGGTGCGAACCGGCAAACCATTGTAGTTGTTCGACTTTGATTTTACTCTCGCATAATCATCGCTTGTCACATAGTTAAGAAAATCCCATGCAACCTCCTTGTTTGGAGAGTCTGCTCGAATTGCAAATAAATTATTAAATGACATCATATTCGATTCATCTGGACTTTGCTGTCCGATTGGAGCTGTCGCGATGTCCCAATTTTTTACGATCTTATCTTTTAGGCTTGGATAGTCGCTTGCCTGCTTGATTTGGTTCGTGTAACCAACGTCTTGAATCGTCATCGCCAAACGGCCGGACAGGAAAGGATCTGATAACAGGTAATCCTCATAGGACTGTGACATCGCTCCCGCTTGGCTGCTCATACTTTCAAAATAAAGCGCGTTTGAGTCTACTGCATCCAGCGCCTGCTGAAATACATTTTTCCACGAATCCGTATGTATGGTCATTTGCTTTTGCCCAGCATTCACATAGCTAACCTTTTCAGACTCTGCCAGCATGATGGCCAAATCAAACAGCTCCTCGCGATATCCCACTTTCAAACCGTATACCCGCTCCTTCATATCACCGCCCGTAGGGAAACGCCTCGCCAATTGTATCGTTTCATTCCAGCTCATTCGGTTTCGCGGAAGCTCAATTTTGTATTTTTCAAATAAATCCTTGTTGTAGTAAATAACCTGGCTGTAGAAGCTAGGCGCTAAACCGTATAATTTGCCGCCGCCCTGCTCCTTCAAATAGTCAAGCATACCAGGAATCAATCCCTCGGTTTCGTACTTTTCCTTCTCCATAACAGCATCGAGATCATACAGCTTGCCTTCTTGTGACAGCTTTTGGTACCTCTCTGCATCCAGCATTAAAATATCAGGCTGTTTTTCTTCTATAAATTTGTTAAACGCAGTATCGTAATCTGTATTTTCTTCACTATACATCGACTGATTGCTAATGACTTCAATTTCAACATTTGGATATAATGCCGAGAACACCATACCATAATCTTGAAAGAACATGCCTTCATCGTAATACATGACCTTCAGTGACGACTGCTTCATTTTATTACTATCCTTATTGTCTCCTCCAAAGCTGCAGCCAGTTGCCACTAATGCCAAAACAACGACTGATAAAACAAACCTTGACCTTGCTTTCATCTTCCGTTTCTCTCCCTCTCCGCTTATCCCTAATATGTATCCATATCCTACTGATTTATAGTCTAGAGGAAAAAACTTACTAATTCTCTCTGCTATTTCTTAACATTAGCTTAATGAATGCTTAAGTTTTTCAAAGTTTTCGAAGCAGTAAGGGAGCTCTAACGAAAAAAAGGACACATCCCCCTATAAGGGCTGTGTCCTTTCTTCCATAAAAACTTATGATTATACCGCTTTTTTGTAAAATGGCTTTAAAACAATCCCGAGTAATTTGCGGAGCGGCCCTGGGAACGAGCGCACATCCTCTGGTGTGATAACACGAAGCGCAGCGAGCAATATGAGATAAAGTGAACCTACAACAACAGATGCAACAGCTGCTGCCAAGAAATAGGAAAGCTTATCAGCCCATGCTCCCGTAATAGCCAGCACCCCGTACTCAGCTCCCCAGCCTGCGAGGGCAGGTACAGCAATTGCGATCAAATAGGCCATCCATTTGCCGCCTAGCACGTTCAAGTTAACGTCCTTATTAATGCTTCTTAAATTCAAGTACGTAATGACAACGAAACAAATCGTAGATCCAATAATAAATCCATAGACGCCAAGCAAAGGAGCAAGCGCCAGACTGAACACCACTTTAAGCGCCAAACCAATAAACGTATGGTTCATCGGCAGCTTAGGCTTGTTGAGTCCGTATAGGATCGAATTCGAAATCATCATTGTAATTTGGAAGATCGCTCCGGCTGTAAGCATCGCTACCGTCCCGCTTCCGCTTGGAGTCGTAAACAACAGTCCAGTTACGGAATAAGAGGCTACTGCCAGCAGCAGCGCAACCGGTACGCCTGTAAACAACACAATCCGCATGACGAGCGAGGATTGACGCTGCACTTCCTTCATATTATTCAAGGCAAATGCCGAGGAAATGATCGGTATAATAGACGCGCCAAGCGCAATCGCAAGAATCGGAGGTATACCTGCTATCCCCATCGCCTTCGTGGAGTAATCCGCCAACGCTTTTGTTGCTGAATTTTCATTATAAAAGGATTCCGTCAATCGCATAAATATCGTTATATCAAAAAAGTACAATAGCTGTACCGTCATCGCCGTTACGACAGCAGGAATGGAAGTGCCGAATATTTCTTTATAAATGGTCCGATAAGGTAGGTTGGAGCTTGTCTTTGCCGACTTATCCTTCACATTTATAGCGGATTTGGCATGCTCCGATTGATCTTGTTTTTTCAGCTTCCGCCAAAACCACATCATAACCGAAAATGCACCAATACTTCCGAGCACAGAACCAAACGCAATAGCTGCAGCGCCGTACTTATCTCCCCAGCCCCAGCCGAGTACGATCAGGGCTAGTCCAATTCCACCGATAAGCCTTAAAATTTGTTCCATGATTTGAGAAATACCGCCTGCGGACATGATCTGCCGACCTTGGAAGTAACCTCGCATCATCGCAATAATAGGAAATAGCAGCAGCGCAGGCGCTATAGCTTGCAGCGATAAAGCTGCATCCGGCACCTTCGAGAACCGTTCATAAGCTGGTGCAAAAACAAACATCGCAGTGGCAAGCAATATCCCTGTCACTGCTCCAAACATTAATGCCGCTCGATAAATTCGTTTGGCTTCATCGGGGCGGCCAAGCGCATAGCGCTGAGAAATCATACGACTAATCGATAGCGGTATGCCGCCCGTCGCAATCGTTAGCAGTAATAAGTAAATCGTATTCGCTGAGTTGAATGCCGCCTGTCCGGCAGCTCCCAGCATATATTCGAGCGGAATCCGCTGGAACAAGCCGAGAAACCGGACGACCAGCGCTGCGGCTGCCAGTATAATTGTGCCTTTAATTAATGAGTCTTTTTTTAGCATAATGGTCTGTCAAAGTCTCCCTATCCTTTATTTCCAATGGGCTCCAGCGGCTGATGATTGCCGCGTACGGGCACTGCTGCATGAGATGGAGAAGCCCAACGCACACCATTTTGAATCACTTGCAGCACTTGCGGGTTATAGTAGGTTGGATAAGTCTCATGCCCCGGACGGAAGTAAAAGATTTTGCCTTGGCCGCGGTTAAAGGTACAGCCGCTGCGGAACACCTCGCCGCCTTCAAACCAGCTCACAAAAACAAGCTCATCCGGCGCTGGGATGTCAAAATGCTCACCATACATTTCCTCATGCTCCAGCGTAATGTATTCCGGCAAGCCGGCTGCTATCGGATGCGCTGGATTTACGACCCAAATTCTTTCCTTCTCGCCCACTTCACGCCATTTGAGATCACAGCTTGTACCCATCAGCTTTTTGAAAATTTTTGAGAAGTGACCCGAGTGCAGCACGATTAAGCCCATGCCTGTGAGTACGCGCTGTTGAACACGATCTACAATGGCGTCATCCACCTGGTCATGCCCCATATGTCCCCACCATATTAGAACATCCGTATTGGCTAGGCGCTCTTCTGTAAGGCCATGCTCCGGCTCCTCAAGCGTTGCTGTCGATACTTCGATATCTCCACTTGCGACCCCTTTGGCTAAAGCTTGATGAATGCCATCTGGATATACATTTTTGACTTCCTCATGAATCTTCTCATGCAAAAACTCATTCCATACGGTTACTTTAATCATTGAGCTATCCACCTTTTATTCATTTCATTAAAAGACGAGCCATAGGACAAACACCACGATCATCGCCAGCTGCAAAATTACCTTCACGACTACGCTTGAAAACAATCCTACAACTGAACCTAAACCAACCTTGAGCGATTTGTCAAAACGTGTTCCGATAATCATCTCACCAATGACGGCACCCACAAAAGGACCGATAATAAGGCCAAGTGCTGGGATAACGAAAGGACCAAAGATAAGACCAATTGTACTGCCGATCACTGAGGCTCGCGAGCCTCCAAATCGTTTGACGCCCCAGGCGCTAACCGCATAATCGGCGACAAACAGCACGATTAAAGTTACCGTCTGAATGAACCAGAACCAAAAACCAAATTCACTAAACGAGAAAAATAAGCCATAAACAAAAAATGCGCCATAAATGGCAAGAGCTCCCGGAAGAATCGGATAAATAGCTCCTGCCATCCCTACTACAAATAATAGAATAACTAATGTCCAGCCTAAAATATCCATACGTTTCTCATCCCTTCAGAAGGTAACGTCTAATCACTTCTGCAACTCCATGCTCATTATTCGTAAAAGTAATGAAGTCAGCAGCTTCCTTGACCGTTTCCTGCGCATTGCCCATCGCTACGCCTAAGCCAGCTTCGCGAATCGCCGCAATATCGTTCAAGCTATCGCCAACAGCAATAACTTGCGACATCTCGATGTTAAGCAAGCCGCAAAGCTCTTGAAGTGCGCTTGCCTTTGAAACGCCGAGCGGATTAAGCTCCAAATTAAATGGAGATGAATTCGTAATCTCAAGCGCTCCCCAGCTTTGTACTTCAGCCAGCAGCTTCTCCCTGATGCTGTCATCCTCTGTGTAATAGCCGAATTTCAACCAGTGATGTGATGCATAATCATCAGCAGGCGTAATCCATTTCTCTTTATTGTAAATTTCATCAGCTGTATACGCCCAGAACCACGGCTCGCCATGTGCGAGAGCAAGCTCATGCAGCCTTTGCACGTAAACGTGGCTTAGATGAGTACGTTTATGAAGCACATGCGGACGATGCCAAATCTCACTGCCGTTTACTGTGATCATAGGTGTTTCCAGCTTCAATTGCTCAGCGTAAGGCAATGCACTGCGAAAACCTCTACCCGTTGAGAAACTGACAATAACTCCAGCATCAAGTGCTTTTTGAATCCATTCAGCATTTTCTGTACTAATTTCACTCTGTTCATTTAACAATGTTCCGTCCATATCAAGCGCAAGCAATTTATAATCTCCCAATATTGTGCCTCCTCGTAAATGCCGTATCGTTGTTGTACCTAACTAGTAAATTATTTTAGCACATTTACGACAGATTCCAAATGAAAGTCACTCTAAAAAACACGAATTCATCATACTTGCTCAGAAAAAAGGAGCAGCCTCCGCTAATTTGCGTAAGCATGCTCCCCATCTCTTAACTTACTCCGTTGTTTCAATTGTAGTAACAGAACCACTGCTTTCCGAAGTTCCAGCTCCTTCAGCACCTTCAGTAGGTACAGGATCTTCCTTCAACAGCATTTCTTGGCCTTTCACCTGCAAAATGTCAAGCGCCGCATCAAGTTCCTGTTCCTTTTTCTTCACTTTTTCAAGCTCTTGGCTGGCTGCGCCTCTAAATTCTCCCCAGAAGCTTTGTGGCAGCTTGTCAAAATCCTTATAGCTATTAAAGGTACTTGGCTTCAAATCATAAAATGCCGCAAAATTATGCCCTTCTGTATCCGTAATATATTTCGTGCGGACAGGCAATCCATTATAATTGTTCGACTTCGACTTAACTCTTGCAAAGTCCTCACTCGTTACATAGCTAAGGAATTTCCACGCAGCGTCCTTACTCGGTGATTCTGAGCGAATGGAGAAAATATTGTTGAAAGACATCATGCTTGACTGATCCGGATTTTGTTGTCCAACCGGAACTGTTACAATATCCCAGTTTTTCACGATCTTATCTTTTACTTTCTCATTCTCTGCCGCTTGCTTGATTTGATTGATGAAATTAATATCGCCCATCGTCATCGCCAATCGGCCCGCTATGAAGGGATCGCTTAACAAATAGTCCTCATAGGTTTGCGACATCGCTTCGTCGCCACCTTGATTACGCATGCTGTCAAAATAAAGCGCGTTCGAATCCAATGCATCAATGGCTTGCTTAAATGCATTTTTCCATGAATCTGTGTTTATCGTCATTTGTTTTTGCGAAGCATTCACATAATTAACGTTTTCTGAATTAGCAAGAATGCTTGCCATTTCAAATAAATCTTCGCTGTAGCCCATTTTCAGCCCGTATACGCGTTCCTTTTTGTCACCATCAGTAGGGAAGCGGCGTGCCAATTGTATCGTCTGGTCCCAGCTCATGCGATTGGTCGGCGGCTCGATTTGGTATTTCTCAAACAAATCCTTGTTGTAGAACATAACTTGACTATAAAAGCTTGGCGTCATGCCAAAAACCTGTCCGCCGCCATTTTCTCTCAAATAATCAATCATGCCGGGAATCAAGCCCTCTGTATTATACTTTTCCTTCTCCATAACCGGATCAAGATCATAAAGCTTGCCGTCAAGTGCCAGCTTTTTGTATTGATCGGTATCAAGCATTAAAATATCTGGCTGCTCCTCCGTAATAAACTTGTCGAGTGCAGCATCCATATCCTTGTTTTCGCTTTGATACATTTTCCTATTTTCTACGACTTGAATTTCAATATTTGGATATAATGCCGAGAACACCATGCCATACTCCTGAAAGAAAGAACCTTCATCGTAATACATAATTTTCAGCGTTGACTGTTCATTTTCTTTTTGTTCGTTTTTGCCCCCAAAGCTGCAACCGGTTACCAATAATGTAAAAACTACTAGCGGTATGACGAATTTTGACAACACTTTCATGTTCAATTTTCTCTCCTCTTCAGTTTCCTCCTAATATGTACCAATTACATTACGTTTCTTTTTGGATAAAAGTTGCAGTTATACACCTTTTTTTGAAATAAATATGAAAAAAGCATCCATTAAGGATGCTTTTCGCAATTATTATGCTAACTTTCTTAGACGCAATTTCTTGATTACAATGCCATGTGAGGGCGAGAACAAAAATGCGATAACGAACAATAATGCAGCTGCGCACACCATACAGCCAGCGATTGAAGCATCTAATAAAACAGCTGTACCATACCCGATGAATGTACTAGCTACGCCGGCTGCTACACTCAAAACGATCATAAGGCCGAGCCGATCTGTCAGTAAATAAGCGGTAGATGCCGGGATAATCAGCAGTCCTACAACGAGTATAGCTCCAACGCTTTCAAAGGAGCTGACGGTAGCCATCGATACGAGACCCATTAATAAATAATGAAAGATAGCTACAGGTATGCCGATTGCAGCCGCAAGGGCAGGATCAAACGCGCATAACTTGAATTGTTTATAGAACAAAACGATAACTGACGTTATGATCAGCAGTGTTGTGCCGAGCAGCCAGACGGCTTTCGGGCCCATATTTACGCCGCCAAGCTCCCAAATATTCCAGTGTACATACGCAATCTCACCGTACAAAATCGCATCCTGGTCCAAATGCACCTGACGAGCATACAAGCTTACGAGAACGACGCCAATGGCGAATAATGCTGTAAAGACAACGCCGATCGAAGCATCGGATTGAATGCCGCTTTGCTGAAACATTTGAATAAGAAAGGTCGTCAGCAATCCGCATAATAGTGCTGCGAACATCATTAGCAGCGAATCGCGCGAGCCACTGAGCAAAAACGCGATAACGATACCAGGCATGACGGAGTGGCTAATCGCATCACCGATCATCGCCATTTTGCGCAAAACAAGAAATACACCTAGAATACCGCAGCAGCTTGCTACTAGAGCACCTGTAAGCAAGATCCAGAAGTCGCTCATAATGCCGCCTCCTTCTTCACTTTGCCCTCTAGCAGCATATCGGAGTCACGATTATAGCTTTGCTTCACTCTTTGGCGCACCAGCCTTTTTGCAAGTAATCCGCGCTGTGGACCAAATAGAATGGAAATGCAGAAGAGCAATGTTGCTGCCAGCACCGTAACAGGTCCCGTTGGCAAGTTAGACACCGATGCGCTAATCCAAGTGCCTGCAGCACCGCTAACTGCACCGAATATACCTGATAATACAACCATGAGCCCAAGGCGATCCGTCCAGTATCTAGCCGATACGGCCGGTGTAATAAGCAGCGCAGCTACGAGTACGACACCTACCGCTTGAATACCCGCTACTACAGCAACGACGATTAGAAGCATGAGCAGCTGCTCAAGAAAGGCTACGGGATAACCGATGCCTCTTGCAAACCCGGGATCAAAAGAAATAATTTTAAACTGTTTAAAGAGCAGCGTGCAAACCGTAATAAGTGACACACATACGACCGTCATCGTAATAACGTCAGATGCAATCATGGATGCCGCCTGCCCAAACAGAAATTTATCCAATCCGGCTTGATTGCCATAGCTGCCATGCTGGATAAGTGTAAGCAGTACGATACCGAGGCCAAAAAATCCTGACAATACGATACCCATCGCTGCATCCTGTTTAAGCTTAGAGTTACGAGTAATATATCCAATACCGAACGTTGCGATAAGACCAGATATGCCTGCTCCTATGAGAAACAGTCCAATCGATTTAACGCCAGTAAGCATGAATGCAATGCATATGCCTGGCAATGCCGCATGGGCTAACGTATCGCCCATTAAGCTTTGTTTCCTAAGATACGAGAAGCAGCCGATCACTCCACTGCTTAAGCCAAGCAGCGTACAGCCTAGAAAAATCCATTGCATATTCGGATCGGTCAGCATCAACCATATTCTATCCATGAATTACTCACCCTTTCCGTCAAAACGTGACGGAGACTGCATGCTGCGATCAAGAAACGCCAGTCTGCCGCCGTAAGTACGCTGTAATTTCTCCTGCGTAAAGGTTTGCTCTGTTTTGCCGAATGCTTGAAGCTCTACATTCAGGAGCAGTACCGAATCAAAATAATCTTGCACAGTCGCAAGATCATGATGGACAACGATAACCGTTTTCCCTTGCAGCTTCAGCTCCTGCAGCAATGTGATAATGGCTTTCTCTGTCGCCGCATCCACGCCTGCAAATGGTTCATCCATAAAGTACAGCTTCGCATCCTGCGCCAATGCACGCGCTAGAAACACGCGCTGCTGCTGTCCGCCAGAGAGCTGACTGATTTGCCTGCCCGCATAATCGGCCATTCCAACCTTGTTCAGGCACTCCAGTGCAATCGCCTTATCCTTCGCGCTTGGGCGGCGGAACCAGCCTAAATGACCATAACGGCCCATAAGTACAACATCAAGCGCATTCGTTGGAAAATCCCAATCCACCGATTCTCGCTGCGGGACATATCCGATCATTTTCCGCTGCTGCTTATAAGACTTGCCGTATACTAACACTTCTCCGCCAATGCTCGGTATGAGGCCAAGTGCCGCCTTCATCAGTGTCGACTTACCTGCGCCATTGGGTCCGATTACCCCGACGAGCTCACCTTCACTTACTTCGAACGATACGTTCCGAAGCACTGGCTTCTTCTGATAAGCAACGCTTAGTCCTTTAATCGTAAGCGGTGCAATTTGTTTCGTATTTTGCTTGGCAGCTGTTGTAGATTGGTTCATTTTTATCACTCACTTTCCTTGCCTTTTTTATGTGCTATTTCAAAGCGGCTACAATCGTATCCACGTTATGCTTCACCATTCCGATATAAGTGCCTTCAAACGTACCGGCATCTCCCATTGCGTCGGAGTATAGCTCGCCGCCAATTTTCACCTCATGGCCTAAGCTTCTTGCCCCTTCTATGACCGATTCAATTGATTTTTTCGGAACGCTGGATTCGATAAAAACAGCTTTTATTTTTTTCTCAACTAAGTAGTCGCGCAGCTTGCTAACATCCTTTGAGCCGTACTCCGACATCGTATTCATACCTTGCAAACCCGTGACAGTTAGACCATACGCTTCGCCAAAATATCCAAATGCATCGTGTGCTGTTACTAAAATGCGGTCTGCCTCTGGAATATGTGCAATTTGCTCTCTCGCATAATTGTCCAGCTCCTCCAGCTGCTTGATGTAGGCTGCTGCATGCTCTTTGTAGTAATCAGCATGGACCGCATCCTTCTCCATCAGTGTGTCGCGGATCACCTCTGTTGTAGAAATCCAAAGCTTCACATTGAACCAAATATGCGGATCATGCATGCCAGCCCCTTGCCCTGGGGCAGAGTGCAGCTGATCTTCCGTCAAATATTTGGAGACGGCTACCGTCGGCTTGCGCTTCTCCAATTTCTCGAACATCTCGGCCATCTTGCCCTCTAAGTGCAAGCCGTTATAAAAAATAATGTCCGCATTATCCAGCTTCCGCACGTCTCCTTGAGATGCCTTGTATAGATGGGGGTCAATCCCTGCCCCCATCAATCCGCTAACATCGACATACTCACCGCCTACCTGCTGCACTACGTCCGTGATCATTCCTGTTGTTGTCGTAATTTTCAATTTCCCATCGCTCGTTCCTTGCTGCCCGCAAGCTGAGGTTACCATTGCCGTCATCGCCAGAAAAACGATAACCATAATAAATCTCCGAAGAGCAGAATTTGTCTTGTACGTTTTACGCATTGTGCTACCTCCTTCATCCCTGTCATTTTTTATATGCTCTAAAGTTTGCCCTTATGAATCTTAGTTTACCTAATGCCTTTTTTTTAATAATACACAAAAATGTTTCACCAGTGCAACATTTATTTTAAAATGGGCGATTTCCACAGCAAAAAAGACAGATCGGAGTTGATGCTCCGACCTGCCTTTTTGATGTTTTTAGACCACTATTCGTTTGTTCCTGTTCCTGTATCAGTTCCTGCATTAGCAATATCCGTTGAATTATTAGCCGTGTTGCCAGCAGCATCATTTGTAGCTGGCGCCTTCTTCTTCGGCACGCCGTACAAACCAATTTCCTCGTCATAAGCATCAAAAATCTTACGAGCAATTGGAGATGCTCCATAACTCCCGAATCCACCATCAGGTACAACAACAGCTACAGCAAGCTTCGGTTTATCGGCAGGCGCATAGGCGATAAATACCGCATTTTCTGCAGTCCGCCCTTTTACTGATTGCTGTGACGTACCTGTCTTACGGTTATAGGTGTAATCCACGCCTTCAAAACCTTGCGAGCTAACCTTCGACATGCCTAGCTCAACTTCTTTCCAGTATTCAATCGGGTAATTTACTTCATTCAAAATGACAGGCGTATAGCCTTGAATAATATTTCCATCTGCATCCTTAATTTCGTTTACAAATTGCGGCTTCATTCGTTTGCCGCGATTAGCAAGCATTGCAGTATATTGCGCGAGCTGCAAGGTTGTATACCGCCCTTGCTGACCGAAGGAGGCTTGAACGAGCGCTGATTGCGAACTGGCATTTTTCGCCTCGTTAAAGTACTCAATAACGCCCTTCGTTTCGTTAGGCAAATCGCTTTCCGTCAGGACGCCAAGACCAAATTGCTTCATGTATTCGTCCCAAATTTCTACGCCGTTCTTGCCATTTTGCGAGTCTCTTCTATAAAGCTTATCCCCAACCATAGCTGCCATAAACGTATTGGAAGAATGCTGAATAGCTTGGGCTCCATCAATGTAGCCATAAGATTTGAATTGGGAGTTACGGATATATGTCTCGTACCCTGTTCTACCATACGAGAATCTCCCATTATCTAAATAAGTACTTGACGTCTTAAACAATTTCTCATTTAATCCAACAAGAACGGATAATGGCTTCAATACAGAACCCGAAGGAAGGATAGAAGAAGGATGCTCATTGCGCTCTTCTTCAGAATACTTGCCATATACCGTTCGAATCGTACCGTTCGATAAGATATTCTGGAAGTTCTCGTAATCCTCTTTGCTAATACGGCCGCCTGACCAAATATTAGGATCATAATCCGGCATACTCGCCATCGCCACGATTTTACCTGTATCAACTTCCATCGCTACTGCGAATCCGGTTTGTGCATATTTGGCACGCTCATATTTGTTTGTAGACGTTGATATTTTTTTGAGCTGATCCATAATTGCTGTTTCCGTCGTTAACTGTACGTTTTTGTTAATGGTTAAATAAAGGTCCGACCCCTTCGTAGGGTTCGTTATTTCCATAGGTCCGATAATACGCTCCGCGTTGTTAACGGGATAGGTTTTCAAACCATTTTTGCCGCGCAGCACGTCCTGATACATCCGCTCAAGACCGTCGAAGCCAACGTCCTCTTCATCCAAATATCTCAGCGTAGGATCTTCCTCAGTCGTCTTTTCCTTGTAGAAGTCTACGTTTTCGCGAACGGTATTAAACTTCTTCAAATACCCGACAAGCTGCACCGAAATCGAATCTTTATCATAGTTCCGAACGCTTTCCTCCATGATATCTACACCTTTGAACGCCGTGCGATTTTCCATGAAATAAGCCACTTCTTTATTCGTGAGGCCGGATTTAATCCGCCGCGGGGTCGAGATATTATTCCGCTTAAAATCAAGATCCATCTGGCGAATAATATCGTCAACCGTCATCGCCTTGGCAGGATCGCCAAGCTTTGTAAATATTTCATAAAGCTTCTGCGCCATTTCTTTTGCACTTGCAGTCGCTTTCTCCAGCTTAAGCTCAGGCTGAATCGTGAAATAAATAGACTGGGTCGAAGTCGAATACGCAATTGCATGACCCGTAGCGTCGTAAATATTGCCCCTAATCGGCGGAATCTTCACGCTGCGTGTACTTTTGCCGATCCCTTCAGCACTTAGCGTCGGCCCTTCAACAAACTGTAAAATGGCTAGCCTTACAATCAAAACACTAAACAATGCGAACGTAATAAAGAAAAATAAGTTCAATCGAAACGAAAAATGACGTCGATTTATAATTTCCCGTTTCTGCGGATCATCTTGCATGTCTAATCACCTCATAACCTTCTCATTTTGAGCTATGCATCACGTATGTGAGTATCGTCAAATGCCGGCGGATTAAACCAATTCCCGGTATTTGCCCAAGTAGCATCCAGTGGAATCCAGCCATTATCCCCTTCGCTGATTCGCACCTCATTCCAAGCATGTGGACCGAAGCCTCCCTTACCGTTAGCTCCCATTCCAGTTACAACCCGTACCTCTAGACCTGCTGACCTAGCCATTACAGCATATAAACGAGCTATATCTATACATACGCCTTTGCGCGTATCAAATGTTTCGGGAGGTGTCTGTTCCTTCCAAATTCCCTGCTCTTCATAATTCCGAGCTTTGTCCCAATCGTAAGCAATTCTTGTTCCAAGAAAGTCATATAGCTTTCTCGCCTTATCCTCATTCGTTTGCGCATCCTTGGTCACATAAAGAGCAGCTTTCTCAATCTCAGCTGGGATGGCGTAATCAATAATCTCATATTTTCGTTGTAAAATTTGTTTGAACTGCGCTTCAACCGCTTGGGCGAGCACGGGTCCTTGCCCTGCTAGAACGTCTCCGGCAACTGGACTCAGCCACGAAGCCGCTTTGGTATAAACCGTCGATTCGGAAATTTTGTCGACATACCAGCCATTTGGCACAAGGGACACATAAACGAATAAAAGAACGACGAATACAAATGAACGACCCGCTCCGTGAGCAGCACCAATTAAAGCCCCTATGGCACGGCTAGCACTTCGCCTGCCTTGCAAGTGAGCCATAGGCTCTTCCTTGCCGCTCCTCAGAACGCCTTCTACTGCTTTCTCCAGCAAAGGCTCAATAGAAGCTGCCAATGCCCGCAGCAGTAAATAACCGAGCAGGAACAAGACGCCATAGCGCAGCAATGCAAAATCCCTCAAACTCGTAAGCAGCGTGTACCATGCTTGCTCCACCCCGCTGAGGTCATGAAGAGGAACCTTCACCTTGCTAGTCAACCACTTCGCTACAGCTGGTGACAATGTATTCGTAAGCTGTGCTGCCAGTACCAAACATACGATAACTGCTAAACCTTCCCAAACAAAAAAGAAAAGACGCCTCGCAGATCCCGATGCGCCTCTCCTCATCCCCTGTATAAGAGAGCCAATTAGCAATAGAAGCACAATGATAGCAATTGGCTCCGGCTCTCTAAATAATTGATCCCAGCTTGTCATCGGCATTACCCGTTCTGCTTCGCTTGGTCGATGAAGGTTTGTATCGTATTATCGAGCTCCCACTTGCCGAGCGCCGTTCCACGGAATGAAATGGCAACCTCATTCGCACCCGGCTCTCCGGTAAGCTCTACATTTTTAGTTTTCACTGTAAAGGTTCCATCCCCGTTATTCACGAAAGTAGCATCCTTTGCTTCGCCTACCATTGCATTAACGGCTTCCTGTTTTACTGTATCTGCAACCTTAGTGCCAATCTCTTTCAAATCATCCATAGTGTAGCCGCTATATACGACAATACCAAGCACGATTGCCACCACAAGTGCCCATTTAACTACAGTTTTCACGATGCGGATAATAATTAATAACAAAATAAGCGCAATAACCAGCACAAGCCAATGTTCTTTAAAAAAAGCTGTCCAAGTGTCCCAATCATAGGTCGAAAAATTCAAAAAATCCAATTGCGATCCCCTCCATTATACCTCGTACAAAATCCCATTACAAAATATTATAACCTACGGAATATAGGGCGTAAACGCTCGTTTCCTTTTTATGCAGACATATCCTGTCCCAATTAGACGTACAAGTATATAAGAATGTAATTGGCAAGGAGGGTCAGCTCTGTGAAAACCGCGGTTTGGCTGTACTTATTTTTGTTTATCGCTTTTTTTGATTTGCATGCGCAATACCCCATTTTAACACCTTTTGCCATCTCTTTAGGTGCAGCGCCTTCCTTCATCGGACTCATGATGGGCATGTACTCCATTACGCATTTGCCTGGAAATCTCATTGCAGGCTTTGGCGTTGACCGTTATGGCAGCAGATTGTTTATCGTGTTCAGCCTTATGGCAGCCGGAATTGTTCTCCTGTTTCAATCACATGTAACTAATCCTTGGCAGCTCCTCACGCTCCGCTCCATCAGCGGTTTTGTGCTTGCATTTCTGTCTCCTGCTTGCTTGTCCCTGCTTGCAAGAATAACGAGCGATCGAACGGAGCAAGGAAAGCTTATGGCTGGCAATGGACTCGTTCATACACTAGCATCAGTCGTATCTCCAGCAGCAGGAGCGTATCTCGTTGCAAAAATTGGATTTTCAACTGCTTTTACGCTGCTTGGATGGGTTCTGATCGTAACATCTGTCTGCGCTCTGTTCTTTATTAAAGAAGTTCGCCAGAAGGTAGAGCAAACGGAAGCTGAGGGCAACGACGGGAAAAAGAAAACGAAGCTGCCGCTTGAACCTGCAGTGCCTATTCCTTGGCTCGTCTACCTGCTGCCTGTTGCAATAAGCTGCGCGCAGGGTATCCTATCGTTCGAGCTGCCGCTGCTTGCCAAAACGCAGGAAGCGATGATGACGACCGGACTTTTATTTTCCGTTATCAGTATCGGCGCACTCGTCACATTAAGCATGCTGTTTCTGAACCGCGTATCCGCGTATTTGCGAACTTTGTGGGGCTCGCTCATTCTTGCCATTATTTACTTTGGCATTGCATCCGATATACCGGCACCTCTAACATTGATGCTGCTTTTTGTCGGTATGGCGAAAGGAGTCATTTTGCCCGCGCTGTCCACCTTATTAATTGAGCTTAGCGGCGGAGCACGTTACGGCCGTACTTTTTCCGTATTATCCATCGCCTTCTCCATCGGAGCGTTTATCGGACCGATGGCGGCAGGACAGCTTCGCAATTATATATCGCCTTACTACATAGCATTTATTGCATTGATGATAGCAGTCGCTCTGCTCCCGCTGCGTATTTCCCGTTCACTTTCTTCCCGCACCCATTTTTCGTAGGCATAGGTAAATGCACAGGGCTAATTTCCCATCATGTCATATGCTGTACTATGACAGGTGACTAGTTAGAACAGCTAAGCTCAGCTGTTTGCATTCATCCTTCTAACACTACGGAAACGAGGTGACCCCATATATGTCTGCAAATGTAAGTTCAGAAAATCGTGGTTATGGCCACGGCGGTTTCTCAAACCTTGGCATTATCCTTGTATTGTTTATCCTGCTCGTAATTATAGCTTGCACTTGCCTCTACTAGTAAAATAATAAACGGTCTGCAAACTGCAGACCGTTTATTCATTTTCAAACGAAAAAACCGATCATTCCCGATCTCGGTAAAATTGATGATTGGTGGTAAACTATACATATGCTTCATGACCCTGCTCTACATTCACTACGCGAGGTGACTTCCATGGATATAGCCATTATCGTAGAAGGAAAAAATGACAAGGCAAGACTTAAGCGCGTCCTTCATCAAGATGTACCGATTTTCTGCACCTTCGGCACGCCCGGTTCCGAGCAATTGGACAAGCTTAGAAAACAAATTGGCAAAAGCCAAGCTTATATTTTCACCGACAATGATTCCTCTGGAAAACGGATTCGCTTCTTATTGCGCGACGTATTTCCAGATGCAGAGCATATTTATACCCGCAGAGGTTATTCAGGCGTAGAGCATACGCCAGAGGAATATTTAATTGAGCAATTAGAAAAAGCGGGCCTCGATGCGCATATCCTGTACCCTGCGCAGAGTCCCACTTCTATTTGGAGCAAAGATGAATTTTAAAGCACCTTGTTTAATTGATTTACGATTTCCTCAGCCGTCAAATCTTCTTTGCTGCCATCAATCCATTTGCGAATTTGACCGTCCTTATCCACAATCGTAATTACATTGGAGTGAGAGAAGGAGCCATCCTCATTTTTAATGACGCCAATGCCAAAATCTCTAGCAATTTGCATCGTGTTAGATTCATCGCCCCGCAGGAAACGCCAACCATTAAGATCAGCAAAATTCCGCTTTGCAAAATCACGAATGACTTCAGGTGTATCCCGTACTGGATCAAACGTAATCGAGATGAGCTCTGCTTTAGTGCCGAGCTTGCCTTCCTCTTTAAGCTGCTCCTGTACCTGCGACAGCAAGAAGGTAGTAGGCGGACAAACATCTGGACAATTAGCGAAATAGAAATATACAATTCGCGCCTTACCATTTGTTGAAGCGAGTGTTACCTTCTGATCATCCAGATCTGTCAGCTCAAACGCTGGCGCAGCCTTCTCGATTGGAAGAGTCTGCTTCTCCGGCATGCCGTACGTAATAAATAAATAAATTCCCATTGCTGCGCAAAGCGCAAGTACCGCAATTTTGAAGCTATGTTTTTTGACAAAATCCACGCCAGTCACTCCTTAAGACGATAATTATGATCCCGTCGTATTAAGAATCATAACGATAAATATAACCATTAAATAATTGACCGAGATAAGAAAATTGGTTTTCGCCCATTTGTCGGTATCCTTGGCTTTTGGCCCGCGCAACGTATGGATAAGCCAGATTAAGCCGCCTGCAACGGATATAACCAAGAAGAAAATACCAACGTAACCGTAGGAGTAAAACAATATGCCCGTTGGCAAAAGCAATACGATGTAAGGAATCATTTGAAACTTCGTACGTTTGATTCCTTTCACGACAGGCAGCAATGGAAAACCTGCTGCGCGATATTCTTCTACCCTTCTAATGGCAAGCGACCAGAAATGAGCAGGCTGCCACAGAAACATCAGAGCAAACAATATCCAAGCACCCGCATCGATTTCACCTGTTACCGCGCAATAACCGATAACCGGCGGCATCGCGCCAGAGATGCCTCCAACCGATGTACTCCAAGTTGAAGTACGCTTGAGCCACATCGTGTAAACCACAATATAAACACCCCAGCCTAGCAGTCCGAGCCAACCCGATAATGGGTTAACGAGCAGGAAGAGAACAGCTAGTCCAACAACCCCCAAAATAATACCATAAGCCAGAACAGAGCCTGGCGTCATTCGACCGGTAGGAAGCGCGCGATCCTTCGTACGTTCCATTTTCAAATCAAGTTCCCGATCCCAATAATTATTAATCACGGTTGCTGACGCTATCGTCAACGTTGAGCCGATAATCGCCCATATAAGCAATAGAACGTTAATGTCCCATTTGGAAGCAACCATGAAACCACCTATCGCAGCGAATACATTAAGTCGAAGTAGCCGCGGTTTTGTCAATGCAATCCAGTCTTTAAGCACGAAGCTAGCCTCCCAAGTTATGCGACAAGACGCTGATGGCGTCTATCATCCATTGATGAATCGTTTTTAATCATACCGAAAAAAGAACACGATGACAACGTTCGACGGTTTTGTTCATCATTTTGCCACGTAAATTGTGACAAATCATTTAGTAACCAAATGGGCGGGTGCACAATACAATAACTATGTAGTTTGATGCCTATGCCGAACAGCACATCAAACCGTCCTAAAGTCTACGAAAGGAAGTGATCTGTCAATTCCATGGCTGTCATCAAAACCAATTCCGAAGATACGAAGATGCTCGCTAGGCTCATGCGAGCGGAAGCAGAGGGCGAGGGCGAGCTCGGCATGCTTATGGTAGGCAACGTTGGCGTAAACCGTGTACTAGGAAATTGTATCGACTTTAGAAATCTTCGGTCCATCCCAGACATGGTCTATCAAAGTCCTGGCGGTTTCGAAGCAATCACCAAAAGCTACTTTTATCAAAGCGCTCGTGATAAAGATATTCGATTAGCAAAGCGGGTCATTAACGGCGAACGTCAGCACCCGGCTTCTAATGCATTATGGTTTTTCCGCCCAGCAGGCAGCTGCCCTGATACGTGGTGGGATCAGGCCAACAGCGGAAGGTATAAGAAACATTGCTTCTTCGTTCCAACGCCAGAGGATTGTCCGGCCGTTTATTAAAACTATTTCTAAAGTATGAAAGTGAGGAAATTCTAAATGTCTAATGGTTATGGTTACAAAAATCAAGTAAGCCCCGCAAATACAGGTCCTGTTCAAGGATTCGGCTACGGCGGATATGGTCAATATCAATATCCAATGGGCATGGGGATGCAGCAGCCGATGGGCATGCAACAGCCAACTACGCTCCCAGCCAACTTTCAAACCCAACAAGCACAAGTCATTCCTCCAAATGTGCCAAGCGGATCGTTTATTACGCCACAAGGCGGCACCATCGTTTCGATGCCTTCCGTTGAAGAATCCTATGTAGAAAACATTTTGCGTCTGAACCGCGGCAAAATGGCAACTTTTTATATGACTTACGAAAACAATCGTGAGTGGAACGCCAAGATTTTTAAAGGAATCATCGAAGCTGCTGGACGTGATCATATCGTTATTAGCGATCCAACGACTGGTATGCGCTACTTACTTTTGACGCTTAATCTTGATTATGTAACATTCGATGAGCCGATTGCTTATGAATATCCATTCCAAGGCGGAGTAGTAAGCTCTTCCACTCCACTTGGCATGGCTACTCTCGGCACAGCAAATTCTAGCCGTTAATCGCTGCTTCGCCCTTTAGATGTGCTGGCTTAAACGTCCAAATGTGCATTTTCGCAGCTCCCCCAACAATAAAGCTCGAAATATGCATCCAAGAGGAACGCTCACTGCAGCGTTCTTTTTTGATTTGCTCTACTTGCTCGCAGGTAGCTGCGTTCCATACCTCTACAAATAAACCCGGCTGATCTGTTCCTTCATATAATTGTACATCGTGTCCTTCCTTTAGCAGCGAAGCTGTGTAGTCAAGATATTGTGCCCGAAATTCTGGTGAAACACGATATTCTGCAAAACAAATGTACATTTGCCTTCAGTCTCCTTTAGATTATATTGATAAAGTTGCTCCCTTCCGCCGATACTACATCTAATTATCGATTGGGGAGGACTTGTCATGGACACAGGCACACATCTTATCATGGGCATCGGTTTAGGGGGACTTGCCGCAATTGATCCCGTGGTAGCAGCAAATCCAGCCATTCACACCGCTGTATTGCTCGGCACAGTTATCGGATCGCAAGCGCCCGATTTAGATGGCCTACTTCGTTTAAAAGGCAATGCGATTTACATTCGCAATCATCGCGGCATTTCTCACTCCTTGCCGGCTATCGCCATTTGGACTGCGCTAATTACCGGCCTCCTCCAATTGTTTTACCGCGGCTCGCTCCCTTGGCTGCATATTGGGGGCTGGGTGCTGCTCGCCGTATGCGTGCATGTATTCACCGATTTATTTAATACTTACGGCACTCAAGCGATGCGGCCCTTCACGGACAAATGGATCTCTTGGAACATTATACACATATTTGATCCCATCATTTTCACAACGCATGTCATAGCTATTTTACTGTGGGCAGGCGGATTCGTAAATCCAGCTTCAATATTCCCGCTTATGTACTTGTTTCTAGCCATTTATTTTGTATGGCGGACAGTTACCTCCAGAAGTACGCTGCAACGGATGAAGACGCTGGACACTGAATATCATGAAGGCGATGCTTATATCGTCATTCCAACGATTTCTCTAACGATATGGAATGTAGTCAAGCAAGTTAAAAATGGCGGATTCGCGATTGGAAATTTACGCAATAACAATTTAGTATGGATTGATTATGTGGAATGCTCTGATCACCCGGCAGTCGCCAAATCCAAAAACGATCCCGCCATTCGATCCTTTTTATATTTCACCAGCTTTGCCTGCGCAGACGTTCGGGAGCATTCATGGGGATATGAGGTCAGATGGTGCGACGTACGATATCGCCATCGCAAGCAATACCCATTCGTTGGCGTTCTGCTTATGAATAAAAAGGATGAGACCATTGGCTCTTATGTCGGCTGGCTTAGCGATGAACGTTTATTGAAAAGATTGCGCATGGATACTTTTTAGTATTGACGTTAGAAAGCCCTTTGCTTCAAAATAGAGGGGGCTTTCTTTTTTTTGTTTTATATTATAGAAGAAAGTCGATCAGCCCTGTGCTAAAATGATGGTTACCATAATAAAAAGCCCAAGGATTACCCTTGGGCTTCATTTCATCACTGTGTATTAGAAGCGATTAACGGGAGCCGCCTGACAATTGTTGTTCAGCAATTTGAACAAGCTTTTTCGTAATATAACCACCTAGGGAGCCTGCATCACGAGTTGAAACATTACCGTAGTAGCCATCTTGAGGAATTTGTACGCCCAGTTCTTGCGCTGCCTCAAGTTTCATTTGTTGTAATGCTGCAGTTGCTTGTGGAACAACAAGTTGATTTCTGCTTCCTGCCATAATGTATTTCTCCTTTCGTCCTCTGCACTTTGATGTGTGTTGCAAGCTTGCAAGCTTATTATGCGCACCATCAAAGAATCTATTCTTAAACCATTAAAATATATTGACGATTTATTAAGGAGAGAAAACAAGATGTCCAAACCGCTTTCTTTGTTCTTTTCCGTACTAGCTATCGTATTTATGAGCGCTATGGCTATCTCCATCAGCTATAATGGCTGGTTTGTATTATTGTTTGGTTTGTTGAGCCTTTTCACTATAGGAGCCGGCTTTATTACAAAAGCTCGCTTGCGCAGAAAAAAACAAGGCTGACGCTATGGGGCGTCAGCCTTGTAAGTACCTAAAAGATTAGCCGCGAGGCGGCAGAAAACCCATAAGCTCTTTCACGTCTGCAAGTGTACGATCTGCGACCAAGGAAGCCTTTTCTGCGCCTTGCTTCAAGATTTGATGAATCTCGCCTGAACTGCGAATTTCATTATATCTAGCTTGCAGCGGTTCTATAACCGCAACCACCTGCTCCGCAAGATCCTTCTTGAAAGGTCCATAACCTTGCCCCTCATAACGAGCCTCGATATCTTCAATGCTCATATTTGCACAATGAGCATAAATACTCATTAGATTGCTAATCTCAGGTTTATTTGCTGGATCGTATTTCACTTCGCGGCCTGAATCTGTTGTCGCTCTGCTAATTTTTTTGCGAATCACATCTGGAGAATCAAGCAGCGCAATGAAGCTTCCTACATTTGGATTGCTTTTGCTCATTTTTTTGCTGGCATCATCAAGCGACATTACCCTAGCGCCTACTTTCGGAATATAAGGCTCCGGTATCGTAAAGTATTTGCCAAACCTTGTATTGAAGCGATGCGCCAAATCACGAGTAAGCTCCAAATGCTGCTTCTGATCGTCGCCAACTGGTACAAGATCCGCATTATAAACCAATATATCGGCAGCCATCAGCGTCGGATAGACGAACAGCCCCGCCCCAACAGAATCTTTGCCTGCAGATTTATCTTTGAACTGCGTCATTCTTTCCAGCTCGCCCATGTTGGCAAGCGTTGTAAACAACCATCCAAGCTCAGCATGCGCGCGAACATGCGATTGTACAAATACATTCGCTTTGAGCGGATCTATGCCTGCAGCAATAAATAATGCGGCTACCGCTTCCGTTTGTTCTCTTAAGGCAGCCGGCTCCTGTGGAACCGAAATCGCATGCAAATCAACGATCATAAAAAAGCATTCTTCTGTATGCTGCAGCTTTACGAAGTTTTGCATGGCGCCAATGTAGTTTCCAAGTGTAAGCTGACCGCTTGGCTGAATACCGGAGAGTACTTTTTTCATAATGCTTCGACCTCTTTCTTGTCAATTTTAGTCTAAAAAAAACGCAAAAAATCCCCCGCCGCAAGGGACGAGGGACCGTGGTGCCACCCTAATTCGCTTATGGTACGCTTTGTTATACAATCGAAGCGCATTAAAAATCCCATAAGCCTTGTTGCTCCGTAACGGGGAGCGTCCGTACAAACATCTTCGGCTGCTCGTGCAGCCAGTTTCCGTTCATAGGCTCCGGGGCCCATTCAGCATCGTTGTTTGCACCGGTTCGCAGCAACCACCGGCTCTCTGTACGCAATCCAATCGAGCTTACTTATTCCCATCATTGCATTTAAAACGATTATACATCTGTAATCGTTAATGTCAAGCGATACGAAAGTTGTCCTATCCCGCATCGATACCGCATAAGCTATAGTCATAATCGTAATCCTTACATAAAGAAAGGATATTGGACTATGGCAAAATTTCTATACCGCATCTGTACGCCATTGCTTGGAGTAGGCTGCTTGATCATGCTCGCCCTTATCGTAACCAATCGAGAGCTTCCCACACATCTTTTTAGTATCGCTAATTTGCAATCCTTCAAAATATTATTTATAAGCATTATTTTAGAAGCATTTCCATTTATCCTGCTCGGGGTGATCTTTTCTGCAATTCTGCAAGTCTTCGTTTCGGACGAGCTCATTCAAAAATTCATGCCCAAAAACCCAGTAATGGGAGTTCTCTTTGGGGCGCTGCTAGGCATTTTATTCCCATTATGTGAATGCGGAATGATACCGGTTGTCAGGCGGCTTATTCGCAAAGGCATGCCTGCTTATATCGGAATCGTTTATTTATTGGCAGGCCCCGTCGTTAATCCAATCGTTTTTGCATCAACCTTTGCTGCTTTTCGAACGACGCCAGAAATGGCTTACGCACGAATGATATTAGCCTTTGTCATTGCCGTTATCATCGGCTTGCTCCTTTATAAATTTATGCGCAGCAGTCCGCTCAAATTAGCTCAACCGTTTCATTTAATCAAGCAGGGTCATACACATAGCCACAATCACACCCATATTCATGAGCATGGGACAAGCGGTACTGGATTCCGTGGAAGAGCCGCCTCAACCCTATCACATGCTTCAAACGAGTTTTTTGAAATGGGCAAATATTTTATTTTCGGAGCAATGTTGACCGCCATTATTCAAACGGTTATTGATCGCAGCACCTTTGAGGCATTTGCTGATCAGCCTTTATTTTCATATCTTTTCATGATGGGCTTTGCTTTTATATTATCAATCTGCTCCACTTCAGATGCTTTCATTGCTTCATCGTTCAGCGGCATGTTTGATTTTGGACCGCTGCTTGCTTTTCTTGTATTCGGCCCAATGATCGATCTTAAAAATACATTAATGCTGCTAACGACATTCCGTATTAAATTCGTATTTATTCTCATTGTACTAACCGCGGCGCTAACCTTCATCGGCGCTTGGATAATGGAGGCGCTGCTATGATTCATCATCTTTTACGTGCCGCCATTCTTACAGGTTTTGCTCTGTTTATTCTCTACTTGGATCAAACGGGTGAAATGGCCCTTTATATCGCTCCAAAAATGGAGGTATACGTAAAGCTGTCAGCGTTAGGCCTCTATGCAGCAGCTATTTATCAAGTCTATGCCGCTTTACAGAAACGTATCGGAAATCAAACGCCAAGCTGTGATTGCGAGCACGAGCCATCTCCATCCGTGTTCAAAAACATCATCATTTATGGGTTGTTTATTTTTCCGCTGCTGCTCGGTTTTCTCGTTCCGACCGGGACGCTTGGGAGCGATATTGCTTCAAAAAAAGGGATCAGCTTATCTGGAATTTCAACAGCTGAAGAGAATGGTGCCGGAATCGATGCCTTTTATCCTTTCGATGGCTATATGGAAGCACATACAGCATACGCGAAGAAGCTGTACAGCCAACCACTTATCCGTGTACCGGATACTCAATTTATTGAGACGTTGACGACATTTGATCTCTTTCGAGAGAAACTTATCGGTAAAGAAGTTGAAATTTCGGGGTTTATTTACCACGAGGACGAGATGGGCAAGGAGCGATTTGCGGTCAGTAGATTTGCAATGAATTGTTGTTCAGCCGACGCTATGCCTTATGGACTTATGGTATCTTGGCCAAAAGCGATGGATTACGCCGACGATGAATGGGTGACGGTGACAGGAAGGTTAACGACATCAACTTATATGAATCATGTTGTCATGACTTTAGAAGCCCAGCGGCTTGAACGAATCAAGGTTCCAGAGTCACCTTATGTGTATCCTGATCTTGATTTCGGACAATAAAATGAGGAGCTGACGGATGCCCGTCAGCTCTTTTTTTCTTCTATACGTAATTTTGTTTATTGTGAATCCCATAAATCATTTCTTTTCGGATAATAGCGAGAATTCCAATTGGCCATATTGTAATTAGATTCAAAAAGTATGCTTGCCGACCAAGAATTAGCGCTTGAACGAACGGAAAAATCATATAAAATTTCGCCATGCGACCAGTCTTTCCTAAACTTAAGCGATTCAATGGCCATTTGTTTAAATGCCTGTACCTGAACAGCTGTCAGTCCTTTATCAACACTCTCGAACTTTCCATTTTTGCATTCGATTGGATGGTGCCTAACCCCAAATTTACCCACCGCATTGTTCCGAATATGTATTAATACTGTACCAGCCGTAGCGTTTGTCAGTTCACTTTCAAGCTGACGAAACACGAATTCAACTTGACGAGCGAGAGCTGCAGATTCCGTTTGCATACTTATTATCCTCCTTTATGATTTATTAGGCATGAGTTTCCATTTAGGTCTCAACGCATATTATATAGTCCATTTCTATCATTATCAATATACTAAACAACATTATTTTTGTTTATTTGATATTATTCGACTCTCATTTAATGACTATATAACTTATTTTTACATAATTAAAGAAAGACCATCTCATTACATCTAAATAAAATGAACCTTGCGAACTAAAATAATATTTTTAATTTAATTTTTCATTCTAATTTCAAGTTGCTTTTCTTTCTTACTTAGGAGTTATGTACCATGCAGTCTAAACCATCAATTAATTATAAAAACGATTTCTAATTACCGATAATGGTATCATTTTCTATTTATTGTTACACCGAAAACGTATTTAGTATTTTCCGAAGTGCCGCATGCGGTCATTATTTATCTATTTTTTATGAATCGACAATTATAGACCAATTTCGCAGCTGGTGCTATAATATGGATATTCTATTAAAAGGAGCGCTTACATAATGATCCAATGGTACTATTCGCTTTCCGTGCGCAATAAGCTGCTGATTACTTCTTACCTAAATTTAGCAGTGTTTGCCCTCATTATGCTTGTCATATTATCAGTATCAGGCGGCTCGCTTATCGCTGGAATTATTTTCACAATCATTATGGCAATCGCTACGCTTCCACTCGTTTCATTCATCGAGAGATCCATCAATAATTCATTTGATGAAATTAAAGGAACTGCGCTTCGTATTTCCAAAGGTGATTTCACTCAAAAAATCGACACAACGTCTTCATCAGCTTTAGGCGAGCTTGGACATTCGTTTAACAGTATGATTGATAAACTTCGCGACATTCTTACGGAAACGACGAACATCATCCGTCATGTGTCCGATACAAGTCACAGCATTTTTGACAAAAATAATAATATTCAAATCGCGATGCAGCAGGTTGCTGCTTCCGCAAACGAGCTTGCTACTGGCGCAAACGAAATTTCCGAGGACGTATCGGAGATGAGCGAATCCATTACTGAGATCGAAGAGAAAGTTTCCGATTACGCTACCTCAACAAAGGAAATGAACACACGCTCTGAGCAAACGCTTCAGCTCGTAGATAAAGGCATGAAGGCTCTTGATATTCAAGCCGACGGCATGCGCCGCAACGTTGAGGCAACCGAGAAAGTATCAGCTACAATTGAAGATCTAGCCCGCAAAGCAAGAGGCATTAGTGCAATTACGACGACTATTTCCGATTTGGCTGAGCAAACGAACCTGCTTTCATTGAATGCCTCTATCGAGGCCGCAAGAGCAGGCGAGCACGGACGAGGCTTTGCCGTTGTTGCACAGGAAGTCCGCAAGCTTGCTGAGGAATCCAGCGCTTCAACTAAACAAGTATTCAACCTAGTGAAAAGTATTGACGAGGGTATCAAGCAAACGATCAGCAATATGAAAACAAACGAAGAGGTCGTTAAGCTGCAAACCGAGCATATTAAGGAATCCGAAGTCGTATTCTCAGAAATTGTTCAAAGTGTTCAATTTATTACGGATAAAATTTATGTTTTCTCCCAAGAAAGCGACGCTATGCTTGAGAGTGCCCGCAAAATTTCCGGAGCCATCCAAAATATATCCGCGATTACGCAGCAATCGGCTGCTGGCACGGAGCAAGTATCCGCTTCGATGAATGAGCAGATTGCATCTGTACAAGCGGTGGTAGAAGAAACCGAACGCATGCGTACAATGGCGGCTCAGCTGCTCAGAACCATTAATGTTTTCAAAATGAAATAATCAATTTTTTGATTGCTTATCTCGCAACAAAAAAAAGACCATAATCCTTCCATTCAGAATGGATGATTATGGTCTTTCTTATTTTACGCCTGCTGCTTGCAGCGATATTCTTCACGCTGTTCTGCACGAACACTTTCTTTAACCCTTGGGCAAGTATAACAATAATAGCCGCCATCAACTAAGTAATACAAGCAGCAAGCTGCTTTCAGCCGAACTTGCTTATCTTTGTCTCCCAACGACTCTGTCATACGGAATTTCACATCAAGCGGATTTTTGCTTCTGCCGAAAACCTCGCCATCAAGCGATTTGACCATATTGAAATGAGTCACAATGCTTAGCTTTACCTGTTCATCTGCTTCGGCACTCAGCATTCTGTCATACCCATATTCAAGCGAGGTAGGAAGCTGGCTCCAGAGCATGCCTACTTTCAACGTTCCTACCTTCGCAATCAAGTCAAACACAGGACGTATCGTATGCTCAAACAAAGAGCTGATTTTATCCTTAATCCACATTTCTTGTTCTTCCAAAGGTAGTGGAGCCGCTACAAATTCAGAGTTATGTAAGTAAAAGCTGACAGCAATATATTCATGATTGTTATATTCAGCCTTGTATATTTGAACCGTTAAATTGTTAAGTGATAAATCCGGCGCTTGTTTCAAAACAGACAACGTATAAAGCAAGCCCAGCATAGGCCCGCGAAACCAACCTGCCATGTACACTTCCCCTACGGAAGGGTCCATGCCTTTAACTAGCGGTGTATAGAAAGCTAATAATTGCTTCAATTTATTCTCATCCAACAGATCTATTGCAGGGCAGGTAAACAGAAGATTTTCTCGTTTATTTACCGTTAAATCATAGCTGTCCTCCAACATCGCAAACAACGCTTCATTCATTGATGTTCTCGTCCTTCCATAACATGAATGTACAATAATAAACGATACGATTTATTATACAACGGACGAAAATGATTATCAATTGCATTTCATTATCTCATTGTGACAGTTAACTCACCAAGCTGCTCGATTTCCACGGTTACCACATCACCTGATTTTAAATAGACCCTTTGATCTCTCGGGTATCCGATTACTACCCCTTCCGGAGTGCCTGTTAATATGATATCGCCAGGTACGAGTGTCATATGCTTAGAAATGTAACTAATTATAGATCGGCAAGAAAAAATCATATCTTCCGTATTCGAATGCTGCTTTTGAACACCGTTTACGCGGCAAGAAATAGTGAGCTTATCCGGATCATTTACTTCATCTGCCGTTACGATATAAGGACCAATTGGTGCAAATCCGTCGCAGCTTTTGCCAAGCATCCACTGCGATGTACGGCGCTGCAGGTTCCTCGCTGACAAATCGTTAGCGCAGCTATAGCCAAAAACATAATCAAGCGCATCCGCTTCTTCGATGTTTTTTGCCGTTTTTCCTATAATGATCGCAAGCTCAGCTTCATAATCCACCTCATTGCTCGTAAGCGGCAGCTCCACCTTATCACCATGTGCACTCAGGGCATTGGCAAATTTATTAAACAAAATAGGGGTGGTCGGAATTTCAGCTTTCGTCTCCTCTGCATGCTTGCGGTAATTTAAACCGACGCAAATTATTTTTTGCGGGTTCGAAACGACCGGTGCGTAAGCGAAATTTGTGTCCTCAAGCACATACATGTGGTTGTTAGTTGCAACGACAGCCTCAATAACCGCTTGAAGTTCCGCTAATGCTGTTTTACCGCCTCTTATAACTTCTTCTATAGAAAGAGGAGCTGGAATATCCAGAGCTTGAGAGGCCATTTTAATATCAATAATTCCTAAGTCAACCTGCACGCCGAGTCTTAGTTGATCGGATTGCTTAAACTGCAATAATTTCATAAATGATAACCTCCCTGCCATGAATTGGTGAACTATGTTTAGTTTAAGCCTCTCTTTTTTTAAAGTAAAGCGCATGAAAGTATGCAGCATGGGTAAAATAGCGGCACGGCTTGTTTACAATCAATCATGGGGACTGATGCAAATGTGGAAAACACCACATAAAATGGGGAAGACTGTGGCGGGCATTGCTTTAATCGGTTGTATGCTGCTTAACCTATCAACCGATTCCTATGCTTCAGCTGCCGATAAGCAGCAAATAGCTCAGTTCAAACCTGCAAAAGAATCAAAAAAACGAAAAACGGCTGTCGTGTCTTGGGATAGGCTTCATAGGCAATTTCCCAATACCTTTCTCCTTAATGGGCCTCGTAATAAGAAAAGAGTTGCGCTAACGTTTGATGATGTGCCCGATCCAAGATATACACCAGCTATTTTGGATATATTAGCGGAGCATGATGTTTGCGCTACTTTTTTTATTGTAGGAAATCGTGCTGCCAAATACCCTGCATTAGTAAAGCGGATACATAACGAAGGGCATGTCATTGGTAATCACTCTTATGACCATGCTATTTTTTCAAAGCTTACTTTAACGAAGTATCAGAAGCAAATTTGGCGAACGGACACCATAATAAAAAATATAGTCGGATATTCTCCTCATTTTATACGACCGCCATACGGAGAACTGCTGCCTCAGCAAGTAAGATGGAGCAAGCAGGCTGGTTTTGCTATCGTCAACTGGGATGTGGATTCCATAGATTGGAAGAACAATCCTAGCAGCGCATTGGTGCTGCAAAATATAAAAAGAACACTTCAACCTGGATCGATTATTTTACAGCACGCAGGCGGAGGAGTCGGCCAAAACTTATCCGGCACGGTTGCTGCACTCCCGAAGCTCATCCAATTGCTGGAAAGCAAAGGGTATGAGCTCGTTACATTGCCTGAGCTCGTCGGACAATCCAAAGCCCGTTAAGTTTTCTGTACAAAAAAGGCAATCCCTCATGAAGAGTGGATTGCCTTTTCCATCTATATTTTTATTCAAGAACGAATACTTTCACGTTTTGGATACCAAAAGACATGGCTTGGCTTGTTGAGCCTGGTACAAAAATATCAACGCGATTGCCTTTAATCGAACCGCCAATATCTGTTGCTGTTGCAATCATACCGCCTTGCGGCAAACCATTATAGGAATACCCTGTCACATAAAGCTTTGTGCCAAGAGGTATCATTTTCGGATCTACGGCAATCGTACCAACCTGGAGCTTGTCTCCAAAGTAGTCGACTGCTCCCCACTTGCCATTCTCAGATGCTGCTGCTGTATAAGCCGTAGCTTGTACGAGAAGCGCTTTCGAGTAAGCGTATTCTTTACCATTCATGGCTTTAACTGTTTTTGCGGAGTCGTCAGCTGCTGAATTCATCGTTGCCGGTTTCTTCTCTACAGAAGCTTCTGTGGAAGGTATCGTAAGCTTTAAACCTTTATAAAGGTTAAGCGGATCTATCTTAGGATTAGCTTCCATTAGTGTATCCAAAGGTACACTGTACTGCTTGGATAGCTTCCAGAATGTATCATTGTCATTCGCTGTATGTGTTTTCGAAGCTGCACTTACTGTTCCTGCTGCCATCATAACCGATAATCCTACTACTGCTGCTGCTAATGTACGTTTTTTAAACATGGGGTAAATCCTCCTGTGCGTTCCCGAAGTTTCACAACTTCGATCACGTGATTATAAATCTTGTTAAGGGCGGTTGTCCGCCCCTAACGTATTGCTTGCTGTTTTCTAAGGTCTAAGGAAAGACTAGCCGATAAACATTTGAACCCATTCGCCGTTTACATAACCAACGCCGATTTTTGTAAAGTTGCCGCTAAGAATGTTTGCTTTGTGACCTGGGCTGTTCATCCAAGCAGTCATAACATCTTGTGGTGTTTTTTGACCAGAAGCAATGTTCTCACCAGCATAAGAATAAGTCACTCCGAAAGAACGCATCATATCAAATGGAGATCCGTATGTCGGCGATGTGTGGCTGAAGTAGTTGTTAACGTCCATATCTCTTGCTTTCTCTGACGCTACTTTCGTAAGAAGCGTATCGCTCTTCAAAGCGGACAAGCCAACTTTAGCACGTTCCTTATTCACTAAGTCGACAACTTGTGATTGATAAGCACTCAAATTGGAAGCTCCTGTGTCGGTACCTGTGCCTGGTTTTGTTTCAGTTCCTGTGCCAGTTCCTGGTTTTGTTACTGTTCCAGTACCTGTTCCTGGTTTTGTTACTGTTCCAGTACCTGTTCCTGGTTTTGTTACTGTTCCAGTACCTGTTCCTGGTTTTGTTACTGTTCCAGTACCTGTTCCCGGTTTTGTTACTGTTCCAGTACCTGTTCCCGGTTTTGTTACTGTTCCAGTGCCTGTTCCCGGATTAGTGTTACCGCCTGTTGTAGGCCATTGAATGAAGCTGCCATTCAAAAGCTTGCTAATATCTATTCCATATTTATCACCGATCTGTTTGATCGTATCTTGGCTAATGAGGCATGGTTGTTGAATCGTGGAGAAAGTTTTCACAGCCGGTGCTGCACCTGCCGTTGGAGCCGTAAAACCTGCGCCGATCACCGTTGCTGCGATTATGCCAGCGACACCTACACGTATTGGTTGCATCTTCATGAATGAATCCTCCTAATAAGATAAGTTTTTGTAAAAAAGCGTCTGACGACTGAAGCTTTTTCAGCTGCGCATTCGTTTTGTTTGCGCATCGTTCTTCCTGACGCCACTTATCTTACCATGGGGTTTTTGGTGTTTCATGACACAAAAACTGGTAATCGTGTGAAAATAGCTAGCAAAACAGTACCATTACTGCTTTATGAGAATATGCTCATCACCGTTTTTTGCTGCTTTTAGAGCTGTCCGCTAGCTTTTCGAAGCTCATTTGCGAGCCGATGAATTTCATCTTTCTCCGCTTTTGTGGTTGCTGCAAACCATGCTGGAGAGAGCCAAGTAGAGATAATTTTGTTAGCATCCGCTGCGTTCATATCAACATCCCTCCAGTCGCGAACAAGCTCTAAGAAAGCCGCTTTGTTAACTGAACTTCCTGGACATGTTTTCGCTGGATTCATTTCGCGATGAAACAAAATTTGACTGTCTGGCAGCTTCCACATGGCAGCAATTTGACTTGTCAGCTTAACGGCTGAAGCAAGCTGAGCACCTTCCAGCTTCTCAGCTCCAACATCAAAATTACCGATCATCTCGAACATAAACGGATGTATGCGGTCTGGATCAGGGTCATTGTAGCCAACAGCAGAGGCCGGCGCCTCCAGAAGAGAACGACCCTCCCATATATAGCCGTCAGGGTCGATCGTTGCGTGCTGGGCGATATCACCCCAATTTTGTGTAATCGCATGAAACCGCCACATCCCTTGAATGATTTTCATTTTATCCGCAGCTCTGCGATAATCCACAATAGTCGGCTTCCATGTTCCATGCACATGAATCTGCGAAAACTTCACTTTTGATACGAATGGTTTCAAATACTCAACATACTCCGCAAAAGTAAACCTTTGAAAATATTTGCGCTCTACGACCATTCCGTTTCGCATCCCCTCGATAAACAATTGCTATATTTTATGCGATACATGAATGAATCGAGACGGCAAACACATAAAAAAAAGCAAGCCATGGATAAATTCCACGACTTGCTTCTTGTTTATAAATCTATTTTTGCTTATCGAGTGCCGAGTTTGATGTTGCCCGTCTCCGACTCCATGCTTATTTTGATATCACCGCTGCCGATTACACCTTCAATGTGATTTTCCGTTTCCTTGTTAACTGAGAAACCATCCCAATCCACCTTGCTGTTTCCGGTATCCTTCTTGATACTTATAAAAGCCGAAGCAGGCTGTTTATTTGCATTTACGATAATATTCCCGGTATCCGTCTTAATTGTAAGATCGCTGCGCAATTCGTCTGTTTCAACTCGTACATTTCCCGTATCAGATTCTGCTTTTAGGATGCCTTTTCCGTCCGCTATATTAATGTTTCCAGTATCCGTTTTAAATTCAAGCTCCTGAGCCGTGTAATTCGTTAATTTTATATTGCCGGTATCTGATTTTAATTTCATTTTGTCAGCTTCCATCTGATCCACTACAATGTTTCCTGTATCGGTTTCAATATCAACTGAGCTCCATAGCTTTGCAGGCACCTCAATCGTCAGCTTCAAGTTAACGATAGAAATACCGAATGTAAAACGATCCTTCGTATTCGCCTCAATATTAAGCGTATCCCCTTTAGGAGCTGCCGTTAGGATGACGTCTCCAGCAAGCTTTTCACTTACATCTCCTTCAAGTCTCACTTTAATATCATCTGCTGTGCCGGGAACGAAGGTTATATTAAACGTATCCGTCTCCGCATGGATTGAGCGAATGGACGATGCATCAATCGTTTTTTCCTGCAAAAAAGGTTCGCCCTGAAATTTCGTTACAATTTCATCTTTATCGAATACAAAAAACGCGCATAGTACTCCTATGCCAAGCAAAATTAATGCGAATGCCGCTAATTTTTTCATTTGTTATTCCCCTTTACAATTCTTGTATTGAATTTCAAATATTTTAAGGTCATTTTATAGAAGGAAGTTGTAAGTGCCTTTAAGCCGATGATGAGTAATATCGTAATTGAGCTTGTAATCAAGCCTATCGTCAATGCCTGCGGCTTAGTGAATGTACCGTTCCACAAGCTCTCTGCCATGATTCCGATACCGCCTACGCCAATACCCAAAGCTGCCGCCCATAAAGCAACAATGACCGACGCCAGAGCCAGATAGGGGCCTAGAACGAATATAATATTGAATAAACCAAGGCTTGCTGTTGCAAATACAGCTTTTGAGAGCTTTCCGAAGCCCTTGTTCGTCTCTGCCTGATTAACTCGGTATCCTAGCAGCATCTCGTTCGCAATCATCCTTGGATCTCCCAGCTCGCTTGCTGCTTGCTCCTCGGTTTGACCATTCTCTACCGCTTGCTGAAAATGAAGATAATAATCGTACAGCCATTCCTTCCGCTGCGGCTCTGGAATGACTTTGAGCATGCTCTCAAGCTCCAACATATATCGATCTCTTGTCGTCATGGTCTTAAACCTTCCTCTACAATTTCATTTACGGATTGCGTGAAACTTTCCCATTCTGCAATTAATTTGCGCATATGACTCCAGCCCTCTGCTGTTAATTGATAATATTTCCTAGGCGGGCCTTCAGTTGATTCCTTCAAGTAGGTTGAGAAATAGCCGTCCTGTGTCAATCTGCTTAGTAATGGATATACGCTTCCGACAGCTACTTCAAACTTCTCGGAAATTTTAACAGCCAGCTCATAGCCGTATCGATCTCCCCTTGTCGCAAGCACAAGAACGCATATTTCAAGCACGCCCTTTTTAAATTGAATGTTCATTTCGTGTCCTCCATCATTGAAGTTCTAATTCTTCGGTACTGTATGTGGAAAGATACTAAGCATAACTTACTATTAATCAATACAGTATAGCATTGTACAGCAATTCCGTCTTTTGTATAATTTACCACATGCTATTCTACAATGCAAGATAGTGTGCAAAAAAGAATACCTCCAACCTTACGGCTTGCGCACGTCGGTTGAAGGCATTCCTGTACATGAATTAGTTTACGCTAATGAATTTGCCTGTTGCTTGTGACTCAAATGCACACAAGATAACTTTCAAAGAAGCACGGCCATCTTCACCGCTTACAGCAGGTGTTGTGTTCGTAAGAATGCTTTCCAAGAAAGCATTGACTACGCCGCTTGTCTCTTGCTTATCGTTAGTCGAGATTGCGCCTACTTTATGCTTCTCAACTGTGCCGTTGCGCAGCTCCACGATTACTTGATCGTCAGGATGCGTACCGATTTTCATAACGCCGTTCTCGCACCACAAAATAGTGCTGTTGTCCTCACCCTTATAGTAAGTCCAGCTTGCTACAAGCGTGCCGATTGCACCGCTCTTCATACGAAGCAAGCATGATGCGTTATCATCAACATCGGTATCCTTATCAAGCGTGCCAACAAATCCAGCTACTTCTGAAACTTCGTCGTCAAGCATCCAGCGAATAAGATCGGATTTATGAACGCCAAGATCGCCCATTGCGCCCATAATAGCTTCTGGCTTACGGAAGAACCAGCTTTCTGCGCCATCGATGCTCCAGCCATCTGGACCAGGGTGACCAAATGATGTGCGGAATGTAAGTACTTTGCCTAGAATGCCGGATTGCAACACTTGCTTCGCTTTAACATGCGGCGGCATGAAGCGTTGGTTATGACCAACCATCAAGTGAACGCCGTTTTTCTTAGCTGCTTCAATCATCGCTTCCGCTTCTTCATCTGTTACAGCCATTGGTTTCTCAACTAGAACATGAGCGCCCGCATTAGCTGCAGTAATTGACATTGAAGCATGCAATGCATTTGGCGTACATACGCTTACTGCATCAGGTTTGATTTCTGCAAGCATCGTTTCGAAATCAGCAAACGCTTTGCCGCCATGCAAATTTGCATAGTGTTCTGCGCGCTCGATAATTGGATCTACGAATGCAACAAGCTCAACATTCTCATGAGCTGCATATTCCGGGATATGACGGTATTTCGAAATCGATCCGCAACCTATAACTGCTACACGTACTTTAGACATGAATATTTTCCCCTATCTATGATTAATTAGATTATTATTTGTTCAAAAAATTTGTTTTCAACCATTCCATGCTTTCTGCAACAGCTTCAATCGGAGGATTCGCACAAGTGTCCTGCTCAACAATAATCCATTCTACAGATGCTTTCGAGGCAGCATCAATAATAGGAAGAAGCGGCAAATCGCCACGTCCAAGCTCTACTGTATCGATTTGTTGGCCCTTCTCACCAGCGCGGAAGTCCTTCAAATGAAGAAGCGGCAGACGTCCTGCGTATTTTGCAATGTAAGCAAGCGGGTCAACACCGGAGTATTGTACCCAACCGATATCCATTTCAACTTGTAGATATTGCGGATCAATCCGCTCATACAATGCGTCAAATACGATTTGGCCGTCGATTTCAACTTCAAATTCAAATTCATGGTTGTGATAAGCAAAAGAAATGCCTGCTTCACGGAAACGCTTACCATACTCTTCAAATTTTACGAGATGTCCGCGCCATGCTTCTGTATCACGAGCATCTACCGGCAACCAAGGACAAATGGCATATTTAGCTCCAATGGTTTGAAGATAAGCAATTTCCTCATCAAGATTGCCTTCAAGCAGATGCAAGCCAACGTGGCTGCCGATTGCTTTCAGATTCAATTCTTGAAGCAGATCGCGCATGTCTTCAGCTTTGATATCACCGTATCCTGCAAATTCTACGCCCTCATAGCCCATTGCTGCAACCTTGCGAAGCGTGCCTTCAAAATCTTGTGCGGTAGCGTCTCTTAACGTGTACAATTGCAAACCAATATTCATTCGTGACATGTGAGCTGCACTCCCTTATATTTATTATTTGATGTATTTGATTTTGTTTTCTGATCTTTATTATATCGACAGTCCTATGCGAAAACCAGTTGTATTATTAGTCTTTTCTTATGCGATTTTGGTCAATGCTCGTACAATGGCACTATAAAAGGGGCAGCTTCGGCCTAGCCTGCATACGGCTGTGACGAAGCTGCCTCTTAATTGTTTAGATATGAATAGTAAACGCCAGCTGCTTCGAGCCAGCTGCAATGTGCAGAACTGTATCCTTCACATCAGCTTTTACCCCTTCGACTGAACGAATTGGACCTAGCCCTTTCAGTTCCAACGAGAATGCTTTGCCGCTGCCCTCTAATTGAACAGTGATCGCCTCGCCTTGGCGTGTTGCCGAGATCGTCAATTCTGTATCGCCTTTGGTATTGCGCACAGCCGTTGCAGCTGTTTTTCCGTCTTCCAGATTATGAAGCTCAAACTGGACGCCATCCGCATAATCATAATCTGGTTTAACCTCATTCGCTCCAAGCGCAATAATGGAATTAGGGCGAACGAATAGTGGAAGGCTAAAGAAGTCATATTTCTCTTTACGCCATGAGCCTCCTTCTACAATTTCTCCAGATAACAGATGAGTCCATTTTCCAGCTGGCAAATAATAAGTGACATGGCCCTGCTCGTTGAAAATAGGAGCTACCAGGATAGAGTCGCCCAGCATGTATTGGCGGTCCAGCATTTCGCTGGTCGGATCTTCTGGGAACTCAAGCACCATGGCACGCATCGAAGGCAAGCCCAGCTCAGTTGCTTGAACAGCTGTATTAAATAAGTAAGGCATGATCCGGCATTTCAGCTTCGTGAAGAAGCGAGTAACATCTACCGCTTCCGTATCGTATGCCCAAGGCACTCTATACGATTTGCTTCCGTGCAAGCGGCTATGGCTGGACAGCAGTCCAAAGGCTAACCAACGTTTGAATACATGCTCTGGCGCAGTATTCTCGAATCCGCCAATATCGTGGCTCCAGAAACCAAAGCCCGACATCCCGAGCGACAAGCCGCCGCGCAAGCTCTCCGCCATGGACTCATAGTCCGCATAACAGTCACCGCCCCAATGTACGGGGAATTTCTGGCCGCCTGCCGTAGCTGAACGGGCAAACAAAGCGGCTTCGTTTCGGCCAAGCTTCTCTTCCAGCACTTCAAATACGACTTTGTTATAAAGCTGAGTATAGTAATTGTGCATTTTCATCGGATCGGAGCCGTCAAAATAAGCGACATCGGTCGGAATACGCTCACCGAAGTCGGTTTTAAAGCTGTCCACACCCATGTCGACCAGCTCACGCAAATAACTTGCGTACCACTCGCATGCTGCTGGGTTAGTGAAATCAACGAGCGCCATGCCTGGCTGCCACAAATCCCATTGCCACACATCGCCGTTTGGCTTTTTCACCAAATAGCCATTTTGTTTGCCTTCCTCGAACAAACGCGAACGCTGAGCGATATAAGGATTGATCCATACGCAAATTTTAAGCCCTTTTTCTTTAAGGCGTGACAGCATACCGACAGGGTCTGGGAATACCCGCTCATCCCATTTGAAATCCGTCCAATGAAACTCACGCATCCAGAAACAGTCGAAGTGGAACACATGCAATGGAAGATCACGTTCTGCCATGCCATCGACGAATGAATTAACTGTTGCTTCATCATAGTTAGTCGTAAATGAAGTGGTAAGCCATAATCCAAATGTCCATGCCGGCGGCAGCGCTGGCTTGCCAGTCAAATCTGTATATTTATGAAGAACATCCTTCATGCTCGGACCATCGATAATGAAATATTCGAGTGATTCTCCTGATACACTGAATTGTACCTTTTTCACTTTTTCCGAAGCAATCTCGAATGATACCAGCTCTGGATGATTGACGAATACACCATATCCCTTATTGGTCATGTAGAAAGGAATATTTTTGTACGATTGCTCCGAGCTTGTGCCCCCGTCTTTGTTCCAGAGATCTACTACTTGTCCGTTTCTTACGAAAGGCGTGAAGCGCTCGCCAAGGCCATATACCCACTCACCAACACCAACATCCAATTCTTCGCGCATAAACGTATTGCCGTTGTCTTCTTTAATGTAGGCCATCGATTTTTGCGTACTTCCCGTAATCCGCTCGCCCGCGCGATAGAAATCCACCGCCCATACGGCTCCTTTACGGATATGAACGCTAAGGCTGCCGCTAGTTAGAACAGCCCGCTCATCGTTTTCTTCGATGACAACATGGTCGCCAGTTTGCGAGGACAGCTCGAATACTGGGCCACGCTCCCGAACACCTGCATGATGCACAAGCTTAACGCCAATAATGCCTGGCAGCGGAGAATGAAAATGGACCGTTAATAACATCGTATCCAGCATATTAGAGCGATTATAGATAGGTTGTGGCGAAGCATAAGCAGTTAGTTTGCCATCCTTTTGCTCGAAATCATGGACTTGTACAGCCCCTAATACTTTGTATTCATCACGAATGAGCCAGTTGCCGTCTGTAAATTTCATCGACTGAACCAACCTTCCTGTTTAGTTTTATTTGCAATCCTATATATTTGCATTATACTGATAATTAATCGAATAATTCTAACAGAATACTGCTCATCTATAGCACTATTTTGACGATATGCCTCTATGGAATGGCAACTAACTCGCATCAAGCACAGGAGGCCTCTCAAAATGGATCAAACAACTAGGCACGCCTTAAAAGAAGACCGGCTGCATGGCGACAATATGTTCCCGCTTGCCGCCTACTGGATTGAACATGAAGAGGCTGGCGTCCCCGTTCTGGATTGTCATTGGCATGCTGAAGCGGAGTTTTTTTATGTACTTGAAGGTGAAGTGCTGTTCCAGGTTGATACCGATTATTTCATTGTAAAAGCAGGCGAAGCTGTTTTTATAGACGGTGGCGACATTCATGCTGGTCATGCACAAGGTGATAATGCCTGTTCTTTTTGCGCCATCGTGTTCGACACTCATTTGCTCGCCAGTGCCAGCTATGATGCCGTACAGGAACGATTTATTTCACCGCTTCAGGACAAGAAAAAGACGTTTCCTAGACATATTCAGCCAAAAACAGAATGGGAAATCGCGCTGCTTCAGCATTTGCAATGCATTATGAACGTATGCCAAAGTCAGAAGCCTGGTCATGAGACCGCGGTGAAGGGTCACTTTTATTTAATGCTTCATGAAATTGCCGCGCAAAGCAAATTTTGCAACAGAAGTGAAACAAGCAATGCCGACTCTACAAAAATTGACAGACTGAAGACCGCTATTATTTATATGCAAAATCATTTCCAGCGCCCTATACGGATCGCAGAAATTGCTGATCAAATTCCGATGAGCGAAGGTCAGTTTTGCCGCTTCTTCAAGACGATGACCAGACAAACGCCAATTGAGTATTTGAATGCTTATCGAATTAGACAAGCAACGGAGCTGCTTCTGAAGCCAGAGCTCAAAATAGCAGCTGTAGCGCTTGATGTAGGATTCGATCATATTAGTTATTTCGTCAAAGTTTTTCGCAAAATGATGAAATGCACGCCTTCCCAGTTTCGCAAAAAACAGCTTGAATCGTCGGATCGTCGTCCATAATAAGAAAAAACGTGTATGATTTGGTCATTTACTCAAAAGTTACAGCTTTGTAACCAAATACTCACCGAATTTTAAGAATTATTTAATAATTGTACGTTACACTATAAAAAAAAATCCTTCGCGGGATGGAGGTCCATACTATGAAAACGATGCTGATGTTCCAAAATAAAACGATACCTGTCTATTTAACAGATACAAATAAGCAAGCCATTGAGAAATTGACCGCAGTACTTAACCGTAAACTGACAACAGGCAAAAACGCACTTAAAACATGTATCAAATCGCTAATTAGCGTAGAAATTGTAGGCAGTGAGGCAACGCTTCATTCTTATTTCGAACGTGACACTCTAACCATTTCCCTATATTAATCTAGACTTCCCATATACCGAAATACGAAGAGGGTGATCCTTTTGGTCTATACAGGCCATTAGGACACCCTCTTCTTTTGTTTACAACGTTCAAACGTTTTAATTAGTAAACATTTGAGTTGTGTAATTAACTTTCGAATTATATAATGTTAGCAAACATAACGGAATGAGGATCAATCGATGAACATAGAGGTTAACAGCCGCAATATCAAATTTCTTGAATGCTTTGCATCGGACACAAGAGTGAAGATTATTGAATTATTAAATATTAAACCAATGAACATTAAAGAAATAGCTGAAGCGCTAGGCATTTCGTCAGCCATTGTGACTAAACATATTCAGAAGCTAGAAGAAGCATCCATTATTACGACAGAAAGTGTGCCCAGCACGAGAGGCCGCCAGAAGGTGTGCCATCTCACACTCGATTCTGCTACGCTGCAATTTCGTGTGAAGGAGCAAACCATTCAAAATAGGTATGCCGTATCCATTCCAATTGGTCAATATTCCTCTTATGAAGTAAAACCTACTTGCGGACTGACATCGGACACCAAAATTATCGGCATGGTGGATGACCCGCGCTACTTCTCCGATCCTGAGCATGTGAAGGCATGCCATCTGTGGTTCGGAAGCGGCTATATTGAATATCGCATTCCTAATTATTTAGTAGGAAAACAATCGGCAAAAAGCATTTCCATATCGCTTGAAATATGCTCGGAAGCACCGCATTACAACGAGAACTGGCCTTCCGATCTTTCCTTTTATATTAATGACATCTTGCTCGGAGTATGGACTTGTCCAGGAGACTTCGGTGCAGTAAAGGGTGTGTATACGCCTAGCTGGTGGGATTTGGGGACTCAGCATGGCTTGCTGAAACAAATAACCATCGACTCAGGTGGCTCCTTCATCGATGGCATTCGGATGTCTGATCGGACGATAACGGATCTTGATGTTGGCTTTGGCGACGACATCAGATTCCGTATATGTGCGCCGGAGACGGCAACCCACAGCGGAGGATTAAGCATGTTCGGCAAACAATTCGGAAATTATGATCAGGACATTCAAGTTTACGTCGCCTACTAGCAGCTAGTTCTGCATAACATTCGGCTTGATATGGATATCTTCACGGTATTCTTTTGGCGACATACCGGTTTCATTGCGAAACACACGGTTAAAATGACGGATATTCGTGAAGCCCGTGTGTTCAGCTATCGTAGCAATTTTATTATCGGTTTGAACCATTTGCCGCTTCGCTTCAAAGATTCGAATCTCAGTAAGCCGCTCAACGAATGATTTCCCGGTTTGCTTCTTGAACAAGGTGCTGAAATATGCTGCATTTAAATAGACGGAATCGGCTACCTCTTTAAGCGTCAGCGCCTTGGAATAATGCTGTTCAATATATCGAATCGATTTTTCAATGGGATCATGCTCAGGCTGCGCCGTACTCTCAGCGATACATAAGGCTAAACGAACGAGCAGCTGTGAGCATGCATCCATAAGCTCTTCTCTGGAAGAGATCGAGCAAATATCAAAAAGAACGGTTTTCATATCCTTCATACCCAGCCACTGCTTCGTTAGCCGCAGCCGCCCTGCTGCTTCATAATAATGAATGAGCAGCTTGCACAGCTGCTGATGCACGGTTTCCGGCGTTTTGGCATCAAGGCAAAGCTCACTTACGAAAGCATGGGCTGCCGCCGCGACCTGTTCCAGCTTCCCCTCATTCATGGCCAGATCCAGCTTCTCCCACGACCATGTTTTCAGCTCACCTTTGAAACGGTCATCCGTGCCTAAATCACCGTAGACTAACACTTTATCTCCGCCAACGATGAGCCTGTGAAGCAAAGCAATTTCCGCTTCGTTGTACGCATCGGATATCGATTTAAAGCCTTTTGCCACCTGGCCTATGCCGATCGTAACCGTCATATTCGATAAGCTTGTAATTTGTCTGCGAATCGTCTCGCCTATTTCCCGCACGGCAGCCATCGCTAGGTCGCTGTCCTCAATATTTAGCAGCGCCGCTACTTCTGTCTCCGACATGATGAAACAAAAGCCATTTGTTCTCCTGCTCAGCACTTCTTGCACGAGCTGTTGAATATATAATTGAAACAAAGAAGGATCAGCTTGATTATACCGCTCACTGCCGATTGAATTTTTGTCTAATTTCACAACCATGCATGTGAAGAAAGGTTGATGAAAGTCAATCCCAATGGTCCGAAGCAGCTCCAAATCTGCTTCATTTACGCTGCCCTTCAGAAGGCCGGTTAACAGATGTTCACTGACATGCTGCCTAATCCGGTGCTCATCACGATGGGGGTTGCTGACGGGAATCGCTTGGCTAAGCTGCACTTTCTCTTTAAGCATTTTAAGCACCTTATCCAGCTCTTCGCGCTCAATCGGCTTCATCATATAATCCTTCGCGCCTTGCCTCATCGATTGCTGAATATAGACAAAATCATCAAAACCGCTGATTACGACGCATAACACATGCGGAAAACGCTCCTTCATCATCTGCTGCAATTGAATGCCATCCATGCGAGGCATCCGAATATCCGTCAGAATAGCTTCTGGCTCAAGCTCCTCCACCAGCTGCAATGCTTCATAACCATCCCGCGCTTCACCAACGACCTCCCATTCCGGGTCGAGTTCTATTATCATTTTGCGCAAGCCTTTTCGAAATATCGATTCATCATCTACAATAACGATTCTAGGCATGAGCATCCCCTTTCATTTGATCAGGCTTCTCAAATACAGCAGGAAAAGTCATCGTAACTTTCAAGCCTTGATATGGCATGCTCTCCAGCATTAAACCATACGATTCACCATAATGAAGAACAATTCTGCGATGGACATTTAATAATCCATTGCCGGAGCTGCCTCCTAAATCCTTCGAATGCTGCAGCCGACGGCGAATATCCGCGAGCTGCTCCTCCGTCATTCCAATGCCATCGTCTTCAATGACAATACGCAGCACGTTTTCTTCAATTTTGCAGGTTAATGTAATTCGCCCATTGCCCACACCCTGATCGATGCCATGGTTAATGGCGTTCTCGACAATCGGTTGAATAATTAAGGGAATGACCGTACAGGTCAAAGAAGCTTCGTCTCGGTCTAATCGAAAATCGATCCGATCCTCATAGCGCATTTTTTGAATCGTCATGTAACCCAAGACATGTCCCAGCTCATCCTCAAGGTTGACATGTTCTTTCTGGCTGCTCAAGCTGTAACGCAGCAGCCTGCTTAAATTATTCGTCATTTTGACAACCTCTTGATTGCCGTCGACTTCTGCATACATACTGATCGATCCAAGCGTATTATACAAAAAATGCGGATTGATTTTGCTTTGCAAAGCCGCAATCTGCGCATCCTTCTCGCGAATCTCTGTCTCATAAAGCAAGTAACCAAGCTCGCTTAGCTTGGATACCATCGTATTGAACGCTTTGCCCAAATGGCCAACTTCATCCCATTGCTTGACGGGAAAAGATACGAGAAGATCGCCGCGTTCCACCTTGCGCATGAGCCTAATCAAACCCCGCAGCGGCTCTGTTATTCGAAACGCAAGGAATACCGACATAAGCATAGCAAGGCCCATACAGATGACACCAAACAGAATAATAGAATTCCGCATAATTAAACTGTCCTTCATCAGCTCCGACACCGGAACGATTCCAACTGTCGTCCAATTGGTGATCGATGACGTCACGTAAGAAACGAGCTGCCGCTCTCCGTTAAGTGCAGCATGTGTAACCCCTTCCGGCGCTTTATCCTTATAAAGGCCTCCCAAAGCCTCTTGCGGCATCGTTCGATTTTTACCGACAACGACTCCACCGTCTTGATCCATAATATATAAAGCTTCCTTCGTTCCGAGCGTAACCTGCGATATCATCTTATGAATAACCGTTGGATCTACATCAATAACGATATAACCAAGCTTTTTCCCGCTATCAAAGCTGCGCAGCTCCCTTGCAATAGAGAACACGGGGTATACCGTTCCGCTGGTAGAATGAATATTGTGGGTTGTAATAAAAATGGATTGTCCGTTGCCGCCCTTCTCGTTTTGGAGCCACTGCGCATTCTCATCTAATCGATACGTCGTGACATATTGGCTTTCCGGCAGTACAACATAGGATGCACCGCTTTCCCCAAATAACGAGACGCCTACAATATCAATACGGCCGTTCAGAAATACTTGGGAGACAAAGCTGTTTAATTGCTTAATCTCTTCCAGTGATAAAGCCTGACCCTGCTCTCGCTTGCTCTCTAGAAAAGCTGTAATTTGCTCATATTGATAGGGCATAAGCGTCAAACGATCTAATTCTGCCATATAAGTATCCAGATTTAGCGTCAGCTGCTTCATGGTCTGCAGTTGATAGTCGCCGACCTTCTGCTCAAGCGTCGAAGCAAACCGAGTGAAGGCGAAATACCCCATAACGCTGAGTGGAAGCACGATGAGTATAAAGTTTATGAGGATGAGCTTTCGTGCCAGCTCCTGATTTTTGAACCACCCAATCACCGAGAGTACCCGCTTCATAGCTATCTCCTTACTTCCTCAGCTCGATGTTCACCCTTTTCACGGCTGCTTGCAGCGTTTCCTCAGGCGTTTGCTCCGAATAATTCATTTTTTCAAATTCTTGAATTAAAATTTCAACGATCGACCATTGCCGGACATGGCGCGGCCAATAAGCTACATAGTTTGCGGAAGCTGCATAGGAGCTTCTGTAATTCAAGCTGTTAAACGGTTCGCTGGCAACGACCTTTGTCATGCTTGGCACATGGCCCGCTTCCGCCCACATCGCACCATTTTCTACACACCATTTAACAAAAGTAAGCGCCGCTCGCTTCTTCTCATCCGTCATCCCATGCTTGGTCGGTATGGCAATGGTGTGCGAATCCCCCCATACCGCAGCGCGGTCGAACAGCGCAGGCATTGGAATTACACCAAAGTCCAAATTTTTTGCTTTCTCAAATGCACCCGTTCCCCACATCCCTGTAATTAGCACCGCAGCTTTTCCATCATAAAAAAGCTTGAATGCATCATTAATATCAGGCGGAATAAGCTCTTTCTTGTACAAATCATTCAAATAGCTTAGTGCTTGCAGCGCTTGCGGATTGTTGAATACGGCAGCACTTGCATCCTCATTATAGAAGCTGCCCCCGCCGTCTATTTGGTTATAAAGGCTCCACCAAAGCCAAACGGAATCAATCCGAGTACTCGGCTGAGCCATCGGCGCAATGTCGGCTGGTATCGAAGACTTAAGCTTCTGCAGGAAGGCTTCAAATCCCGCAGCTCCTGCTCCGATCAATGGCTTATCCGCCTCATCAATTAGACCCGCTTTACGCAAATAGGTTTTATTGTAAAACATAACAAGCGCATGCGTATCAAGCGGCACGGCGTAAGGGATTCCGTCATACATGGTAGAATCGAGAATATTGCGATTAAAGCCCGACCAGTCAAGTCCGATCTGCTTAGCAGGCTCTGTCAGATTCTCAATATAGCCGTTCTGAACGAACTGCGGCAAACTTGTCTGATGCAAAATCGCAAGCTCCGGCGCGTTGCCAGACATTATCGCCGTTTTTAGCCTCGTGTAATAGTCATCCAATCGAGAGTTTACTTGCACAACGTTAATCGTCGGATTCTCTTCATTAAATCGTGTGACCATTTCCGTCATAAACTGATTGTCGCCGCCGCTAAACGGCGTCCAGTACTCAAGCCTTATAGCCTCAGGCTTCGTCTCTTCATTCTTCTGATCTGCTTCTTGCTCGGAGGCGCAGCTTGTCAAGGCAATGACCAGGAGACCGATTAGTGTATAGGAGACCCACTGCGCGCTCCATTTTTTTATATTCATGTCTAGCGCCTCCGTTGCCTGAGTTGTTAGTTAGTTTCTATCGGATACAATATCGATATAATCGATTTCAAGCTGCCCAGTCGCATTTCCAAATTGCAAAGCATTGTCATCCATCTTCAGCTTTACGCTTACGGTTATCTGCTGCACTGCATCTGCCTCGCTTGCGGGAATGCTTATCTTTTGGACACGTCCGCCATTTACCTTCAGCTCCAGCATCTGCTTGCTTCCAGTCCCATTAGCCACACTTAAATGTAAAGCATATTTCCCATCCATCGGAACTCTAACATGATCAAATCGAATCGCGTCCTTATCACTCGCTGCCAATTGAACAGAACGGCCATTCGATTTTGTCGAGCTTTCAATAAGCTCACTGTCTGATGAAAACTGCGCGTACTCCGCTTCAAAACGTGGAATTTCAATCGCCGAGATCAGATTAGCTGCCTGGTTTCCTATAAAAGAAAGGTTGTTTTGCCCTTCGTTCAGCGCAATTGAAGCATATACATATCCCACTTCATTTGGCTTAGTAGGTGGAAGTAAAATTTCTGCACCAGCCGCATCATTCACATTAACCTGAATACGCTGCTCTGTTTCCGCATCGTTTGTGTAATGGACTAATAATGGGGCATCCGTATCAAGTGACGAGGATATCCCGCTGAAAGCTAAGCTATCTTTATCAGCTGCTGCATGCTCTGCGCGGATTAATCCTGTGCCCGCTGGTACTTCAATTGGTGTAGCAAGCGATAATGGAGAACCAAAGACTGGCAAACCATCCTTCTGCCATTCAATCCGCTGGGCACGCGCCTTCCGATTATTCCAGCCGTCCCCTTGACCGCTTGTCGCATGATAGACGATCCAATCCTCAGTTCCGTCTGGCGAGGAAACAAACGTATTGTGTCCAGGACCGTAAACCTCAGCGTCTCCATCCATTTGCATAAGCGGCTGCTCAGCTTTTGTCCATTTCGCCGGATCAAGTGGATCTGCTCCCAGCTCTAGTGACAATAAACCGATGCTATAGAACGGTGTCCAGCTGCCCGCACCAGAATAAGCAATCCATACACGGCCGTCTTTTTTCAAAATCGCTTGGCCCTCATTAATGAACGGAGGTCCGCCTGCTCTCTCCCATTCCAAATCCGGCTCGCTAAGCAATACTCGCGGTCCACTTATCGTGTAAGGATTGCTCATCGGTGCAATGTACGTATTTTGTTGTACATTTAAATCGCCTTCCCAGCCCGACCATACAAAATACAGCTGGCCCTCATGCTCAAGCGCGAGGCCGTCAATAGCCCATTTGTTTGTCGAATCCGTCACTTGACCTTTAAACGCATAGCTGCCCATCGGATCGCTGGCCTCCGCTTCGAGAGCATACATGCGATGGTTTTCATTTTCACCGTTATCTGCTGCAAAATAGATATAAAACTTTCCTTGAATATATTGAATTTCCGGTGCCCACAAATTTGCCGAATACATCGTATCTACAGGCGGGTACCATACCACCTTCCGCCCTGCCTGATTGAAGTCGAGCGATCGCGATTTCATAATCATAATATCCGTTCCGTTATGCGTAAACGTCATATAATAAAATCCATTGACATAAATGATGCTCGGATCTGGTGTGTCCATAGATGCTAACGTATTTTTGAACGTTCCACCATGCCCATTATAAGCTCCCGCAGCCGTAGTGTCATGATTCGTTTTATTCAAGATCCAAGCCCCCAAAATAATAATAATTACCGCAATCATAGAAGTGATCAGAGTTATACGCTTACGATTAAGTTTCATGCCATTCCCTCCGCTTACTCGCCAACATGGACAGAAAGAGACCTTATCGGTCTCCTCTCCTTGCCATATCGGTGTAATCATTGATTATTTCACTGCCGATTGTGTGATAGCTCTCACAAAGGAACGCTGTCCAAGAATGAACACAATAACGACTGGCAGCGTTGCGACTGTCGTCATCGCCATAAGCTTGCCGTAGCTTTGGGTATAGCTTCCTGTTGCCATCATCGCTATGCCCGCTGTGATCGTGCGCATCTCTGGTGATGTTGTCGCATAAAGCGGCCATACAAAATCGTTATAGATCCCCATAAAAGTGAAGATGGCTAATGTCACCATAATAGAAACGGCGGATGGCAATAAAATACGAGCATAAATTTGCCACTTGTTCGCTCCGTCAATTCGCGCCGCTTCTTCGATTTCCTTTGGAAAGGAAGCGAAAAACTGATAGAGCAAAAAGACGCCAAACGCTCCCGCTGTTGCCGGCAAAATCAGTGCGGGATACGTATTGATTAAATTGAGGGCATTAAATTCCAAATACATGGGCAGAAACGTGAGCACGCCAGGAATCATAAGTGAAGCGATAAATAAGGAAAGCATAATTCTGCGAAGCGGCAAATCGTTTAATCTCGCCAATGCGTAAGCCGCCATAGAATCGATAATGAGTACGAGAATGGTGCCAATGAGCCCAACCGACAAGGAGTTAACAATCCAGCGCGTAATGGGTACGTTCATTAATTCACCGGTCAAGCCTAGTACGAAGTTATCGATCGTTGGTTTTATCGGAAAAAAGTTCATTTTCCCAGACAATGCTTCGAAATCATTTTTAAACGATGTTGAAATCATCCAAACGAGCGGGAGGAGGAAAAATACCGCAATGATTATGGCAAGCACGATAAGCCATAACTTTCTAGTCTTTACCATTTAAACCTCTCCCTTTCTGCCGCTCGTCAGCTTGAACTGTACGATGGATATAAAAATAATGAGCAGTGCCATAACGATCGCCATCGCTGAAGCTGAACCTACTTCTTTGCGTAAAAAGGCTTGATCCAGCACATTGATGAGCAGCACCTTCGTCGTATCGCCGGGTCCGCCCCGTGTTAATAAATAAGGCTGCGCATAAATATTAAAGGAAGCAATCGTCGATGTAATCATAATGAACAGCATAACCGGACGAATCGACGGTAGCGTTATTTTCGTAAATTTATTCCATGCATTTGCCCCATCTATCGAAGCAGCTTCATAGAAATCCTCTGGCACTTCATTCAGTGCATTAATAAAAATAATCATATTGAAGCCAATTGTCCACCAAAGCGTCGTCACAATAAGTGAAATCCACGCCCATGGCGTATCCGTTAGCCAAGGAATGCTGTTGATGCCAAGCTTCGCAAGCATACTATTGAGAAAACCGGCATTCGTATCGAACATCATCAGCCAAATGACCGCCATAACGGAAGCTGACAACGCGTACGGAAGAAAATAAAAGGTACGAAACAAACCGCGTATTTTGGCAGGCAGCGCATTAACCAGCATCGCTAATGACAAGCCAACAATAATTAAGAGTGGAACGGAAAATAAGACAAACTGAGCGGTTACCCACAACCCTCTAAAAAAAATATCGTTGAGATACGTGCCTGGCGTGAAAATTTTGATGTAGTTGGCAAGTCCAACAAATTCATGTTCCTTCGATAGCAGCTCGAAATTTTGAAGGCTTATATATACGCCGTACAGAATCGGGAACAGCAAAAAAATACTGAACGCTGCTAAGTATGGCAGTACGAATAAAAAAGAAGTGAATCGTGATGCAAATGTCGTTTTCAATCGGAGTCCCCCTGACGCTTTCCATATTTTCTAGCACAAGCAATCGCAGCTTAGAAGATGGGAACGGACTCTGCTATTCCCATCCTCCTCGCTGCTTACGATTATTTATTTTTTCATTGCTTGCTTCGATTTGGCTGCCGCATCATCAAGAGCCTTTTGTGCATCTTTTTTGCCAAGCAATGCATTGTTCAGCTCGCCCCAGATTGGCTCAGAGATCGTGCCCCAGTTCAATACATTTGGCGCAAATTGCACATAAGAAAATGCCGATGCTACATTGTTTTGGAACGTTAGCGCTTTAAACGCGTCACTCTCAAGCATTGGTTTCGATGCCAGCGCTTGACCGGATTCCGCCCAGTCCATGGAATTTGTGGATACGTATTTCAAGAAATCGCCGATACCTGCTGTTTTGGCTGCATCCGTTACGCTTTTTGGAATAACGAAGCCATGGGAGCCTGCGAATACCGCTTGCTTCGCTTTACCGATTTGTGGAACAGGCGCAACGCCATAATTTAATCCTGCTTCATCAAATTGTGATTTCATCCACGGGCCGTTGAATTGGATCGCATTTTTTCCTTGCAGGAACAATGTATTTTCGCCGTCTTGTTGAACATTCCCAGGCGAAACGCCGTTATCCACCATGCCGCGCAGCCATTGAACCATTTCAACCGCTTCCGGAGAGTTGTAGGCTACGTCTGTTCCGTTCCAAAGCTCGCCGCCATTTTGCCATACTAGTGTTGGGAAAATGAACTGCTGCGGCCACAAGGTTGGAACAACATAACCGTAAACGCCTTTTTCTTTGTCCGTCAGCTTCTGAACGGCATCATCAAACTCTGTACGGTTCGTTGGAGCCGCAGAAATGCCCGCTTTATCGAACAAATCCTTGTTGTAATACATCACAAGCGGATGGATATCAAGCGGAATGGAAAACCACTTGCCATCGAGCGTCGAATACGTCGTTGCTGCATCTGCAAAGTCCGCTTTATTGATGCCTGCACCCGATGCAATCTCATCGATCGGCTGCAATTGATCTTTGCTGGCGTAAGTTGGTACTTGGTCAACGTGCATAATCATCATGTCCGGGCTTTCTTTGCCTGTGCTTAGCGCTACGTCCAATTGCTTGTAATATTCGCCGTTTGGCTGAATAACGAAATTCACTTTATATTGATCTTGCGAGCCGTTATATTTGTCTACGATTTTTTTCATGAACGGGCCATCCGAACCAGAGAATGGTGACCAGAACAAAATTTCTGTCTTTTTGCCGCTGCCGGCGCTTTTACCGCCGTCTGCTGGCTTCTCTCCGCCATCCTTATTGCCGCTGCAGCCAGCTGCAACCAGCGCAATGATTGTGACCATCAGAAGCAGCATTGAAAACTTATTGCGTGCTTTACTCATTTTTTTGTCCCCCTAAAAATGATATTGGATAGACTTGGTGTCTTCCGTGGTTTCATCATAAGCGGAGGGGCAGAGCAAACATATGCCGCATTTATAGATGATATGGACATATTTTTGGATAGCTGCAGCTACCGAATGTGTGTACACAGCAAAAAAAGGCCAACCAGTAAGCTCTGGTTGACCTAATAATAGGAAGGGACTTAGGAAGAACGATGATGTCCTCCCCTTATTATACTTATAGCTTATGAACCGAATAAGCCTTATTTAAAGCATTCTTAATGGATTAACATTCTAATGAACTCCAGAATCGTTATTTCGAAGAAAGCAGCTCATGATACCCTGTAAACCATAATATAACGTTACTACGGTTCGTTAAAATGAAAGAAAAGCCCTTTTCTGCATCATAAGCATAATACAGTTCGTTAGAGAAACCAGCGAGCAGACTAGTTTTGAGATCGCCTACTTCTAATGTTGGTGGAACGACTAAATTAGCATTAACGCTGCAGGTGCTTCGCTTTCGGAGGGTGCATTAGTTGCTGCATTGCTATTTGTGTTATTCGTACCGCCGCAGGCGGATACGAGGACAGATAGCTATTGCGTTGTTGTCTGCTGCTCCTGCTGCCTTGGCTGTCTTCCGCCGCCAGCGCCTCCGCCAAAACCACCAATACCTCCCGTGCGAACAGTAATGGATTCTGCAATCTGCGTATCGTCAGTTAGCATAATAGACAAAATATCATCGGCTTTTAGATCTGCCAGCGCTATTTCTTTCTCTACCATTTGTTCATTCTCGAAGGTGACTGTCATAATTTTAGTCGTATCAGTCACCTGAATGTCCACCGTCTCCTCTGAGAACATAGCGTCCATATTCATCCTGCCGCCACCCTCTGAAGCCGTTCCATCACCAGCAGGTGGTTGCGGAGCCTCACCTTCTGCTGGAAGTTCAGCGCCTTCTGGAGGCTGCTGCCCCTCGCCCGCTCCAGGCATATTGCCCGTTCCATCCCCTTGCGGCGGACCGCCTTGTCCCATAGCCGATTTGTAGAGGGTGATCGTTTGGCCATCCACCGATTTCACTTTACCCATCAAATCCGCTTGAGCCCCCATCTGCCCCATGCCCGCTCTGGCTCCATTCCGCTGTACTTTGCCCTGAGCATCCACTTGCTGATCGGATGATACCTGTTCGTCCTGAGCTCCGCAGCCTGCCAAAGCAGCAGCGATAACAACAGCGCTAAGCATCACTTTCCATTTGTTCATATCGTTCATCTCCTACGAATATGTAATGAATAGCTTCTATTCAAAACATTCTAGCATTCGATTATGAACATGAGATGAACGGAAACTGAAGCGAAAATTAACCTTTTTGAGTAAGCGGATTCCGCTTCCAATTGCCTGATATAAATAGAAACGTACCAATCCATCCACATATAGAAGCAATAACCAGCAGCAGCGACAGAGATACACTATGCGAAAGCGATGTGCTTAAAGTCGGCCCAATCGTTCCTCGAATGCCAAAAAGCATCAAATGCAGTCCGAAAACCATTGCTTCCCGGCCAGGCGCCAGTCGGAAGACAAATGCTAATATGCCGATATCCCAAATCGCTTCCCCGATTCCTTGTATCGCATTGCCGGTTATGACCGCAGCATAGCTGCCCCAAAGTCCATATAACATCGGCACTATAGCGTAAGCTGCAATGCCGCATAACAGCGTATATTTAATATCGATGCGATCGATCATCCAGCCCGCTATCCAGAACGTAAGCAGCAGCGCTGTAAAATAAGCGACACGAGCATAACCAATTTGCAAATTGGAAAGCTGAAGCACATCTACCTGTATAATTTGATACAACGGATTTGCAAACATATTGCCAAACCCGGTAAGTGTAGTCGCAGCTAAAAAAACAGCTAACGTTCGATTTTCTTTAATAAGCTTCCACTGCTCCTGAAGCGGGAACCGGCTCGTTTTTTTCAGAGAAGCAGGTTTATCAGGAGCTTTCTGTACAGGCAGCTTCAGTGTATTAAATAGACTTATAGAGAGAAAACCCGCAATGGAAGCTGCAATGAGTGGACCTGACGGCCCAAAGGCATCCGACCAGCTGCCAACAAAGTAAGCAAGCGGGATCATAATAATCCCCATTGCCACCCGCACATACCCCATTAGTCTTCCGCGCAAATCAGAAGGATACATACGCGATACTAATGCCGCATACGCAGGAGCCTGAACGCCCATTAACAGCTGAAATACAAGCGCAGCCACTACATACAAGGATGGATAAGCGAAAAAAGCCGGCAACAGCAGCAGTAATCTGCCGATGGCATTAGGAATGACGACGAACGGTTTTGGGTTATTCGCTTTCTCAATCCAAGACGCCCAAAATGGTGAAAACAATAAACCAACGGCAGGTGCTGCTGACAATAATCCAACTTGAAAATTGCTTGCTCCTTGTTGAATCGCGAATGCTACATAGAACTGGTTCATTACGACATTAAATAAGCTAAAAAGACAGGACGCACCTAAATCGATGCGGGCATTTCTCCATACATTTGCAGTCATTGGCATACCGAACTTCATGATTCGCGAACTTTCCTTGGCCTCGGATTCCATTTGGGCAGCTACCTTCTTCTCTAGGTTGATGATATACGCACGGAGGACCCCTTGCGCTGCAAAGGATCCTCTCTCAAGCACTTCATTCGATTGGATATTACTACACTCCTCACTTTTTGTACAGCATTAGTTGATCAAAAAAGCATGCGCTTCCAAATGGCACTGATACGTTCGGTTCTTTCTAATATTCCTGTAGTATGATAGACTTTTTCTCAAAGGTTCACAGTCATTTTCATATCATTGGAGGGTATTACGTGAGTATTGCAGTAGGAATTGATATTGGTGGAACAAAAATAGCATTTGGCTTCGTAGACGAGCAAGGAAACGTTATAGCGAAAGGTTCATTAAAAACTAATCTGCAGATCACGCCCGCAGACATGCTTGCGCAGGTTGCAGACGCGGTAAAGCAGCTGGCCGAGCAAAATGGGCTATCACTAGAGACGCTTAAAGGAGTCGGCGTAGGCGCGCCCGGCCCGCTTAATACGATCAAGGGTGAGCTGACTTGTCCTCCAAACTTAAAAAGCTGGTGGGGTTTCCCCGTTGTAGAGGCATTGCAAGCCCATCTGCCGCTTCCGATTAAGATGGAGAATGATGCAACCGCTGCTGCCCTTGCTGAGAAATGGGTCGGCGCTGCACAGGATTCCGAGCATTTCATCTTTATTACGATAAGCACAGGCATTGGCGCCGGCATCTTTATGCATGGCAAGCTGCTTACTGGATCAACAGGAAATGCCGGCGATGCTGGCTTTATGATTATGGATCAAGCCGGTACGCCATGGGAAGTCGTTGCTTCCGGTACAGCCGTTGCCCGTCAAGCGACGGAGCTGCTCGGCCGAGACGTTTCTTCCAAAGAAGCATTTGAGCTGGCGGCGCAAGGCGACCCCCAAATGTCCGAGCTGGTTAACCGTGTATTCAAAACAATCGGTATGGGCTGTGTATCGCTAATCAATATTCTTGATCCGAACAAAATCGTTATCGGCGGCGGCGTATCACAAGTAGGCGAACCACTTTTTGCAGCCGTTAGAGACTATGTTTCCAAAAACGCGCTTAACCCATCAGGCAGGGAAACGGCTATCGTACCCGCGAAGCTTCAGCAGGACGCTGGACTAATCGGCGCTGCCGCATTAATTCAACAAGCTTACTAAGCGGTTGAAAATAGAGAAGGAGCTGCTGTTCGAGGCTATAAGCCTTGTACAGCAGCTCCTTTTTTGCGTGATGAATGAATAGAGTTATATTTGAACTTTTGGTTACTCCGTTACCTATTTTCATTAAAATAGTTTACAGCCTAATTGTAATGGACGTTTAGTCCATACCGCAGTTCGATAGCGTCATATCATACCCTATATAGTTTAATAATTAGGGAGGTATGAATGAGCTTGGGAAATCCACTCGCAACAAAGAAGAAAACAATTCGTATATGCCCAATAAAAAGAAAGAAAAAGCACAAAAAGATCATTAATTTCAAGAAGAAACCTCATGCTGCTTATCAACATGACTCACAAGAATTTCGAGGGTCACAAGGTTCGCAAGGGCCTTCTGGACCTCAAGGCAGACAAGGTCTTCAAGGTCTTCAAGGTGCTCAAGGACCTCAGGGACCTCAGGGACCTCAAGGTCTTCAAGGTGCCCAAGGACCTCAAGGGCCTCAAGGAGAATCGGGATCTATTATCGTCCCTTCTATTCTCATTTTACCAGCTGCCCAAAGATTTTTTTATAAGATGACCTCAGATGCCGAATCCCCATTCACTATTCCAGCTGATGATTTTACAAACGATGAGGGAGTTTTCATAACTGCTTTTGTAGGCAATGGTCCAAATAGCTATAGCAACCTCTATATTAATGGGATACTGCAAGCAAGCGGTTTGTATATCATTAATGATAATAATTTGAACATTAGTCTCGATAATCAAACTATTTATTCGGGTACACCAATCATTCTCGAAACCGTTACATTCTCGGCTATAGTTGTTCCTTAGTTCAATCTATTAAACTCCGCGATTCAGACCTTCCCTTTTTCGATTACTAGCATAAGTTAGTAGAGAGAAGAGAGGTGATATAAGTGCCAATCACAAAACCATTCATGGCTGCCAGAAGATTTAGTGCCACAGCAGGGGACGGAACTGGAGTCGGTGCTGCGTATAATATTCTTGCAACAGCAACAACGAATGACACCGGTACAGCTGCAACAGCATTTCCAACTGCTCCCGCCTACTACAATCTTTATATTAATGCACAGATTCAAACTGCAGACACATCAACAGTTACGACTACTGCTATTACCATACCAGACGGTGATACACTCGATCCTTTGACTCCAATTGTAATCGAATTTGTTGTAAACTAACCTAATTTGTTGACTTGGTGCCGACAATACTTTTTTTATATTGTCGGCATTATTTTTCATTAGAGGTTATTAATTCCTTACATAGCTTCTAATCATAAATAAGGAGTTGAATATGAATGCCGATCATTTACCCTATTTCTCCCCCAATAGGTTCCGGATATATTTATAATATCAGCGCTCAAACTGTTCCTGTGGAGGCAGATATTATTTTTGATACAAGTGTTATTTTCACACCCGTTATTACGCATTCCCCTGGAACCAGTCAGATTACCGTTTCCACCCCTGGAAATTATGAAGTTACTTTTTCAGTGCCGGGAGTAGAACCGAATCAATTCGCCTTATTCTCAAATGGTACGCTAGTTACAGGATCCATATATGGTTCAGGAGCTGGTACTCAGCAAAATAATGGGCAGTCTATTATGGCTCTAGCGGCTGGAAGTATTCTCACACTGCGAAATCATAGTTCAACTGCTGCCGTTACGCTGCAAACTCTGACCGGTGGCACTCAAACAAATGTAAATGCTTCTGTTATAATCAAAAAATTAAGTTGATTTCTAATCCACAACCTCACGAGGATGTGGATTTTTCTTTCCTGCAAAATAAATTAACTTTATAATTTTTGCTAATGGCATCGACTATTTATAGCATTTGCCTATAACGCTTATTTTCTTTATATATTAGACCAATAAAATATTTGGCTATATGATAGATTGAATCATACAAATGGTTTCCATATTACGCAGTTATTGAGGAAAAAATAAATCAGTAACACAGGGGAGGTTAACCACATGTCGATTTATAATTTTCAAGCGATCTCCATTTTCGGAGAAACAGTAAAGCTGTCATCCTACCGTGGAAAAGTTATCTTGATCGTCAACACGGCAAGCAAATGCAGTTATTCACGTCAATTCAATGATCTGCAGGTGTTATACGAAAAATATCAGGAACAAGGATTCGAAATTCTCGCTTTTCCTAGCAACCAATTCAACGAGAAAGAGCCAGGCAGCAATTCGGAAGTGAAGCAATTTTGCGAGGTCAACTACAAAGTTACGTTCCCGCTGTTTGAGAAAACGAATGTGAGAGGAGCATCAGCTCTTCCATTATTTCAATATCTGACGCAGCAAGCTCCGTTCCAAGGCTTCGACACAGAGACTGCGAGCGGACAATGGATGCAGCAGTTCCTGCAGGAGAAATACCCAGAAATATATGCTGGGGACGGGATCAAGTGGAATTTTTCCAAGTTTTTAATTAATCGCGACGGATTTGTTCAAGAAAGATTCGAATCCACGATAGAGCCCATCGCTATTGAGCCTGCCATCATATCGCTTCTATGTACCTAAGGAGTAAGCCAGTGAGAACATATTCGGAAAGTCTAGGAGGATAAACGGATGGGGATAGAATGGTACGATCGAATTGCACGAAAAAATGGCGGATATCGAAGCAATGCGGTATTTACGATCGAAGGCATTTCAGCTGAGCAATTATTTGAAGAAAGATTGGTTGAAATGCTGCCTGCATTTGATACGGTTCTTGATGCGGGTTGCGGACACGGAGATTTTACACTAAAAATGTCACGTCATGCTAAGTCGATTGTTGGATTTGATAATTCAATTGAAATGATTAAGATTGCCAACTCCATGAAAGATGAGAGCCAAGCTCATAATATATCATTTATTTACGCGACTACAAAAACCGATTTGCCATTCACCGACGGGCAATTTGATTTTATTTACGATAGGCGCGGACCAACGTCCATTTTGAATCATAGCAGAATACTACGCTCGGGAGGTACGATATTTGGTATACACTCAGGCGCGCTAGAAATGGTCAAAGAAAGATTACACAGTAATGGATTTATAAATATTCAAATTGAAGAGTTTGATCAAGCTGTTTTCTATTTTCCAGACACAATTGAATTTGCTAAGTTTCTCACAGGCATTCCCGGGAATCCTGACTATACCGATCCTTCATTAAGCAAGGATTTCGACGCCAAAGTTGCAGAGAATCAAATTAATGGAAAACTAGGCGTAAAAGAATACAAATATATTTGGAAAGCTAACAAACCTTAAATTACTATCGTAGCGGGAGCCAAGGCACTCCATTAAGCATCTCTGGCTCCTGCTTCTTTTCTATCATGATTTAACACGGAGACCGTTCAAATACGTTTGGATGACAATTTTTAAGCTTTCGTCGATAGCCTGCGGCATGCCAAATCCATTCTTTTGTTCAATCGAAGCGAATCCGTGCAGCAAGCTGCGCAATCCCCGTACACTGTGAATGGCCTTCTCATACCCAAGTTCATAATAGCTTAGCGTCTTAACGAGCAAATCCACAAGCTGCTCTCCAATTGCTGCATATTCTGCTTCATCCGCATCTGGCGAGCGCAGCGTCAGCTCATACACGCCTGGATGTTTTCTTGCAAAAGAAATGTAGGCAGAAGCAATGGCATGAACCGCTTCATCGCCTTCTTTATTTTGTAACGATTCATTTATCGCTGCAAGCAGCTTCTGTAAACCGTAGATAGCCAGCTGGATGCGCAAAGCGTTTAATCCATCCACATGGTTATATAATGAAGGAGAACGCACGCCAAGCTTCTTGGCAAGCGTCGCCAGCGTAACCTCTTCGATGCCTAGCTCATCTGCTATGGCAGCTGCTTCCTCTACAATAGTCGCCAAATCAAGCCCTCTTCTAGGTGACATAGAATCCCCCCTCTCCTATTTATTTAACCAAAGAGCGTTCCGCTGTGGCAATCGCCTTATCCAATAAACGTTTTGGCTGCAGCACCATGTTGCCATGGCCAGCAGCGAGCAACGATGGTTTCAAATCTCTTAATCTTCGAGCCGTCTCCAAGCTCGTTTGTTTATCCCAAGTAGCCATTGCTGGAAAAGGAAACAGCAGCTTTATCTGTCCTGATACTGCAACGCCTGCTCTAGTTTGAAAAGCATCCCCTACGATGAGAATGTCATTCCTCGTATCTAGAAATGCCATCGAACCAGGCGTGTGCCCCGGTGCAGCTACCGCAAGCAAAGAGCCCACGCGATCACCATCCACGAGCAAAACATCAGGTTTTGTTCGAACGTTTTTAGGCAAACCGCCACGAATCGGCAAGCTGCTCTCATTAGGATCTAACGTATGGTCACCGCCAAGCAGTCTTGCATCTCTCTTGGATATAAACACCTGTGCATTTGGAAGCCTTTCTTTTAGCCCGTCGAGCGAACCGATGTGATCCGCATGAGCATGAGTCAAAACAATACGGGTAATCGGCTTGCCTAGCTGCTCCGCTGCCCTCAGAATGGCATTGACGTTGTTTGGAAGTGCGGCATCCACTAACGTCAATCCTTCCGCCTCCTCCACCAAGTAACAATTTACTGGAAATACCTTAGGTAAATAGGTCAGCTGTACAACCGTTTTCTCGCGTGTCATTCTCATTCCAAATGGCCTCCTCAACAAAAACTAATGATATTAGTTTCATAATAAACTAATACCATTAGTTTTAGCAAGCCTATTTTTATTTTTTCTGTTCGCTTTGAAGAAAAGCTTCAATTTCTGCTTTAGTTGGGATCGATGCTTGGGCACCTTCCTTCGTAACGGCTAGTGCTGCTGCTGCTGCTGCAAAGATCAAAGCCTGCTCAGCCTGGCAGCCATCGGCGCTTGCAGCGGCGAATGCACCGAAGAAAGTATCGCCCGCTGCCGTCGTATCAACAGGTTTTACTTTGAATGCAGGAATCGTAGCTTTGTCGCCTTGCTTATTTTGATAGAAACAGCCTTTCTCCCCTAATGTAATAATGACGTTTTTTGTTCCTTTGCCCATGACTACTTCTGCTGCCGCTTGCGCTGAGGAAGCATCGTTTACCGTTAAGCCCGTAACAACAGCCGCCTCGGTTTCATTTATAATAAGAGTATCAATAAGCGGAAAAACATGCTCAGGAATAGCCCTTGCCGGGGCAGGGTTATAAAATACTTTACTGCCGCCGCTGCTAGCACTATTCATGACGGATAGCGTCGTCTCCCACGGTATTTCATTTTGAAGCAGCACGGCATAAATATCCGACCACTCTCCATAACCCGCGGCTGCATCCTTGTCTGTCAGTTGACCATTCGCACCTTCAGATAAAACAATATGATTCTCGCCTTCACCGTTCACGGTAATAATAGCGAAACCTGATGTTCCTTGCTTGCGTAATACTTGACTAGTGGAAATTCCATTATCTTGTAATGATGTGATCAATGTCTGAGCAAAAGGATCCTCGCCAACTGCGCCGATCATCACACATTCCGCACCTGCGCGAGCCGCTGCAACCGCTTGATTTGCCCCTTTGCCGCCCGGAAAAAACGAGGTGGCTGCACTAGAGATTGTTTCACCCGGGAGTGGGAATTTTTCGACCTGACTAACGATATCCATATTTATGCTTCCAACAACGAGTATTTTTTTCATAGTTTGTTCATACCCTTCCCTAATTAACGATTCAGTTCATTCTTTTGAATGCATGTACCTATTTTAACAGAAGGAGTAGATCTTCACATGATTACCGCTTTTATTATCGGCTGCGAGATAGGATTTTGGTTATTTGTACTTATCGGCTTATTATGCCGCTATATTTTCCGTTTAAAAAAGCTTGGCGCTATATTCTTGATTGCAACACCTCTCATCGATTTGGCATTGGTTATTGCTACTATTTATGATCTCCGCGGCGGCGCAACAGCTACCTTCGCACATAGCTTGGCTGCAATATATATCGGGGTTTCCATCGCTTGGGGTCATCGAATGATCAAATGGGCTGATGAAAGGTTCGCTCATCGCTTTGCCGGCGGACCTGCTCCTGCTCGGAAGCCGAAATATGGCAAAGATCATGCTCGCTACGAGCGAAATGGCTGGCTGCATCACTTGCTCGCATGGGTGATAGGCGCTGCCATTTTGTATGGCATGATTTTAATGGTCGGCGATGCGTTGCGAACGGAGGTTTTATTTAACACGCTTCGTTTATGGTCGATCATACTCGTCATTGATTTTGTTATCAGCTTTAGCTATAGCTTATGGCCACGCGCCAAAAAAGCAGAATCCAATTAGGATTCTGCTTTTCTTTTACAAAATTATCGTGTAATTAGCTGCTCACGACGCGGTCCTACCGATACGCTTGCAACTTTTACGCCAATGGCTTCTTCCACAAACTGAACGTATTGCTGAGCTGCTTCAGGCAACTGCTCAAAAGTTGTAGCTTGCGAAATATCGCAGTTCCAGCCTGGCAAGCGCTTAAGCACTGGCTTAGCAGAAGCAAGCGCTGCTGTCACTGGGAATGAATCCTTAATGATTTGTCCACCCAATTCATAACCGATGCATACTGGAATTTCATCTAAGTATCCTAGAACATCAAGATTGGTCAGCGCAACCTCCGTAGCCCCTTGCAGCATGCAGCCATAACGCGTAGCCACCGCATCAAACCACCCCATTCGGCGCGGGCGCCCTGTATTCACGCCAAATTCTCCTGCGTCGCCTCCCAAACGGCGAAGCTCATCAGCCTCCGCACCTGTCAGTTCACTGACGAACGGTCCGGCTCCAACACAGCTGGAATACGCCTTAACTACCGCAATAATTCTCGTAATTGCATAAGGTGGAAGACCCGCGCCTACTGGTGCAAAACCCGCCAGCGTAGACGATGATGTAGAGTAAGGATAGATGCCGTGATCCGGATCACGCAGCGCCCCAAGCTGTCCTTCTAGCAATATCGACTTTCCAGCTCGATACGCATCATTTAACAGCTTCGTTGTATCACAAACGAAAGGCCGCAGCTTCTCCGCTTGCTCAAGCAGCACAGTCAGAAGCTCCTCCGCTTTGATCGGCTTTTTGTTGTACAACTGCTCAAGCAGTACATTCTTGGCTGCCAAGGATTGCTCTAAACGCTGCAGCAATCGCTGCTCATCATACAGATCCGCAACTTGTACGCCAAGCTTTGCATATTTATCTGAATAAAATGGAGCAATGCCTCTTTTCGTCGATCCGAAGCCGTTTGAGCCAAGCCTTTCCTCCTCCAGCTCGTCAAATAAGCGGTGAATAGGCAGTACAACCTGTGCTCGTTCGGATATTCGAATTTGCGGCTCCGGTACTCCTCGTGCTATCAGCTCATTCCTCTCCCGCAGCAGCACTTCAATATCAAGAGCTGTGCCTGGGCCAATGACGTTCGTAATCTCTGGATAAAAGACGCCAGACGGCAGCATATTCATCGCGAATTTACCGTAGCTGTTAATAATCGTATGCCCAGCATTGCTGCCTCCTTGATAACGTACGACAAATGAGGATTTGGCAGCTAACGCATCTGTCATTTTCCCCTTGCCTTCATCTCCCCAATTCGCTCCCACTATAGCGGTTACCGTCAATTCAATCGCCTCCTAATGTTGTTATTGCCCTTTAAGGTTTATTATAATGAATGATGTGACATTAAAATAATTGATATAACTAATAGTTCATATTAGGTGGGATTATAGCTGTGATCGTAAACATGGAGTGGTATCGCGTCTTTTATTGGACGGCTAAGACAGGAAGCTTATCGCGCGCTGCAGAACAGCTTTATATTACACAGCCAGCCGTCACGCATACGATTAAGCAATTAGAGGCAAAGCTAGGCGGCCAGCTTTTTTTCCGTATGGCCAAGGGGGTCAAGCTTACGACTGAAGGCGAGGTCCTCTTTCGATATATCGAGCAAGCGTATAGCTTTATTGAGACAGGGGAAAAAATGCTCGCAGAAATGCACAACCTGCAAAGCGGTGAAATTAGTATCGGTGCGAGCGACACGTTATGCAAGCATTATTTGATGCCGTATTTGGAGCAGTTTCATACGGAATATCCAGAGATTCGCATTCGTGTGACGAATCGAACAACCCCTGAAACTATCCAGCTTCTAAAGGAAGGAAAAATTGATTTTGGCATCGTACATATGCCTGCTTCAGACAGTCAGCTAGACTTTCGGTTAAGCGTGCCCTTGCAGGATATACTCGTCGGTGGTCCTGCTTATTCATCTCTTGGTGATACCGCCATCGAGCTTGAGGATATTAGCAAGTACCCGTTATTGCTTCTAGAAAAAGGGGCGGGCACAAGAGAGTTCCTTGACGAGTATGCCGCAGCGCATGGTACAAAGCTCACGCCAGAGCTTGAGCTTGGCAGCATGGATCTGCTTGCAAAGTTCGCACGAAGTGGCTTTGGGCTGGCCTTCCTCGTTCGCAGCTATGCTGCTGATGAGCTTGCTTCTGGCGAGCTCGTCGAAATTCCGCTGATCCCGCCCATCCCCGCACGCAGCATCGGTATCGCAACGCTTCGCGGTGTGCCGCAATCCGCAGCATCCAAACGATTTTTGGAGCTGCTGCCTTAGCCGCTTGGCAAAAAACTAAATGCATAAAAAAAACGTCCTATTCTAAATAGGACGTTCTGGTTCGATATCTTTTTTTCTAGCTGGAATCGTAATCGTAATGGATGTGCCCATTCCTCTTTTGCTCACGATCCGCACGCCGTATTCCGCTCCAAAATGAAGCTTGATCCGCTCGTCCACATTCCGTACCCCGTAGCCCACATTCACTCTCTCAATAGGATCGGACATTTGGCGTAAAATCTCAGGATTAATGCCAACACCGTCATCAATGACTTGGAAGGTTATTAAATCTCCCTCCATCTTGCCTACTATTCGAATGTTAATCTGTGCTCCATACCAAGCATGCTCAAGCGCATTTTCGATAAAGGGCTGTAAAATAAGCTTTACGGTCGTAAATCTTAAAATATCAGGATCAATGTCAAACCAGATTTGCATACCGTCTTCGAATTTCGTCTTCTGAATATTGATATATGCATTAATCTGCTCCAGCTCATTCCGAATCGGAATAACGGTTCTACCTTCATTCAGAGATAACCGGTAAAATTTCGCTAAATCAAGCACCATTCGCTGCAGCTTATCTACCTGTCCAAACTTAGCCAATCTACTGATCGAGGACAATGTGTTATATAAGAAATGCGGATTGATTTGCGCTTGCAGCGATTCCAGCTCCGCTTCCTTTTTCTTCATATTTGTCATATAGACTTCTTGAATTAATCCGTCAATATTATGACCCATATCGTTTAAAGCGAAGGAAATGCGCGTAAATTCATCCTTCCCTTTAAAATGAATCTTTTTCTTGAAATTCCCTTCTTGAAAGGCATCCAGCACACGAACGATTTTGATAACCTTACGGGAATAAAAGCGAGAAATATACAAGCCTGCAAGTGAAAATACAACAAAGCAAGCCAAGCAAATTAAGAAGGTCCAAAGCTTTACCTTGTCAGTAGCCTTCTCCATAATATCGGTTGGAACGAGTGCGAGCAGCTTCCAATTCAGCTGTGGAATCTTTTCCTCTACGGCCCAATAGTTCGCCATTTCCGCTTCACTCAGCGATTCACCAATTTTAAAATGGGTATCACCGGAGGAGAACATAATTCTTCCATTCTCGTTGAGTGCAAAAATTTTCGTTCCTTGACCGATTTTCTCAGAATCAACGCTCTCGAGCAGATCGGTAAGTCTCAAGCTAATACGAACGAAACCAATTTCCTCAAGCGTAATGGGATCATTCATATTAACAAGTCTTCTGAGCAAGGAAATATGCCCGAATTTCGTATCCCCTTCGACCTGCTTCCACTGCATAGTCTCGCCATACCGCTCCACAGGGTAATCTATATACCATGACCTGTCCTTAATTCTAGAAATATGGTACAAATCAAATAATGGCCCCTCCGCATTCAGCGGATCGGTATTATTATAATTGTGATAGATTTCCGGCAATGTATTGTTATGTAGATAGACTGCAAGGCGCATTTTATTGCTTGCTGCCTCCACCGTTGTTTGCATTTTTGGAAGGAGCTGCTTCGTCGTGGCTTCGTAGCTAACCCAGCCTTCTTCATAATGACGCAAATAGGATGCAAGATTACTGTCAAAATAAAGCATGCCGGATATACGTGACACATCCTCCATTTTGTACATAATATTGTCCTTCATCTGAGCCAGCGTACCAAGATTAATCTCGCGGGTTCGCTCTTGAATGGAGCTTGTAAAAATAACATTCGCTGCATAGCCAATTAGGATCACCGGCACCATGATAAACAAGCTGTAGGTGAGCATAATTTTAATCCCAAACGGAATATAACGATGCTCCTTCTTATGTTTGGTCATTTTCGTCTAAACTCCAACGGCGTCATACCGTACATTTCTTTAAATTGTTTGCTGAAATATGGCAAGTGACGATAGCCTACTTGATCTGCTATCTCATAAATTTTCATGTTTGTTGTTTTGAGCAGCTCGCACGATTTCTCCATGCGCAGCTGAATAAAATATTCGCTGAAGTTTTTACCTGTCTCCTCTTTAAAAATAAGGCCAAGGTAGTTCGGCGATAATGAAAATTGCTCCGCCAAATCACGTAATGTAATGTTATCATGTGTACGTTCTTTCATATAATCAATCATTTGTTTAATAAGCTTCCAATTTTTTTTGTGCTTGTTTGCCTGCAAAGTTTCGGATATTTCGTAAACCCTACGTCTCAGCCACACATGAATATCGTTGATCGTCTCAAACTGCATAATGATATCGTAATTATTCAGCTCCATGCCAAGCAGCTGAAAGACATTTTCATTCGTTCTTTGCAAATAATTATCAAGCTTCATTACGATATAAAGCGCATAGTTGCGCAGCGTAAACTTTGACTTTAAGTTTTTGGCAACCTGAAATAAGTCATCCAGCTCATCATGAATGCGAACGAGCTCATAACCCGACATCGCAACAAACAATGCTTCCAGCTTTGCATCGAGATGCTTAACATCCTCTTTCTCTGCCGGCCTAACCTCACCGTGACCAATGACCTTTCCTTTGCCGTAAAACATTTTCAAATCCAAAGCTTCAACGGCCTGACGATAGGAGGCCGAGAATACGTTGATTGAATCACATAATTCACCAACGCCTGCGGTAATGGAGAAGGTATGCTGTTCGTTGACTCTATTAACGATCTTGAGTGGCAAAACATCTTTATCCGATTGCTCAATGAGAATCGCAACCCGGAATTTGCTAATTTTACAAATATGCGAAATGCCAAACTCCTTACAGATCGATACCACTTGCTGAATCTCATCCTGCTCTGCCCGCGTCTCATCGTTCAGTTTCCAAGACAAATCATCCACTTCAATTACGGCTACTAAGCCAGGATAGAGAAAACGATTCATCTCATATTCTTGACTCAATACCTCAATGGTTTTGTCATCGCTGGTTCCTTCAAGCAATTGCAGCATATATTCATTTTTTACGATCGGAACCATTTGGCCATATGTATTTTGCCGCTCTTGCTCATGGTCCAAGACATCTCGAACCTTAAGCAGAGAATCAATCAGCTCCTGATCATCCATCGGCTTTAAAACATAATTGACAGCATTAAGCGACAATGCCTGCTTAACATAGCTAAAATCTTGATATCCGCTTACGAAAATAATTTTAATATCCTTCGACATCTCGAGCGCGCGTCTAGCCAGCTCAAGCCCCGTCATATTAGGCATACGGACATCTGTTACAAGAATATCTATTTTTTCCGTATCCAGCACTTTACAAGCATCAAATCCGTTCATCACACCCGCTACGATTTCCATACCGAGATCTGTCCAAGGAATAAAGGCACGCATACCTTCCAAATCTAGCTTTTCGTCGTCCGCCAGCAATACTTTATACATGATGTTATCAGCTCCAATTAGGCAAAGGCTTTACGTACATCGAACATCTCATCGTTCTATTAAAACGAAAAAACTCGGGTACACTAAATAACTTAGTATACCCGTCGTTTTTAAGAAAAGCTATGGCTTATTCAGCTTTCATTTTTGCAAGGTTCGCTTGCCATTTTTCTGTTTTGAATGCCAGCAATTTATCATAACCAGCAGCTTGAGCATCTTTTTCGCCTTTATCAAGAACAGCTAGTACTTCAGCATCATTTTTCGCGAACAATGCTTTTGCTCTAACTTCTAGGAACAAGTCCTCAATACGTTGACGGATGATACCTTCTTCTGTATCCGGTTGTGGATCGATGTTAATGAATTCTGTTGCATTGGATTGCGTTTTCCACGTAATTTCACGTTGGTAACGAGTAGACCAGTTTTGTTGCTCAACTGGCAACGACTCTTCAAATTTAGCTTTTGTAGTATCTAGGAATACTGTGTTACCAACCCAGTTAAGGTTCGTTGTAATCGCTTGAAGCTTACCAAGACCGCCTGCATCAGAAGTGTATTTTTCTGTGAACTTCGGAGTTTCGCCGTCAGCTTCTACGCCATCCCAATAGATTCCTGGAGGTCCCCACATCAAAGCGCTTTGTCCTTCAGGACCAGTCAACCAGTCATAGAAAGCGAAGATTGCTTCTGGGTTTTTAGCGCTTTTCGTAATAACCGTTACGTTCCAGCCTAACATACCATACGTACCAGGGAATACTTTGTTTTTGTCAACGCCTTCTTTGTGAATCGGCCAGATCATGAAATATCCAGCTTCTGGATCGTTTTTCGTAAGCTCAGCATGTGCTTGCATTGCAATTTCAGTTGGGCTTGCTGATGCAAATACTGCTACACGGCCAGTCATTACTTTTTCAGTAATTTGGTCAACCGTTTGTGTCATTGCATCTTGCGTAATCAATTTTTCACGGAACAGCTTGGAAGTGTATTGCATTGCTTCACGGTACTCAGGGTCAAGGAAGATCGAAGTCAGCTTGTCGCCGTTAGGTACAGCACGCATACCTGGGAACTTCTGATCGTTTTCTTTGAATGCAGAGTACAATACGTCAAGTCCTTGTCCATCTTTTGCTAAATGCGGCTCGTAAGGAACAACATTCGGATATTTTTCTTTAACCAGCTTCAAGTAGCTGTACAGATCGTCTGTTGTTTCAAGCTTAGGTGAACCAAGCTCTGTGTAGATCTTTTTGTTTACAACATAACCAGAGTTGCCGTTAGGTTGTTTTGTATACCAGTTAGGGAATTGATAAAGCTTGCCATCTTCTGAACGAAGCATGTTGATGCCTTCATCGCCCAACCATTTTTTCAAGTTCGGATATTTATCAAGATAGTCGTCGAATGGAACAAGCAGATCAGCTGTGCGCAATTTCTCAACATCAACGCGCTCTAGCCAGATCGCATCAGGAAGCTCGCCAGTCGCGATCATCGTATTCAGCTTTTGTGGAGCCGCACCACCGGAGTGGATTGGTTTTACGTTTACTTTCTTTGTATCTCTAATCCAAGTACTCGTAATGTCGCCGCCCCATGCTGGCATAGTGTACCAGTCATAATGCCCATAAAGGGTGAAATCAAGCTGCTCCTTGCCAAGTTCATAAACCGATGCCGGCTTATTGCCGCTATTTTCCTCCGGCTTGCTTCCTGTTTCTCCGTTTTCTGTTTTACCGGAATTACCGCTACAGCCTGCCATTAAAGAAACGGCCATAAATGCAGAGACGATTGGGACGAGTAGTTTTCTTTTTTTCATCTGTTTATTATCCCCTTTCAAGCTCATTTTTATATGTTCAAAGCTTTCGCTCTAAACCACATGTCTTAAACTGCCTGCTACTCTTTCAATGATCCAACAAGAACACCTTTAACGAAATATTTCTGGACGAATGGATACACCATAATGATAGGAATCGTGGCAACCATCATCGTTGCCATAGACAACGATTTGCTCGTTACCGTTCTCATTTTGGCTAACTGCCCTTGCGCAGCAGAATCTAGCTGTGACATTTGATCCGATACGATATTAGAGTTCAAAATCTGCTTAAGCATCGTTTGTATAGGAAGCAGCTTCTCATTGGTGATGTAGATACTTGGACCAAACCAATCATTCCAATGAAAAACAGCCGTGAAAAGCGACAACGTTGCAATAACGGGACCAGAGAGCGGAACAACAATGCGGAAGAAGATACCCCAGTTGCCGCTTCCATCGATTTTCGCCGATTCCTCAAGCCCTGCAGGCAAGCCTTGGAAGAATGTTCGGAAGATGATCATGTTCCAAACGCTGACTAGTGTTGGAATAATGAATACCCAGAATGTATTCATGAGGTGAAGCTCACGAATGAGCAAGAAAGAAGGAATAAGTCCACCACTGAAGTACATCGTAATGATACACAAGATCATGTAAAACTTGCGGCCCATCAATTCTTTCTTCGAGAGGCCATAGGCGAATAATGCCGTTATAAATATGGATGCGATTGTACCGACAACCGTCCGACTGATCGAAACCAGAAACGCAGTTACCAATCGTTCATCCTTGAATACGATACCATAGTTTTCTAAAGTCCAATCACGCGGCCAAAAGGTTACGCCCCCCATGGAGGTGTCTATTCCGCTGTTGAAGGATATGACAAGTGCATTCCAGAATGGATAAAAGGTCATAAAAGCTAATAACGTTAGTAAGATGTAGATGGTCACCGTCATCACGCGGTCTCCAAAACTGAGCCTGATCACTGCATCATCCGCCTTTCCGGGCTAATTGTATAGTTTACCACAAGCTGCTGCCGGCCCTGCGTGCCAGAAAGTTCGCCATTGTCAAAAGTCCTACGCTGATAACGGCTTTGAACAATCCAACCGCTGTTGCGTATGAGTATCTAGAGCTTTGTATCCCGACTCGATAAACGTACGTATCGATAACATCTGACACGTCCCTGAGTACAGGGTTTACAGCAAGCAATAGAATGTCTTCGAAACCTGCATTGAGTAGATTACCAATCGCCAGAATCATGAAGATAAGGACAACCGGCATGATCGAAGGCAATGTGATCAAAAAGATTTGTTTGAATTTACTCGCACCATCCATAGATGCTGCTTCATACATGCTTGGATCAATACTTGCTATTGCTGCTAGATAGACGATGGAGCCAAATCCAATTTCCTTCCATACCCCAGTCGAAACGAGGATGGACCAGAATAATTCTGGAAGTGATAGAAAGTTGATCGGTTCATCGATAAAGTTCATTTTCTCAAGTACGATGTTAATACTTCCATTGTCCGTGGACAGCATCGACATAATCAGACCCGCAACGATTACCCATGACATAAAGTGAGGCAGGTAACTTACCGTTTGAACCAGCCGCTTAAACATTAGGTTTTTCACTTCGTTAAGCATAAGCGCCAGCAAAATCGGTGCCGGGAATCCAATGAAAAATTTCAACAAGCTGATAATAACCGTATTTCGCATGACCTTGAAAAACTCCGGGGAGCTGAAGAACATGTCAAAATGTTTTAATCCAACCCATTCGCTTGCCATAAAACCTTTGAAGATGCTGTAGTCTTGAAATGCCATCAATATACCGTACATTGGGATGTAACTAAACACGATGATTAGTAACAATGCCGGCAATACCATCATTTGAATGTCCCATTGTTTTGCGAAACGCAGAAACGCATTTTTAGTTTTAGGTTTTGGTTTTTTTAATAGTTCTTCATTAACCGATAGTTGCGCCACTACTCAATCCCCCTTGCTCTAGTTGTTCTACTAGTATTCTATCGCGATCATAAACGCACTAATAGCTATCTGAACAACTAAAAATGATACTTTTCAATCATTGGAGTAAGCGCAATCATTAATAAGTATAAAAAAAGCAGATCGAGAAATCGTCTCGATCTGCTTTACATTTTTTTTCATTTTGCATCGCGTCTTCCGTAGCTGGCAGCAAAATGTTTCATTTTTTTATAGGCCGAAGGATCAAGCTTTTTAAGGGGATGAAATTGCGGATGATTGGAATTCACCTCAAGAACCCATAACTGCTGCTTCTGATCATATGCAAAGTCGATGCCAAGCTCGTGCATACCCGATCGTTTTTTACTTAATGTCCGTGATATTCGCAGGGCCACCTTGCTTAGTCTGCTGATCCGCTTATCCGTTGCTTCAATAGAAAGTCCTTGCCTTTCTCCAAGTTTTTTCATCGAATAGATTGCTCCGTCTTGATAATAGTTCGTTACGATTTTATGGCGAGCTCCTACCTTTACCATTAAACCCGTACAAACCCACTTACCTTCCGGCTTCCGCTGAACCATCGCTCGAATATCGTAGGGACATCCATCCACGCGATCTAATGATATTCCTTTTTGAATAATAAGCTTACTCGATTTCATTTTCTTTATTTGCGAATAAGCTTCGGAAACGGAATTATAAAAATTTTTTATTTGTTTTTTCTTAACGATTGAATAAAGCTCATAACCCGAATTCACCCGTTTCAGCTTAAATATGCCCAAACCGAGTGAGCCAATATCTGGCTTGACATAAACGGTGTCATGACGGTTTAGCATCATCTGCAAGTGCTCACGGCTGAATGATACCGTATTCGGTACATACCGCTTCAATTTTTTATTCGCACATAAGTATTTGCAGACCCGCAGTTTTCCTCTTATATTGCGACTTGCATACTTTTTCTTATACACAAAAGTTCACCTCAGCTTACTTTATGACAGGATGAACAAGTGCAACTGTACGAACGTTTATAGACAGCAAATATACTAAATCCATTTTTCTTCCAACGGATTGGAACATTTTTCATATGATACACGTTATAATGGAGTTAATATAAGCGAAAGGTGAGCAGCAGAATAAAAACTAGGAATGATAGGAATGGTTGTAACTTGAAAGAACTCGTTTAACCCAAATAGACCCATTAGACACAAAGCTTGAGGTCACATTATTATTTATAAGTGTTATAAATCATGAAAAGCGGGGCAATGAAATGAAAATTTTTCAAAAAGTAGGCAATGAAGCACTTTTATACCGTATTATTTTAGCAGCTGTTGTTGTGTTTTTCATTGCAATAGGAACATTCATAACGTTTCAGCAAGGCAGCGATATGTATTTAGGCAATTTCGAAGAATATAATAACGATGATGTAAAATATATACGAAGTGCCGAGACATTGCTTAATGAAGGTACATTTACTTATCACAAAGTAGAAGATTCGACTGTATTTATTATGCCTGCCCTTACGATGGTGTTGGCATTTTGTATGAAGATATTTGGATATTGGAACGGAATTACCGCATTCCGCATTCTTCAAGTTTTAATGATGGCAGGAACGATGATTCTTCTTTATCAAGTTTGTCGACGATTTTTCCATGAACGAATTGGTGTCATAGCAATCCTACTGTTCGCGCTATATGCACCTAACTATATGGCAGCAAATTTGATTTTAACGGAGGCCTTTGGGCAGTTATTTTTATGGCTGTTTATTTATACCGGAATTGTAGCTGTAGATAAAAAGAAGTTGAGTTGGTTCGCCATTGCAGCAGTATGTTTAAGTATCGGGATATATGCAAGGCCAAACTTTGCACTCCTTCCGGTCGTATTTTTAATCTACATGCTAGTTAGAGGATATAAAATAAAAGAGATTATTAAACCTGCGATTGTAGTATCTGCTGTAATATTAATTTGCATTTCCCCTTGGTGGATAAGAAATGCTATCGTATTTGATAAGTTTATTCCGCTCACGCTCTCGTCCGGCAATCCATCTGTATTAGGAGCTATGATCGATTGGAGATATCCTGCTGGTGCAGAAGAGAAATTCAAAGAGGATTTTACGCGGTTAGGCGAGGCGAAAGATGCCATCGAATCCAATGAAATTCAAGCTGAGCTTGCCAAAAAAATTAGAAATTATGGATTTGAAACGGATCGCAATCGTTATATTAAACATTACACCGTTGATCGGGTAGTCGATATGGTCAAAGTACCTTATTATTGGAAGCCCGTACTTCATATTTCGAAACCCATCGTGGGCGTTTACCACTACGTGCTGCTATTGCTCGGAGTAATTGGATTGCTCATGACCGTTATTTTTAAAAGCAAACGCAAAGAACTATCTATATTGATAATAACCATTTTATATTTCATATTTACTTCGCTGCCATTTATTACATTTGAACGATACGGTTACTTCATTATGGCGTTTATCACGATATATGCAGCCTATCTCATTCATGAGCTAGTTGAAGCTGTGCGTTCGAAGAAGAGAAGTTCTTTGAGACAACCAAACCATTAGAGGGAGGAACCAACCTTTAAAGGCTTCTACCAAACCTTCAAAGGCTTTTCCAGACCTTATAGGATTAATACCGGACCTTCAAAGGACAAACACTTAAAGGATTACTACCAAACCTTCAAGGGCGTTTCGAACCCACCCAAACCCTCCCTTCCAAGGGAGGGCCCCAAGGGCTGCGCCCTCTGGACACCCGCAATTGGACTAACGTTAAAGCTAACCATGCGCTCGTTTGATCCATTTGTGTTGGAACGCTTTCGTCCCTTTGGGACACGCTTTACTTTGGGTGCATAATTCGCTGATTACTTCTATAAGGAACTGTATGATGCTTATTTTGCTGAAAACTACTTTGCTAAAGTTCTAACGAATCCTAGGGACGTTATCTCATGTTATTTGGGGTGATATGTGTTACTTTTCCCGAAATAACGATCCTGGGGTTCGTTAGATTGTTAATCTAATACGAAACGCTTGAATAAGAACTGCTCGGTTCGTTAGAGTTGGCAATCGCGTCGCTCTGCCTAAACTTCATCCATAAAACACAGAAATACAGAAGGGGCTGTTCCTAGCGTAGATAAATCTACGTTTGGAACAGCCCCTGTTTATTCGTTGGATATGAGTGAGTGCGTGCTGCGTTTACTCGATTACTCTTTGACCGAACCCATTACCAAGCCTTTAACAAAAAACTTTTGGAGGAATGGATATACGATAAGTATCGGGAGAGCGCCGATGAAGATTTGGGCTGATTTTACTGTTTTTTGTGAGATTAGCGCTAAATCAGCTGGGTTCATGCTCATCGAGCTCATATCGCGCTGGATGATGACCGTTTGAAGGAATGTGGCCAGCGGATAACGCTTTGGATCTCCGATATAAAGCAAGCCGTCAAACCATGAATTCCAATGAAAGACCATGCTGAACAAAGCGAGCGTTGCAATGGCCGGTAAAGAAACGGGTAGATAGATGCTGAACAATGTACGGAAATGTCCTGCTCCATCAATGAGCGCTGCTTCCTCCAGCTCCTTGGGTACTCCGCGGAAAAAGTTGAGCATGAGGATGGTTAAGAAGACATTAACCGCTCCTGGAAGCACGAGCACCCAAAAGTTGTCCATAAGGCCAATCTTTTGAATGACCATATAAAACGGGACAAGTCCCCCATTAAAGAGCATCGTGAATACGAACAGCCATGCATAAATATTTCTCCCGCGGAATGCGGTGTTTTCTTTGGATAGCGGATAAGCAGCCAAGAAAGCTAACAATAAAGTCAACAGCGTACCGATTACCGTCCTCTGAACGGCGATCCACATCGAGTTTAGAAAGATTGGATTGCTTGTCGTTTTTCGGTAAGCATCCAACGTAAAATCGACCGGCCATAGACCGACGATATTGGCATCCGCTGCCGCCTTTGCACTTAGCGAAACGGCAAGCACATGTAGCAGCGGAATCACACATAGCAGGGCAAGAACGATCAATAGGATCGTATTAAACGTGTTGAAAACGCGATAGGATGGTGATTTATGATACATTCGGCAGGTCCTCCTTTGGCTAGCGTAAACGGCCATCGCGTCCTCAGACGGCTAACTCGTTTCGCGATCTTGCTTATATTTTTTAAAAAATTCTGTAATTGGCTAGTTTGTAAGCAAGGCGATAGGAGATAACGACTAAGACAAAGCTGATCACCGATTTAAACAATCCGATTGCCGTACCAAAGCCCATTTCGCCGCTTAAAATAGCTGTGCGGTATACAAACGTATCAATAATATCGCCCTTCGCGTAAACCAAGGAATTATAAAGGTTGAAAATTTGATCGAAGCCCGCATTCAGCACGTTTCCGAGCGCCAGTGTACCGACTACAATAGCAATCGGAATCATCGACGGAACCGTAATATGAAGCGTCTGCTTCCAGCGGCTTGCGCCATCCACCTCTGCCGCCTCATAAAGCGATGGGTTTACGTTGGCAAGCGCTGCAAGGAATACAACGGTACCAAAACCAAACTCTTTCCACACATCAGAGAGGATAACGGTGAAGCGGAACCAGTCGCCATCGCCTAGGAAGAAGATCGGCTCAATTCCGAATATTCCTGTTAGGAGACGGTTCACCAGCCCGCCTTCCGTCGATAGAAGATCTGTAAGAATACCGCCCAAGATGACCCAAGATAAAAAATGCGGCAGATAGACTAACGTCTGTACAAAACGTTTGACAAGCTGTTTTCTAATTTCATTTAAAAGAATAGCGAATACGAATGGAGCAAAAAGATTCAGTACCATTTTGAAAATAGCGATGATTAGCGTGTTCCAGATCACCTGCAAGCTGTCTTGCCTCTCGAACAAATAGCGGAACTGATCCAGTCCAACCCATTCCGAGCCTGTCAGGCCTAGCCATGGTTTATAATCCTGAAAAGCCATTACAAGTCCACCCATTGGCAAGTATGCGAAGATGATTAGAAAGACGAGGGATGGAAGCACCATAAGATGGAATGGCCATTGCTTTATGAGGTAATAAAACAGCGGTTTTCCTTTTGATTTGACAACAGATACCGAAATGTCATCTTGTTGAATTGTTTGCTGCTGAGACATGTTTTGTTCCTCCCGCTGGATGAAATGCAGAACGCAATCAGCCTTTCACGGCACGTATGCATCGCGTTCCTTATATAAAAATTATATCAGCGACGGAAAAATTGAAGTAGCTAACAAACCCAACATTCATGGCACAAATGCAACCACTTTTGCGATCCAACATGTGAATTTAGCTTGCTGCATAACACAAAAAAATGCGGCCCCTCAGGGACCGCATTTCGTCAAGCTTATTTCGTTAAACTAGCATACCACTCATTAACTTCTTTCGTCATATCGTCGCCGCCGGATGACTTCCAGCTTTTCACGAATTCATCGAAAGCTTCAGCCGGTTTAGCGCCATAAATGATTTCGTTAAACGTTTGAGCTTCAATTTTTTTCAAATAGTCCATGCGTGATTTCATTGTTTTGGTAGGAGGTCCTACAAACATATCCTTCTTGGAAATCGCATCTTGCTCCATAACGACAGTTGCCGCAAGTGCCGTTTCCGGTCCATACTGTGCAACAACTTCCTTCTCGCGATAAGTTTTTGCTTCTTTACCGTCAGCTAGGTTAAGCAATGCTTTAAACTGTGCATCAGGAATACGCGCACCATCGCGTACAATGAAATAACGTAGTGGAGCCGTAATGGCACCGCCTGGAACATCATCCAAGTACAGCGGTTTGCCGCTAGCATCAAGAGCGTAATCATAACCTTCAAAAGCGCCTAGCTCGAACGGGCTTCCTTCTTGCGGGTCCGCTAGGTTGTCGAATAGATAGTTCTCGTAAGTGAAGAAAGCTTCTGGATTTTTCATATCTTTATTGATCAGAATAACGCCATTTACAAAGGAAGTGCCGTGACGCATTGCTTTACCGTCTTCACCAGTTGGAATCGCATAAGGCTTCCATACTGCGCCTTCAGCATTTTTTGCTGTATCCAGCAGCGGCCAGCCGCTCATCCAGTAAGGTCCAGGGATAATGCCTGCTGTTCCAGCTACAGCTGGTTCAGACGTTTTATTCTCATCCCACAGTGCTGCTTCTTTCGGAATATAACCTTTGTCGCGCCATTCTTTAAGCTTAATTAGGCCTTGCTTCATTCCTGCGTTCGTAGAACCGTATTCCAAAGTTCCATCCGCTGCCACATTCCATTGTGCAGGAAGTGTGCCATATGCGCCAAATACCCATGATGGATCACCCATCCAAGTGTTCATCGACGTTTTAAAGCCAACGCTTAGTGGAACAACTTTTTCTGGCGACAATCCTTGTGGATTATTGTTTTTAAAAGCTTCCATTACCGTTTCCAGCTCAGCAATCGTTTTTGGAGCTTTCAAATTAAGCTTATCCATCCAGTCTTGACGAATCCAGAGCACATAGTCGTTGTTGTAAGCATAATCAAGTAAAGGGATACCGATTCGTTTTCCATCACGCATGTAAGCATTCCATACGCTGGTATCAAGATTCATTGCCGCTTTCCATTTCTCGCCGGCATATTTATCGAACAGCTCGCCTGCGTCTTGGAACATGCCGGAGTCAATTAGATCTTGTGCCAGCAGCTTGTCGCCAACGACAGCAACATCCGGCATTTTTTGCCCTGAAGACATCGCAAGGCGCATTTTTGTTGCAAATGCTCCATTTGTATCTGTCACAGACCAAAGGGAATCTACTTTAATACCAAGCGTATCGAGCGCCCATTTTGTTGCCACGTTGTTTTCAATCGTTTCTCCCTCACGGAAGGTTAGCGCAGGGTCGACTCCCCATACAGTGGAAATCGTAACCGGCGGATCGTATTTCTCTTTGTAAGGGTTTTCCTCATTGCCCGCGGTAGTGTTATCGCTTGGCTTATTCGACGGCTCTGCCTTGTTGCCGCTGTTCGAGCAGCCAATGATGGCTGATACGATTAGAAGCATACAAAGCATGAACGTGAACCGTTTCTTTGTTTTCATATTCATTGTAATCCCCCTCATGATTATGTTCTACATGCTTAATTATAGGCTTAGGGGCAATTTCAGCCTATGACACAAAGCGAACATATCAGCACCTTTTACAACCACTTTACTGTTCGCGAAACTCCTGAGGTGTCATACCATAATATTTTTTGAACGTTTTGCTAAAATATTGCGGATTCTGATAACCAAGCTCACTCGTTATTTCATATATTTTTTTGTTCGTATTTTTCAGCAAATAAAGCGCCCGCTCCATCTTCATTCCGATGATCCATTCACTTAAGCTTTCTCCCGTTTCCGCTTTAAATACTTTCGAGAGATAGACCGGATGAAGAAACACGCGATCAGCAATCGTTTTTACAGTCGTATCTAAGCTAAGGTTGTTCGCAACAATTTCCTGCACCTGCTTAACGATAAAGCTTTTGGAGCTCTCCTCTTTCACTGAGAGCACGCTTTGCAGCTTATGCAATACACCAATTGACCAATCTTCCAGCCGATCAGGCGATAGTACAACCGTTTGATCCAAAATAAAATCGATACCCAGCTCATTGATTTGGGATACGTATTGGCCCTGTCTATGCGTAATATACATAAAAGCATTGGTAAGCGCTAAGTATACCTCGTATAGATGCTCTCTTGAGAATCTTGTATTTTTCAAATCGGCAAAAACATCTTTAATTTTCTGCTCTACCGCATCCCAGCGCTTCGACTCCAGCAAGGTTATCATCGTAGGCGGCTTATATAAGCTTTCCATCGATTTAACAAAAGTGTTGTCCTTGCCCGAGCGATCCTCCAAATAATGAATAGAGTGCTGTTCTTCATTTGCAATCATGAACATCGCCCCTAGACCTGAACGATACGCAGTCGTAATCGCACTTGGAAACTCGAACCAATCCGTAACGACAATGGAGATATCTCCTTTGAGATAGTTGCTCACATTTGTACGAAGCTTCTTGGTTGCTTCGGCAAGTATCGTTTTACGTAAATTGCGGCTTTCCACACTATATTCTGACTTCTCGCCTGCTTCCGTTTTAGGCTGCGCCATAATAAGCAAATATTCATGTGGCGCTTTGCAATGCCATACATGGAAATGCTGAGCAAACGACTCCTCCGCTATATTCCCTACGGCAAACTCCATAAGTGAGGAAGAGCTATAATCCAGATGTGAAAATTGTTTGCCCAGTTGGACGAGCATCATGACGGTTGGACGTTCTATCTCAAGAGAAATTTCGTATTGCGTCAGCTTCTCTTTAATCGTCTTTGGCGAAAGCTGTCTGCCTAATACCAAGTCGACCATAAAATTGGCGCGCAGCACCTTGAAATCAGATTTGCGATCATACAGCAGCTGCTGATATTTCTCTGCCTGCTCCCATTCATCCTTTAACGCTTCGATTGCTCCCGATATCGTTTTCACAAATTCATCGTCATTTACCGGCTTTAATATATAATCAAATGCTTGAAGCTGAACGGCCTTTTTGGCGTATTGAAAATCAGAATGCCCTGTAAGCAAAATGCATTTGATGTTAGGCCAGCGCTGGCTGATCTCTTGAACAAGCTCAAGCCCGTTCATTTCCGGCATCGCAATATCGGTTACGACAATATCTATCGAGTTTTCTTCAAGAAGCTCCAACGCTTCAAAGGCAGATGTCGCTTGATACACGCTTTTCACGCCAATCGAGAGCCAGGGAATGGTCTTCTCCAAGCTTCCTGTAACATACGACTCATCATCAATCAATAAAATTTCAATCATTTGAAAACCCCTTTTTTTTATCTAGCTTGGTGACCAAGTAATCGTGACTTTTAGACCTCCAAGATTTGAGGATGAGAAGCTGACCCCTGCTGATCCGCGAAATCTTAAGTGCATGCGCTGATGAACATTCCATAGCCCGCAGCCCATTTGCTCATCCATTTGATTTTGCATTTTGTGCTGAAGAATAAGAATATCCTCCATGCTCATCCCCTTGCCGTCATCCTCTACGACAAGCCGTGCTCCTTCTTCATGCCACTCTCCCGTTATTTGAATAATAGATGCATCCGTCCATGCCTCAATACCATGAATAACTGCATTCTCAACGAGCGGCTGCAGCATCAGCGGCGGTATTTCAAGATGGCGCATATCCGCAGGCAAGCTGATCGAATACTGCAGTCGCGGCATGCGCATTTTTTGAATTTCCAAATAGCTGGTCACAAAATTAATTTCCTCTGACATCGCAACAAGATCGCGTTCCTGCCTTGTCGTATAACGGTAATAGTTGGACAAATGATGCGACATGGCAACGACTGCTTCATTCTTTTCAAGCTTGGCCATACTCGAGATGAACGAGAAGCAATTATAGAAGAAATGCGGATTAATTTGTGATTGCAGCTGTTTTAAACGTGCTTCCCGCACATGAATTTTTTCCAAATATACCGTTTCAAACAGCTCTTGAATTTGAGCGACCATTAAGTTGAAGCGCGTATAAAGAAAACCAAACTCGCTCCTGCCGCGCGGCTTCATTCGAACCGAATAATCACCATTTTTCAGCTTCTGAAAACCAACGATGAGATGCTTAATAGGAACCTGTACCTGCGCATATAAAAGATAAGCAGCGATGCAGCATAACAGCAATAAACCTGCCAAAGATACATAAAATAATTGATTAGTTTTTTGAATAGGCCGAATGATTTCGGAAATCGGAATATAATCAATCAAATGCCAACCAATCGTTTCTGACTTCACGATATTGACCAAATATTTTTCCCCGCCCAAATCAATCGTACGGCTTTCCAAGTCCTGAAGCGGCTGTTGCTTCAACAAATGGATCACGTTGTTCGTCAGTTCCTTATCTGCCGAGCGATTATAAATAACGCCGACGCCTTCCAAATAATAAAATGGCTCTCGGCGGCCATCGCTCTTGAACTTGTCCAGCATATCTTTAATGTTCGAGCTGTCGAACTGCACCTCAATGACCAGGTTCGAGCTGCTTGGGTCCAAGTAACTGGAATACGGTGTTACCGCATAACGAGAGAAAACAAATTCATTATTTTCAGCAGCCTTCACTTGCCAGCCAGGCTTTAATCTTTTTTTCAAATCGGCGTCATCATAAAGCACAACGTCATTATCCGAAATATCTCTATGGAGAATCGGTGAATAGATATGAAGGCTGCTTCGCCACTTCGATGAATTTTGCTGAATGGCCAGCTTCGTTTGAATTCGTTTGATCAAAGTAATCATGCCCAGACTCAGCTCCGGCATTTCCGTAAAAATATCGCGAAGCGACGAAATATCTGGGTCCTGTATCAATAAATCAGGCCAAAGGGCCATCGAATCGATGCTTGTATTGACTTGATTCTGAAAGAATAGGAGCTGATTCGTGTTCGACTTGTTAAGCTCCTCGCCAAGAATGTCGGTGCTGGTCTTATTAGAGTAGAAATAGAGCAGCATAATCGGAACCAGCATAATAATGATTAAAGCGACGATTTTAGTAAATAAATTAATTTTAGGCATATTGCTTTGCACCTCTGCTGGATGTCATTTGGGCTGCTGCTTAAAAATCATTTTCTTCCTCTTCACCATACGTGGACATTCCATTCAATTCAACCCGTAAAATCGAAATGTATGTTATGTTTTTACAACCACTTTATTGCACAACATTTCTATTCTTTCAAAAAAAGAACCGGATTATCGGTTTTTACTCCGACATCCCAGTTCTTTCGTTTACGTTAATTGTTATATTTGTACGCAAACATGGAGGGCAGCGCGTTTCCTTCAAAATCAAACAGCGTCGTGTTTATGCTGGGCTTATATACTCCTTAAATAGATTAGGTGCTAGCGAAATCGTTGTAATACCCGTATTGAAGATAATGGATTGCAGGTCCTCTTTGGCTAGATCGGCAATCTGTTTGCTTCAATATTGGCTACAATACCAGTAGCTCCCGCTGTCGGCAGCGCGTTAACCGTGATCGTGTGATCTTTATCGTTCATCGCTCCCTGCTTCAAATCCACCTTTACAACCTGCGTTGTTGGCGTAGGTTGTGGCGTCACTGGCGTAGCCAGCGTCGTTGGTGTTGGCTCTGGCTCAACCTCTTCTGCCAGAACTATCGTCACTCCCGATGTAGTCTGTTTATCGGTCACAACGATCCCAGCTGCTGTATTTGATTGATAACCTGCTTTGCTCGCTTCAATCGCATAACCTGTTCCTTGCGGCATATCTGATAAAGTGAATTCACCTGATGCATTGGTCACTGCCGCATATTTCACTCCGTTAACTACGGTTCTCACGACAGCATTCGCCAGCTTATTGCCCCTTCGCCTTTTACCTCACCGCTAATCGCTCCGGTTCCTTCACCTAGGAATCCTAAGGCAACAGCATCAATTAATGCCCAGTTTACAGTATAGGCATCAGCGTAGAAGCCAATAGTAAGCTCTCCATGCTCTGAGGTGAGCTCGTATCTGCTGAATATGGTCCATTATCGTTCAGTTAACCGCACGCATTTGGTCGAGACGCTTACGTTCCTTCTCAGATAGTTCATTCATATTTTGAAAAGACCTGAATGTGGTATCGAATACGACATTGTTTGATTTTGAGGGTAAAGTATTGCCTGCTCATGATGCATACAAGCTGAATACTGAAGGATCTACCGTTAATTTTGAAGGAGCGACAGTCAAAGGTAACTGAAATATTGATTTGGCTGATAAAGCGAAAATGAGCGGTCAAGGTATAGTCGATATTAATGCCATTCAATCCGGAAATTCACAACAAGACGGACATACAAAAGATCAGATTATTTGAATGTTGCAGCAAACCCTGAAGCGACTTTCACGGTCAAATCCTTCGAGAATTTTCCTATGGAATGAAAAGAAGGAACGAAAGCAACCTATACGATGAATGGATCAATTACTTTACGAGGAATATCGAAGTCGTGACTTTTGAAACAGAAGCATTATATAGCGATCACTTAAATTAGAAGGTAAAACGGTAGTGACCTTTAATGATTTCAATATGAAAAATCCACATACCATCGTACTTGATACGGAGAATGATGTAACCGTTCAGTTCCAGCTCAATTTAAAGAATAGAATTTTGACTCCACGCCAGCTGTAATCACAGCTGTTTTTTTGTGTGATTAAGTTTTCTCACTGGTTCGGCTCAATTTTCGATATTGAAGTGGTGAGATTCCAACCGTACATTTAAATATCCGTCCAAAATGAGTCAAGTTTTCAAATCCTACACGAGTAGCTATGTCTAACACAGATAATTTGGATTCCTGTAGAAGAGAACGAGCTTCTTTCATGCGAATGTTATTTAAGTACTCAATACATGTAAATCCAGTAACTTTCTTAAACGTTCGACTTAAATGAGAAGAACTTATACAAAAGCTTTGAGACAAATCAACTAATGATAAACGCTTATCATAGTTAAGATTAATAAACTCCAAAATCCGATAAATTTTGTTATTTGCTCGATTCGACTCAATCTGGTAGTCGTTTAAACCCATATCTACTTTTCGTTTGAGAAACAGTAGAAGTTCCGTCAATAAGATTTTTTGGTAATAATCATAACCAGGTAATTTATTCTTATCTTCCTGAATCATTTTATTAAAATGATTTTCAATAAAGCTTTGGTCATATCCCCCTAGTTTAATTGCATTGGAATGGGAATGAAAATAGGAGAAAAGATTGCATCCTTCGTTTTCAATAATAAAGGTACTAAGAAAGTCTTTTTTAAAAACTAAAGTTACTCTTTCGAAGGCAGCACCATTTAAATTAACCAGCTTGTGTAAGTCATTCATGTTGATAAACAATAAAACTCCACTCACAATTTGGTAGGTTCTATTTTCGATATAATAGTAAATTTGACCTGAGATTAAATAGATAATTTCATAGGCATCGTGATAATGAGCAGAGGATATGCTGGAGTGAGTTTTCTTCTCACGGCTAATGTAAAACGGTAGAGATTCATAAAAATTGATTGCCATAGACAACCACTCCCTTTTTCAGTTGAGAGTAATATTCGAGGGGAAATCAAGTTTTGAAAACATTACATTTAGATCTACTGTTCATAGTATAACATCTTTCTCATTTCAAAAAAGGTTGTGCAAAGAAAATAGCAGTATACGTAGAAAATTAACTTTTTACGGAAAATAGGAAGAGATTGTATGTTCTATACTGCGATATATTGCAAATGAGACTTTCAAATAAAAATGGAAAAGAGGTAATACGGATGAAAATTAAAATTTTTTTGAAAAGGAGATTACATTACGTCCTATCCGTTCTACTTGTTCTTGTTTTGATGCCATTCCATGCAATAGGAGCTGCAGTCGCATATGAACAACCAGTTGAGATGGGAATATCATCGCTTCCTGAAGTCATTGCGGAGTGGAACTTTACCAGCGCGGGATCGCAAGGGATAATACCAGCATCGTCTGGTGTGAAACAACAAGTCTCTACCATTCAGGCAATTGGAGGTCCTACCTTCGAGGCACTTGTATCAACGGACAATAGTATTAAATATCAAGGCTGGAACAATGGTGCAAACACGAAATATTGGTTAGCTACGCTATCTACGAAAGATTATGAGAACATTACTTTATCCTCTGAGCAAACGTCATCAGGGTCAGGCCCTCGTGATTTTAAAGTTCAAATGAGTACGGATAAACAATCATGGACGGATGTAACAGGTGGTGGGCTAACTTTAATAACGAGCAGTTTTAACTGTACAACATGTAAACTACAGGATACACCTTTTCAGGCAAGCAATCAGAATTTATTATATATCCGCTGGCTGGTTACTTCTACTCAAGCCACGAACCCAAGTAATCCAGCTGTTGGTGCTTTCGGTTCAAGCTTACTAAAAGGTGTAATTGTTAAAGGTACTCGGATCGATGTCGGTACTGAAACACCAACAAACGATGTAAACAGAACACCTGTAGAAAACGCTAGCGGTCAAACAGAAGATGCGCTCGTCTCAATTAAATTTAACAAAGGCATTAGCCTCAACACAGGATATAACCCAACAATTATCGATAACCAAGGAACGGCATTAAATGGCCTAACGACAGCTGTGACTAATGATACTTTGATCATTAATCATCCTAATTTTGTGAATGGAATGACCTATACCGTAACGGTTCCTAAGGAACTTGTGAAAGGCGTTGATGGTGTAGCCCTTACATCCAACATTACGTGGAACTTTTCAATTAGAAATAATGCTACCAATGAGCCAATTGCTCTAGCAGAATGGATATTTGCAAACGGAGGGACCAACGGTAGTTTTCCAGCTACGAGTGGTCTAAACAAATCAACATCCACATTTACAAACGTAGGTGGCGTATTTGAAGCTTACGATAGTGTCAATAAAGCGGTCAGCTATCAAGGCTGGAACGGCAGTGGAAGTAAATATTGGCTTGCAGCCGTTTCTACATTGGGTTATGAGAACATCACTTTATCATCCATACAAAACTCTTCAGGAACGGGACCACGCGATTTCAAAGTCCAGACGAGTACAAACAATCAGACATGGCAGGATGTACCAAATGCAAATCTAAAGATGGTAATCTCAAGTTTTGATTGTGGCGGTAATACATGCAAACTATTAAACGTTCCGATTCCAAATGCAGCAAATCAGAATATGTTGTACATTCGTTGGTTAGTAAGTTCAAATGTAAATACCAAAGGTGAAGTGGGTTCTATAGGCAGCTTTGGTTCCAGCAGAATTAAAGATATTCGCGTAAAGGGGAGTCTAATCTCAGGAACTAATCCAGGGACTCCAACCATAGATGAAGTTGTCCAACCTGTAAACGGTGCAGTAAATGTCCCAATTGGTAGTCCAGTTACTGTAAAATTCAATAAACCAATTAGCCTTGTTCAAGGGTACTCGGCAATAATTAAAGACAGTAGCAGCATCCCATTAAGCAACGTAACTTTTGAAATCACAAATAACAACACTCTAAAAATGAATCATCCCAACTTTGCAAGTGGTAAGACATATACAGTATCAGTACCTAAAGAACTTATCAAAGGACAAGATAATTTACCTCTGATTCGAGATGTATCTTGGAGTTTTACCGTTCAGAGTTCGACTACTACACCAGTTATTCCGAAGTTAATCAATATGACATTTAATGGAGATCCGAAAACAAGTGTTGCACTTGCCTGGTATACGGATGTAATGACGGACACGGTCGTTCAAGTGATGCCAGCTTCTGCAGTACAGGGCGGTGTGTTCCCAGAGGTTGGTGCAACTACTTATCAAGGAAACTCGGAGAAAATTGAAACTTATGTGATCAAAGCAGACAGAACTACAAAGAAGAAAACAAATTATTACGCTCATAAAGCTATCGCAAACAACTTAACCCCAGGAACTGCTTACAAATATCGTGTAGGTAATGGATCTTCGAACAGCTGGAGTCAGATCGGCTCATTCACAACTGATACTTTAGCAAATCAACCCTATCATTTCATAGCAGGCTCAGATTCTCAAGCCTCTAGTCGATCCGGTTTTGAACCATGGGCAGATACTTTCAAGAAAGCGAAATTACAAATAGGCGATCCTAAATTTATTATTAACGCAGGTGATTTGGTAGACAATGGGGATTTGGAGGAGCAATGGCAATGGATGCTCGGTCTAGCACAGAATGAACTTACAACTGTGCCAATAGTTCCAGTGCTCGGAGGCCATGAAGTCGAGGATTATACTGGAGATGAGACCACACCAAACAATAACTTCTATAATCATTTTAACTTACCTAAACAGGTTATTACTGGTACTGACGATGGTTCTGTTTACTCTTTTGAATATGGAGATGCACTATATATCATATTTAATTCACAATATGAAGGAGGACTTAACAGTAACGGAACAGTGAAGTGGGTAGATCAACAATATTTGGATCAAGTGAAATGGATGAAAAATGTCGTTGCAAAAAGTGATAAGAAGTGGAAATTCGTTACATTCCACAAAGGTCCTTATGGAGCAGGAGATAATTCTGGACAATATGAAGACGAAAGGGTTCAATTTTACAAGAAACATCTTGTACCTGCCTTTGATGAGATGGGAATTGATATGGTGTTTGAAGCTCACGATCATATGTATATGAGATCTTTCCAAATGTATAATGATCTAGTTGTTCCACCATCACAAATTACAAAAGATAGTGAAGGAAATGCAATTAATCCTAAAGGCACAATCTATCTGATGTCGAATGCATTTGGAAATAAATTTTACACGAAGTATCCAGGTTATAATGATTATTTCGCAGCCAAAAATTTACAACCTAACAAAAAAATGTTCACCGATGTTTATGTATCCGATCAAGTGCTTAAATTTACAGCTTATACAGCTGCAGTAGCAGATGAAGGATCGGGCAATAATGGCGTAAAGGCATATGATAATTATGGGATTAGAAGAACAGATGTTAAGCCAACGGTCGTTACGAATGCTAGTGTTGTACGAAATGATACTAACGCCGTTATTTCATGGAGCCCTCCTGTAGGAAGTACAGAACCTGTTAGAGGTTTTAGAATCTATGAAAAAAATGACAAGGCGTCCAAACACTGGAGTGAGTATATCCCGGTAATAGCAGGTAGAACGCAGTACAGTTTTACTGTAAACAACGTGAATTCGACTACGAAATACGATTTTATCATTAAAGCAGTGGGTTCGAGATTAAATTCAGATCCTGTCGAGGTAAGCACAAATTAACGAAAGGCAAGGAAAGCTACGATGATTACTTCGAATCGAAATCATACTGATAAATAATTTCTCAAAAAATGGTCGATGGGAAGCATTAAAGCTTACTTTTAGTGAATAAGATTAACTGAGTCACTTTAATATTGAGTGGCTCTTTTTTTTGTATTATTCATTGATCCAGCAGATGATCAAAAGCTGCCAAAGCAAACTACTATGGGCGAAAATGAGCGCCATGCGTGAAGCAAATTTCAAATAACTTTACTTCACAGAATACAGGTTCTATGAAGTGAAAAAAATAGACCGTAAAGACAACGGTCCTTGCATAACCAAGTATATATCGATGTAACAGAATGTTACAAATCAAATAAGATTCTCATTATTTCTTCATCACATTTTCGTTGCTTTATATCAGGAATATCTGATGTTCCTTCTCTATGTACAAGGTATAAATATACTTTTGTATCATCCAAAGCTTAGCGCCATTCGTCCAGTAATCGCTATAGTGGAAGGACAATTGAATTTGCAGACCTGCAGTTCTAGTGCGCTTCGCAAGCTTCAATATGTCCGATTGATCCATAATGCCTGCTGGGCGATAATAACTCCCGTCGCCGTGCCTTGCGATTCAACATAAGTAAGCTCTGAGACGTCGTCGCCCTTGCCTCTGAGGAACCCATATAACGGGCCAAAAATATAATTGGCATGCTGACCGCCGCTTTTTTTGCGACCATACTGTTAACGTGTAATAACCGTTCTCTAGTCCAGAAATCGTCTGTGAGCTTGTTACCTTATAATCTCGCTCAGAGGCAAGAGCCGATCTCCAGTGTTGGCCCTTCCGTTTGTAAGCTCCAATTGCCAATCGCTACTCCAACAGGCTGCAGCTCAACTAACTCCTCTTTAACAAGTGTAATCAGATCGATGCCGAGCCATTTGTCTGCCGCTCGATCTGCGTAGAAACCGATCGTTACCTGATTGTTTTCAATAACGACATGCATGCTAATTTTTGTCCACGAGGATGAGCTGACCGGAATATTAACCTTCGCTTCCGATCTTCCCGATCTTACTCTACTCAAAATCTTCGCCCCTTCATTCCAGTTATTGATCCTTGTGTCATGTACAGCCTAAATAAGGCGCTGTCATTTTCTAAAAGAATTAATCGCTCTACTGAAGGTGCATCTATAACTTTAAAGCAAATGAATCTTTTTAGTAGCAACACAAATGCAATATTTAAGCAGGTTTCATAGCCAATTCGGCATCTTCCAACAAAAAAATCCCCCCTCGCTTCAACGAAGGGGGATAACTGCTATTGACCTAATAGTATTTTTGCATAAGGTGAATCGATAGGCATCATAATAACTGGCTCGTTTTTCAACGTCGTTGCATAGCTCTCCAACGTCCGATAGAAATTGTAGAACTGCGGGTCGCTGCCGTATGCTTTATTATAAATCACGGCTGCTTCACGCTCGCCTTCAGCGACGATTTTTTTGGCATCAGCCTGCGCTTGCGCTAATAGTTCCGTAGCTGTACGATCCGCTTTGGAAGTAATCTTTCGCGACTCCTCATCACCTTCGGACAAGTAGCGTGCTGCGATCGATTGACGATCTGAAATCATCCGGTTGTAAACGCTTTGCTTGTTTTCTTCCGGCAAATCGGTACGTTTAATGCGAACATCGATAACTTCAATACCATAATTATCACGAGTCAACGCAGACACAACATCCTTCGTAATCTCATCGTTTATATTGCCGCGCGCTGTGTTCTCACTAATGATATTATCGTAGTTGACCTCTGAGAGCTTACGGCGAACAGAGTTGTACACGGCCTCATCGATCCGCTGTATACCGCCGCTGACCGACTGCACCGTTCTTAAAAACTGTGATGCATTTGTAATGCGCCATACCGTATAGTTGTCTACTACGATAGGCTTCTGATCCTTCGTTAGAATCGTCGTCGGCGTGCTTTCATATGTCATTTGATATTTCGGCAGCGTCGATACGTTCTCAATAAACGGAAGCTTAAATTTAAGGCCCGGCTCTGGCACAGCTCTCATCGCTTCACCAAATCGAAGCACAACCTTATATTCGCCTTCCTTCACGATATACATCGAGCCTGAGCCCAATATGACAACAATCAGTACAACTATAATTGTTAACCATTGGTTTCTTTTCATTGTGCGTCACCTCCTTGCGGAGCTTCTGTGACTGGCGGCGGCGTTGTTGCCGGCGGAGTCGTCGTGCTGCCGCTACCGCTGCGCAGCAATTCATTTAGTGGCAAATAATTTACGGTATCGCTGTTCGAATTCGTAATAAAGATTTTCGCGTTCGGCAATATTTTTTCAAGCGTCTCCAGCACCAAACGACTTTGGGTAACATTCGGATTTTTTTTGTACTCGCCGAATATTGCATTAAACTTGGCAACGTCACCCTCGGCATTCAGAATCCGAGATTTCTTCTGTCCTTCGGCATTTTCAAGAAGCGCTTGCGCCTCGCCGCGCGCTTTCGGAATACGGTCATTCTCATACTTCGCAGCGTTATTAATTTTGGTATTTTTCTCCTCGCGTGCATTCGTTACCTCACGGAAGGCCTCAGCCACTTGACCGCTTGGCGGCTCGATATCCTGGAACTTGATATCAATGATTTGTATGCCGGTTTTGTACTTGGACTGCAGCTCAATCAGCTTCTCCCGAACCTTGTCTTGGATCACTGTCTTACCGTCAGTAATGGCGTAATCAAGCTTCTCCGAGCCGATTACTGCACGAATCGAGGAGCTTGCTGCATTTCGCAGAAACTGCTCCGCATCGGAAATATTGTATAAGTAATCATGAATGTTGCTTATCTTCCATTGTACAACTGCATCCGCGGAAACAATGTTTTCATCACCCGTGATCATCATCGCTTCTTCATCATTTGGAATGGCTTCTGAGCCCACTTGTCGATAACCGATATGAATCCGCTGTGTCAGCTCCGCTTTTACAATTTTGACATCTTGAATCGGATAAGGCCATTTAAAATGCAAACCTGCTGAAGTTTCATTCGAATACTTGCCAAAGGTTAAAATGGCTGCCCGTTCCTGCTCCTGTACTGTGTAAAAGGAGGTTGTTCCTAAATAAATGACAATAACTGCGGCGACGATACCGAATACGATTTTTTTAACCGTACTTGGCTTTAGCTCTGGCGGCCTTCGACCGCTCATGCTGTGATTCTCGCCTAGGTTCTGATTTTGATCTGTAAAGCTCAAAGAAATCTCCCCTTCCAAGCATCTTTTATATGGCTATAGGGGATAATACGCGAAAACGATGAAAAAGTAACCGATTTTGTCATATTTTTCTTAGCTTTCGTATTAAATAGCTCATTTCCTGCATTTTACTTGCTATTAATCCATTTTAGTCGCTATTGCGCCTGTACATAGAGCAGCAGCTTAGACTCCGATGGTGCCAGCTCAATGCGATGTCCATCGCCCGCTGTCACGGCTTGCCCCTCCTGTCCACTCCACAAATCCCGAACGACTATCCCCTTAGAGGAATCTATGCCCATTCTTTCAAATGATGCGTGCAACAAGCTTTCCTTCTCTACTTCGAAATTAAAAGCAGCGACGTAAGTCCCTTCCACAGCACGCAGCATGAACAGATTTTCACTTTTGTTCCCACTGCTGCACTCAACGGGACGGAAGGTTACACCTCGCTTAGCTAACGCCATGATTTCTGGATTTGTCATCCATTCTTTGGCTCGCCGCGCTGCCTCCTCCATTCGGTAATCATCGCCGAGCAGTAGCGAGGTACCCGCAATCACTGCACTGTTCAAACGGCTTCTCCCTTCATGCTCGCTAATCGCACGCTGGTTGTCGCTTTTATAGAGGACAACATGATCGGGGTCGTTGAAACGATACAAGCTATCGTTAATCCACCAGCCATACGTTAACGCGTTAAGCATATATTCGGTATCATCGATCGTTCCGAATGCATCACAGGATACACGGCGGCTGTGTGCATAGCCATGCGGAAATAACGGAGCAATAGACAGATTAATTAAGAACGGTCTGCCAATTTTCTCAGGATTCAGTGTCTCACGTACACAAGCCATACCTTTGTTGTACGCCTGTATTCCTGTTCTTATATTGGGGTCATAGAAAACGCCTTCCATTGCGCCATGCGTCAGAAAATCCAGCTTAACATAATCAAAGCCCTGCTCTACAAAGCTCTCCAGCCTTTTTCTAATTCGCTCCAGCGCGACTGGATGCGATGGATCTATCGCAAAAGCGCCATCCAGCTTCGGCAGCGGCTGTCCGGCTGCATCCTTGATCAGAATCTCACGGTAAAGCACTGTCCCATCTGTTCCTTCTACGGGCGTATCCGGATCGTTGCCCCAGAAAGCGAATGGCGTATAATAAGTGCCCGGCTTTTGACCGTTCGCCTTTACCCGTCTTAGTGCGTCCTTTAGCTGCTCTTCCGATAAATTGTCCCAGAAGGAGTCGAAGTTGACGTAAAGGCTTCCCTGATCGTCAGCAAAGCTGTTTTGCTGCAAATGTTTGGAGAAAAAATCAGATGTATACGTATACACATCATAATCAAGCTTGCCCATGACGGCTGACCAGCTGTTCCAGCCCATCGGTACGCCGCCTTCCCAACGAAGTGCTGGTGTCAATACGGCATTCGCCTTGCCATACACTTCAAGCCCATCGCGGTAATCCGAGAACGCACCGACAAAAATCGTCGGAGAAACAATGCTTTTACCGCGAATTGTTCCGTGTGCAATTGTATCTCTTGTCTGCATATCAGCGGCTCCGCCATAAACGCGCAGCCTGCCCAGATCCTCAGGGAACGTCCCTTCCACAATAACGCCTGTTTTCCAAGTATCATGTGTGACTGATCCAATAACAAATCCGTTTCTGCTTTGCGCACGATAAATGGCGGTTGTCTCATAGCTGTGTACGCTGCAAGGAATAGCATGTGAGGCAAAACGAACCCATTTGTCATTATCGAATGGAACGAATAACGCCCTGATTTCCTCGCTGGCACCTGCATCTGCTCCAAATTGTGCAATACTTCCATCATTTAAATATGCGGCTAGCGGCGTGATTTCATTCGTTTCCCATTCGAGCTCGCTTTCCACTTCAAGCTCCATCAACAAATAAGGCAGCTGCTCGTACATACGGAAATGCTGACGCATGAATGGCTTGCCAAGCTCTTCATGCTCAAAGCTCCAGTGCAGCCCTTTGCCAAATCCATCCTCAATGGCGTGGGTAGACGTTTCGTTTACAACATGCTTGCTGTAAAAAGTAGAGCGAAGCTGCTCCAAACCATAACGTGCTTCGGCATAAAGGCCAACCAGCGCCGCGCCGCTGCTCCACTTCAGCGATACATGCCCATCCGTCAAATGTACGGTTGCCTGAATGACTCCGTTATCAACAACATATTCCTCCATGCGCTGCTCCAGCTCGAATTGCCCAATCTTCATCTCTCATCCGCTCCTCTTTTATAATGGAAGAAGGCCGGCAGCGCCGGCCTCCTTTATGCTTGCATTATGTTTATTTCCAAAGCTCAACACGATTTTTGAAGTTGGTTGTATAAATCGCTTCAACCTTTGCATCTCCAGCAGCCTTCATGTCACTAAGCATTTTATCAAAAATGCTGTTTGCTTCTTCAGGAGACTTCGCCATAATCGCTTTCGTCAGCCCCTGCTTCACAATATCATTAACCTTCTGCTCATTTAGTGCTTCAGGCGTTCCTCCCTGCGGTCCAAGACCATCGTAGAGTACGGAGTCATACACCGAGTCAGACAAGTTTTTGAGTGCCATCTTATCGACAGCGCCACGTTCGAAGCGGCCCGCTAAGTCATAAGGTGTACCGTCGGAACCATTTCCGTTTTTGATAAACCAAGTCCATTTGCGAATGCCAGATTCCTTGGTATAGGCATTCCAATCGTCTTTAAAGCTTTGCAGCACTTCTGGACGCGGCGTATGCTTGCCATCCTTCATATCCCAGTGCTGGCCTTCAATTCCCCACATCAACAAATATTGTCCTTCTTCGCTCGCGAGGAAGTTCATAAATTTCATCGTGCGTTCCGGGTTTTTATTTTTCTTAGTAATCGTAATCGCATCCCAGCCCAGTGAGCTGCGTCCGCCGTATGTCGTTTTTGCAGGATCTATGCCATCTGCTACAACCTTGTAAGGAAACAGCTGTGATTCTTCACCACGATCCTTCTTCAGAATCGTGTTTGCTCCTCCAGCATCCCAATACGCGCCTGTTGAAGCAAATACAGAGCCTGTCGCTAGTTTTTGTTCCCAAGCTTGCTTCTTGTTAATCGCCCATTCCTTATCGATCAGGCCTGTGCTGTACAAATCATTCATGTACATAATCATTTTGCGGTATTGCGGGTCTTTCACATCAAACTTCAGCTCACCATTCTCATCATAGAAAGGCAGCATGCCGAACATCCCTTTGAAAGTGCCTAGCGTACCGCCAAAGTTTTCTCCATCCATCGATAGAGCGATCGTTTCTTTACCGTCCATCGTAGGATATTTCGCTTTAAAATCAAGCAATAGCTGCTTGAATTCCGTTTCCGTGAAAGGCACTCCGCCTTCTGCTTTATCAGGAGCCAGCTCCTTCAAAATATCTTTACGCATATTGAAGCCAAATACAGGCTCATTCTCAAACCCATACCAGTTGGAAAGGTAATAGTTTTTACCGTCTTTATAACGCGTTTTGTTAAGCACATCGCCATACATTTTTGCTACATCTGGGCCGTTTTTTTCAATTAAATCATTTAGTGGAATGATAGCACCCGACTCAATGTATTTGTTAACCAAATCACTGCTTCTCTCAAACATGATGAGATCCGGCAGATCATCACTTGCAAGCATCAGATTCAGCTTTTCCGCAGGATTGCCGGTTGGCTGCTGAATTTCTACTGTGATTCCTGTCCGCTTCGTAATTTCTGCCGCTACCGCGTTGCTGAATTTATCTCCCGTATTTTTATCGAAAAAGGTTATGGTCAGCGGTTCGTTAGACTTGTCATTTCCAGCGCTATTCTCGCCAGCACTTGAGTTGCCGTTTTCTTTAGCATTATTGGAGCCGCAAGCTGATAAAACGGAAATGACAACGATCATGCTTAAAAATAATACGATCCATTTTTTAGTACGCATAGTATAAATCCCCCTCGTAAGTGATTCTATTATAGTACATTTTCATCCCTATTTAAGCGTGATCGGCATCACCTCCAACAAAGTTCCCGCTTCATTAGCTTTTTACTGCACCAAGGGTCATGCCTTTAACAAAATATTTTTGTAAAAATGGATAAACCATTAATATCGGAAGCGTTGCTACCATAGTTGCCGCCATCCGAATCGTATCCGGAGACACGGCCAGTCGTTTCGAAGCATCAGCGAGCTGCTGTGCATCGCCAACCATGGAGCTGGTTTGATACTGATTCAAGATTTTTACGAGCACGGCCTGAAGCGTCTTAAGATCAGAGTTATACGTGAACACATAGGAATCGAACCAAGCGTTCCAGTGGCCAATGGCCGTAAACATGCCGATCGTCGCGAGCACTGGTGTCGTTAGCGGCAATATAATTTTGAAGAAAATTTGCATGTAATTAGCGCCGTCTATTTTTGCTGATTCATCCAGCTCCTGCGGAAGCTGCTGCATGAAGGTTCGTACAATAATCATATAAAAGACATTCATCATGCCCGGTAAAATAAACACCATAAAGCTGTCAATGAGATGCAAGCTTTTGAGCACCATGTAATATGGAATGAGCCCGCCGCCAAAGTACATCGTGAACACAAAATACAGTGACCAGAACCGATTTCCAACGAGCTCGCGTTTACTTAGTGAATAGGAAAGCATACTAATGACAATAACCGCGAGTGGCGTTCCGATTAGCGTCCGCAGCACCGTAACTTTAATGGCTGTCCAAATCTCGCTATCGGATAAAATTTGCTTGTAGCTGGCTAGGCTGAAATCTCTTGGCCACAAATACAGATTTCCTCGCAGCGTATCTTCAGCACTATTAAACGAAATGATAAATATGTTCCAGAAAGGATAAAAGGTTACGATAAACACCGCGATGATGAATAAGTAGACAATCGACATAAACAGAAAATCATTTTTAAATTTTGCCATGAAGTGTTCTCCTTTTCTTGTTTGTCCTAGAACAACGACTGTTCATTCATTTTTTTGGCCATCTTATTGACGCTTAGTACAAGGATAAACGCGACGACCGATTTGAATAATCCAACAGCTGCTCCGTAAGAGAACATTCCGTTTTGCAAACCATATTTGTACGTGTACGTGTCAATAACTTCCGAATATTGGAGCACCGTATTATTTTGCATCAAAAATTGCTGATCAAAACCTGCATTCAATATTCCGCCTACCGCTAAAATGGCAAGAATGATAATGGTCGGTTTAATAGACGGTAGCGTGATGTGCAGCATTTGCTTTAATCGGCTTGCCCCGTCTACCTTCGCCACCTCGTACAGCTCCGGGTTAATAGCTGAGATAGCGGCCAAATACATAATGGCGTTAAAGCCCATGTCCTTCCATGTGTTGGAGAAAGCGATAATCCACCAGAACAGCGGACCATTTTGCATAAACTGAATCGGCTCATCGATAATTCCAAGCCCCGTCAACAAATTGTTGATGACACCGCTTGAAGAAAGTACCGTGATAATAATATTTGCGGCAATGACCCAAGAAATAAAATGAGGCATGTAAGATACCGTTTGAAACGTCCGTTTGAACCAGCCATTTCGCATTTCATTAATCATTAAGGCAAGAATAATCGGCATTGGGAAACCGAATAACAGAGATAGAAAGCTTTGTGCCAGCGTATTTCGCATTACTCTAACGAAATCGCCATTCGTAAAGAAGTAGTTAAACCACTCCAGCCCTACAAACTCTGTTGTAAAAAACTGTCCGAAAAATGATCCTCCGCCTGGCGAGTAATTAATGAAAGCCATGTATAAGCCAAACATGGGAACGTATGAAAATATGAGTGTGACGATTAAAGCCGGAAGCATGAGTACAAATAACAGCCGCTGTTCCTTCAATCTCCCCCATACATTTGAATTTCCAATGCTGCGCTTCTTTTGGGGTGGAACAGATTTACTTGATTCCGCTTTCATTATGGATTCCATTTAATAACCTCCTGCCAATCTTGCGTTGCTTAGTGACTTCATTATAGGTCGGCCGCCCTGCCCATTCTATACAAGCATTTACCGATTTGTAACGCAAAACGACACACTTCCATATGCTCCATTGTTGAAATGCGGTATTGCAGATAAACTAAATAAACATTCAAAAACAGATACATGATAAAAGGTGGGAACAAGCATGTACAGCATTTTGATAGTGGATGATGAAGCCATTGAGCTCGAAACGATGGAGCATTATGTGCCATGGGACAAAATCGGCATTACGGTCGTGGGGACGGCGCGAAATGGCAAGGAAGCGCTTAGCAAGCTGGCTGAATTAAAGCCTGACATTATTTTGACAGATGTCCGTATGCCCATTATGGACGGGCTGGAATTCGGAAGAAGAGCAAAGCAAATCGATAAGAACGTAAAAATCATATTTTTGAGCGGACATAACGAGTTTCAGTATATTAAGGCAGCGCTGAACATTGAGGCGACTGGCTACTTGTTAAAACCGATAGATATGGAGGAGCTGATCGCGTTAATTGAGAAGGTTAAGAAAAAGTGCGAGGAGGAACAGTTATCAGATCAGGGCGGAGAATGGCTGCGTGAAAAATGGATGACCCGTATTATACGCGAGCCAAATGAAGAGAAGCGAAAGGATTGGATTCGGAAATGGGAGCTTAGCTCATCTGATTTCAGTGCAAGCAGGGAGTTTACAGCCTTTTATGCAACGATAGATGCGCCGGCAGACTATCCGATTTCGGCGCAGCCAGCAAGCGAAGCCTCTCCCGATAGAGTGGAGCTATTGCGGACTATTGCCCGGCAGTACCTCGATTCCTTTATTGTTGTTGAAAGCGAGCCACATGCTTTATTCGTTCTCTTTCAATGGCGAAATGAGCAGAGAGCCGCAATAGCTACAATGGGTTTCTGGGAAAAGTTCCGAGAGGAGCTCTCCCTCTCCTTCGGCGCACAAATTACGATAGGATTGTCCGCGCCGCATACCGGGTTTCATCTTATTTGGGATGCCTACTTGCAGGCGCGAGCTTGCAATGAGGAGAAGTTTTTCAAGCTCGGCGGAGCCGTCATAACGCCGGATGATTTATTGCCTACCAAACAAACGGATGATGATGGCGAGCAGCTTGCAGCTCGGCTTGCTTCCGCCTTGCAGTCAGGAGACGCCAAGCAGGTAACCATGCAGTTAGAAGCGCTCTTCTCAACGATTCGCGTAGAACGTATCCATCGAAATTTTACTATTCGAGCCATTATTAGGCTAATGGCTGCATTAGAGCAGCATTTCTCCATGCTGCTTGCAGGCTCGCTCAAGGACTTGCTGCTTGTGGACCATTGGAAGGAAATCTCGTCGATGAGCTCATCCTCACAGATTCAAGCTTATGTCATGCACTTCTGTGAAGAAATAAGAAAGGCTTTAAGCGAAAGAGATGTTGACCGCAATCAAGCCGTAGCCGACCAAATCGTTAAGCTTATTAGTGAACGGTATCATTTGCCGCTTACGGTCGAGGAGATTGCCAAGGAGGTCTACTTATCACCCAACTATATTCGAAGCATTTTTAAAGAAAAAATGGGTGAGACGATTCTTGATTATATAACGAAGGTTCGTATGAACCGGGCAGCTGACTTGTTAAAGGACAAATCCCTTAAGGTGCGTGAGGTCGCTCACAGCGTCGGGTATGAGAACGTCTCTTATTTTTGCTCCATCTTCCATAGGCACAAAGGCAGTACACCTAATGAGTTTCGGAAAATGTATCTATAGGCTGGAGTGAGAGCGCATGAAAAAGGTAACAGGCTGGCTGACGAGGCCTTTTAACAATTTGCGGCTAAGAGAAAAGCTGTTTGTCATGTTTTTACTCGGGGCCATTATTCCTTTAGTGTTTTTTGTTCTATATTCTTATCAGACGATTAAGAGCGAGCTTTCTGACCAAATGTACACGAACTCCGTTGCGTCTGTTGCTCAAATCAATTCAAATTTAGAAAATAAGCTGGATACGTACACAAAGCTTTCAGCAAATCTTTATTTAAACAATTCGCTGCGCGCTTACTTAACGAATAACTATACAGAGGAGCCCTCTCTGTTTGTTGATGCCTATCAATACATTAATAACACCTTTTCGAATATGCTGACTACAAATCCAGATATTCATTCCATGTCTATTTATATTAATAACGATTCGCTACCAGCTGACGGCATTTACATTAAACGAATGGATGATGCGTTCAAACGGTCGACTACGTACCGCTCATTGCTTAACAGCTACGGAAATGTTCGGTTTGTAGCAACGCCCCCTGTTGTTGACCAGCCTTCCATGTTTACGCTGACACGCATGCTTAATATTAGCAATCTAGACAATGCCTATGGAATTTTGACCATCAACATTTTGGAATCGGATATTTTCCGTTTGATGGAGAAAGAGACTTCAGAGAAAACGATATTAATCGTCAATGATAGCGGCCTTATTATGTCCGCTAAGGACAAAAACATGTTAAATCGTCCGCTTAATCAATTTGTGAAGGAGAAATTTCCGAGCGCCAGAGAAGGAAGATTCGACAGCAGCTTTAATGGAGAAAAAATGCTAGTCGTCTATAATACGACCAAATTCGGTTGGAAAAGCATCTCGCTGGTCCCTTACAGCAGCTTCCTTACCAAAGCAAATAAAACAGCTAAGCGGATTTTAATTTTTGCATTAATCAGCTTTGGGCTTATGACGCTGTTCATCTACGCCACAGCCAGACAATTTACGAAACGCGTCGATTATTTAGTCGGCATGATCCGGCGTATCGAAAGAGAGGAGTTCGATCTCTTCGACATAAGGCCGCTTGGACGCGATGAAATTGGCCAAATCGGAAATGTGCTGCGGAAGATGGCGCAGCGGCTCAGCAATTTAATTTCCGACGTATACAAGAAAGAAATCGATAAGCGAGAAGCCGAGATGAATGTGCTGCAAGCGCAAATTAATCCGCATTTTTTGTACAATACACTCGCCTCCATATCGTCGCTTGCCATTCGAAATTCAGATCAGCGAATGAACAAAATGGTTACAGATCTAGCAAAGTTTTACCGGATCTCGCTCAACAAAGGGAAAAACAAACTTTCAATCCATGAAGAAATTCAGCTTACCCGCTACTACGTTGCCATCCAGCAGGTGAGATTCGGCGAACTCATTCGCGTGCATTATCAAATCGAGGAATCCGTACTGCCCTGCCCAATCGTAAAGCTAACGCTGCAGCCATTCGTTGAAAACGCGATGAACCATGCCATTTGGGACGACACGCTCGGAATTAACATTATGATAAAGGCTTATCGCGACGGCCATGATATCATTCTCAAAGTTATCGATGACGGCATGGGCATGCATATGCGCGGCCATAGCGGAGAAGAGCTGCCGGTTAGCAGCGACAACTTGTCTGGTTATGGCATTCGCAACGTCGACAATCGAATTAAACTTTTGTACGGCGAATCCTATGGCGTCTCTATTTACAGCAGGCTTGGAATTGGCACAACGGTAACGATAAGAATTCCTGGACGTTAACATGCTAGACAATAAAAAATCCCTCAAGCACTATTGCTTGAGGGATTTTTCGGTTTCACAGCCATAGCTGCTTAGTCATGATTCTTGCTTCTGGTTTATTTTACGGTGATTTTGTAAAGCTTCGATTGCGCGCCATTCAAGTCCACTCTAAGTTTACCTGCTGCCTGACTGGATGCATTCGTCCATAGGTCCGTAATTTTTACTTTGGAGGACGATGGAATGCCAACACGCGCAAAATCTACCGTTTTCGACACTGGGGCATTCGTGTAGTTAAATACAGCAAGATAGTAATCCTTCCCTTCTTGCATGATGAATGTATCCGCAGCCCCTGTACCTGTGTTGCCCTCGACAGGCTTGAACGCCTGACCTTTAAGTGCAACCTCATTCACTTGCTTGTTAGTGAGCAGCTTCTTCATCAATTCTTGTGCTGCCGGATTGCTGACATCGTCTGAGCTTAGAAATACAGTACCGGAAATTGCCGCTGAATTGACCCGAGACTGTGCAGCATCAAACGAACCGCCCTTCACAAGCGTCATATAATCTGGATCGGTATACGGATAGATCGTTCCGTTCTGCCACCAGCCATAGGTAAGATTGTTTAGCTGATATTCCGTACGGCTCAGTGAGCCGTCAATATCACATGAGATCCGTCTAGCGTGGGCGTATTGACTCGGAAATAAAGGAGCAATAGAGGCGCTGATGAACATTTTTCCGTCAAGCACCTTATTGATATGAGCCATGCCTTGATTGTAAGCCTGAATGCCTGTTTGGACATTAGGGTCATAATGTTTGCCCTCGAAGGAGCCATGGCTTAAGAAATCGATTTTAATATACTCATATCCGTAATCAAGAAACCGTTTGAAATAATATTCGATCCGCTGCTTAGAGCCGGGATGAGTCGGATCGATCGCGTAGGCGCCGTCTACTTTCGGCAGCGGGCTTCCGCTTTGATCCCGCAAAATAATATCTCCATACGTGTATTTCCCGTCTGTACCCTCTACGACCTGACTCATGTTATCGCCCCAATAAACAAAAGGGCCATAATAAATGCCGGCTTTTTGCCCGTTTTTGTTAATAACCTTAACTGCTTGCTTCAGCTGCTCCTCGGACAGATTATCCCAATAGGAGTCCAAATTAATATAAACATTGCCTTTGTTCGAGAAGGAATTTTTCTGCAAATTTTTCTTGAAGAAATCAGACACAGCGACTACTTTATCGTAGCTTAAATCACTTTCGTATGCGCCCCAGCTGTTCCAGCCCACAGGCACACCCTTTGGCACACCGTGCTTAAATGCAAGCGGCGGAGCAACTGCAGCGTTCGCTTGACCGAAGCTCTCAAGGCCCTGGCGGTAGTCGGAATAGTAACCAACGAGAATTTGCGGTGAAGTAATCGTCGTTCCCGTTACCTTTCCATGTGGAATCGTATCATGCGTCGAGGTAGGGGAAGAGAAACCGCCGTATACCTTGAGCTTGTTTAAACGATTATCAGAACCGCTCCAATAGATTCCTGTTTTCCATTTATCATGTGTGACTGAACCAATAACCAATCCATTTCGGCTAGTATTATCATAAATAGCTGTCAATTCTGAGCTGACATAATTATTGTTGTTCAGACTTGTATTTATCGTCCGCGCTTGATATCTAGACCACGCGTCATTATCGAACGGAGCCACCAGCACCTTATTATCCGAGTAGCTTCCAAAATCAATTCCACCCTTGGCATTAAGTACAAGAGGAGCCATATCATTTGTGCTGAGTGTGTCTTTCCCCGTAACTTGTTGACTAATTAGAAAATAAGGCAAACGCTCATAAATTTGATAAATTTGCTTCATCGTTGGCAGACCGGACTCACGATTCTCAATCGTTAACCGAATGCCTTTGCCATGACCGTCATTTATTTTTTCAACTTTTTTCATGGAGAACAAATGCTCAGCGTAGTTTTTGCTGTCGAGCTGCTTGTCCAATTGGATACTGCTGTACAACCCTTTGGCGATCGTCTTATTGTTCCATTCGAACGCTGAAAGTCCAGACTCCGTGTTATAAATGATTTTGTAGACGCCGTTTGTTAAAGTGACGCCTGACTTATGCTGCTCCACTTTAATCGAGCCAAATTTACTGGAATCGATTTGCTTGCCAATATTGCCGATCCCATCCACATCACCCGGATTTTCGCCTGGTGCCTGCGAGCTGATGATTTCGATTTTATCAATATCCGGCGACCATCCGCCATTATCGTCAAATAAAATAGTATTGCTGCCCGCTTGCAGCTGTACCTCAATACTGAACACGCCAACCGTATCCCAGTTCGCAGTCGCAGGCGGGGAATAGGTCTCTTTCTCGCTATTGTTCACACGAATGGAAAATGACCGAGGATCGCCGGAAATATAGCTCACCTTCAAGGTATAGATCCCCTCTGCTGGAGCAGCAACCTTCTGGAAAAGCAGCGTTGAGCCGCCCCAAATGTCGCCGACCTTTTTTCCACCGGAGCATTCCGTCTCCGCTTTGCAGGAGCGTACGGCAGAATTGCCGGTTAGCTTATTGTCCTGCCCTTCCGCTTCATACACTTGTCCGCTTCCAGCAGGCGGCTCATTCGGATCTGTACCCGGACCTGCATTCAGCAATTTCAGCTCGATCTTGTCAATATCCGGCGCGTATCCGCCTTCATCATCGAAACGAATGACGTTCTCGCCTTGACGGAGCTCCAGCTGGATCTCGTAAGTCCCTCGCGTGCTCCAATCTGCCGTTTTCGGCAAATCATAATGATCGGTTCCGCCGCCGTTCACACTGACGGCTAACGATCTCGGATCGCCCGATATGTAATGCACCGTCATCGTATAGATCCCTTTAGTATCCACATTCACTGCGTTGAATTGCAAAGCAGAGCCGCCCCACAGACTGCCTACCAGCTTATTGCCTGAGCAGCCAACCGCAAGCTCACAGTCCTTAACCTCTGCTTTACCGCTAAGCTGATTAACGGCTGCCTCAGCCTCATAGGATTGGCTGTTTACAGCAGCACCCGGCGTCTGAGCCTCAGCAACTATCGTATTCGCACCGACCGCCGTTTGGAATAACACAAGCAATGCAAAAATAATGGACCAACCTTTCTTGAATTTAAAACTACTCAACATTATTTCCTCCTCTTACTCGTTTAATATAAAGCGCTTTCTTTTTAAGTTTAAGGGTGAATCTCATGTTGAACTATCCAAGAATATTATGATTCGTACTGCAAACCCACTGACTTTAGAAAAATATAATATCGGATATTTACGATTGCAAAAAAATATCCCAAAAGCAGAATACACTGCTCCTGAGACATTTTTTTGCAATCACTATATTTATTTGCTCGCTTTAAGCATTTCCCCAATGGCCCCAATGCTGCCAAGTGTATCGATTGCCCGTGTTGGAATGAACACTTTATTCGCAGCTCCCTGAGCGATATCGGATAATGCCTCGAGTGAGCGGTACGTCAGTACATTCTCATCTAGTCCTGCAGAGCGTATAAGCTCAATTCGATTTTTCTCAGCTTCAGCGATGGATTGAATGGCCTTCGCTTCACCAAGCGCTTCCAGCTCCTGCGCATGGCGTTGACCCTCCGCTTGACGGATTCTAGCTTCCTTATCGCCTTCAGCCTTCAATATTTTACTTTGCTTGTCGCCCTCTGCCCGCAAGATCATATCCTGCTTCGCCGCCTCAGCATCAAGCACCATTGCTCGTTTGCTTCGCTCCGCCTTCATTTGCTTATCCATTGCATCTTGGATGTCCGCTGGCGGCTGAATATCAATAACCTCTACGCGCTCGATGCGCACGCCCCACTTCTCTGTCGCTTCATCAAGGGCGATTCGAATGTCGGTCGATATTTTCTCACGGCCTGATAATGTTTCATCAAGCTCCATTTTACCAATAATTTGCCTCATTGTAGCTGTGCTTATATTTCGCACCCCGTATACATAATCAGATATGCCATATGTAGCCTGTTCTGGGCCGGTCACTTGATAAAAAATAATCGTATCGATTTTGACTTGTACGTTATCCTTCGTTATGACCGTTTGCGGCGGAACGTTCGCCTGCTGAATACGCAAATCATGATACGTTCGTACATGATCAATAATCGGAATTAGAATATTAACCCCCGGCGTAAGCAGCCGATTAAACTTCCCTAGACGCTCGACAACGCCTATCCTTTGCTGCGGTACGATTTTGATCGATAATGATACAAAAACGACAACGATAACCAATAAAATAATCGCAATAATATAACCCATATCTAGTTAGCCTCCCCATTTCTCAACTTGAAGCACTGCACTTCCGCGACTGACAACCCTAACTGTATCACCCTTCAATAACCGTTCATTCGATGCTGCACTCCACGTTTCATTTCCCACCTTGACGATACCGGGTACATCTGCCGCAATATCCTCAAGCACAATTCCTTGTTTGCCGACGAGCTCGTCCACGGCATCCTTAAAACCTTTTGAGGAATGGAAACGACGAGTAATTGGACCTGTGAAGATAGTCAAGATAAGGACAATGATACACCCAGCCACCAGCTCCACGACAAATGAGCCCGGCCAAAACCAATCAATGACGGCAGCGACTATAGCACCAATCGCAAGCCAAAGCAAATAAAATGTAAGCGTCAGCATTTCCACGACGATCAGTATGCCAGCGAGAATAAGCCATATCACCCACAATTCCATCCTTTCACCTCCCCTTCTTCATTAATGTATTCGTATATGACCAGCGTATGATAAGAAAACACTTGTCAAACCCCGCTTCACTATGTAGAATCAACAAGGGTCAAAAATAGACAACCTATTAAATTGAAGGAGCTTATTCTCATGAAAAAAGCAATTGGGGTTCATGAAAGACCGCCTGCCCTGCAAAGCGCACTGCTAAGCTTGCAGCATTTATTTGCTATGTTCGGCTCTACCGTGCTCGTACCGAATATTCTCGGTGTTGATCCGGCAATTTGTTTGCTTATGAACGGAATCGGAACACTTCTTTATCTCTGGATATGCAACAATAAGATTCCAGCATATCTCGGATCCAGCTTTGCATTTCTCGCTCCAGCAGGCGCCGTAATCGGCGATCAAGTGGGCGGAGGCAGCTATGCAGCCGCATTAGGCGGATTTATTATTTCAGGCGTTATCTTTACGATTGTCGCTCTCATCATTCAAGCAGCAGGCACCGGCTGGATCAATGTTGTATTTCCTCCAGCAGCGATGGGGGCAATCGTCGCGATTATAGGTTTAGAGCTCATTCCAGTTGCTGCTCGGATGGCAGGCTGGATTATTCCGACTGATGCCGATCCTGCCGTCGTATGGAGCCCGGATCCAAAGATCGTAATCCTATCTACCGTCACCCTTGCCGTAACGGTGCTAGGTTCCGTCTTATTCCGCGGATTCATGCGCATTATTCCGATTCTGATCGGTATTACTACAGGTTATGTACTCGCTCATTTCATGGGCTTCACTGATTTCAGCAAACTCGCTGAGAATAGCTTTGTTCAATTGCCGCATTTCACATTCCCTGAGTTCCACTGGTCGGCGATTATTGCGATTGCACCTGCGTCGCTTGTCGTCATTGCCGAGCATATTGGGCATTTGGTTGTTACAGGCAATATCGTAGACAAAGACCTATCGAAGGACCCAGGTCTGCACCGCTCTATGCTGGGCAACGGTATTTCCACCATTCTATCAGGTTTTGTAGGCTCTACGCCGAACACGACCTATGGCGAAAATATTGGTGTGCTAGCGATCACAAAGGTTTACTCCACCTTTGTCATTGGCGGCGCGGCTGTCATTGCGATCGTCCTTTCCTTCTCTGGTAAATTCTCTGCACTTATTTCCGGAATTCCAACGCCAGTTATGGGCGGTGTATCCTTGCTGCTGTTCGGTGTTATTGCTGCTTCCGGCTTCCGGATGCTCGTTGAGTCCAAAGTGGATTACAGCAAACCGACCAACCTGTTTTTGACAACCGTCGTTCTTGTGACTGGACTTAGCGGCGTAAAGCTTACAATCGGAGACTTCTCGCTTACTGGGATGGCGCTTGCAACTGTAGTAGCTATTATACTTAGTCTATTGTTCAAAGTATTTGACGTACTTAAGCTATCCAACGACCACGAATCATCAGGTCACTAAACACGAAAGACGGGGCCTCCTAAGAGGCTCCTTTTTATTTATGGCTCTATTATTTTTCAAAAATTTATTTCTGCTAGAAACTCATTTCCACCAAAAATCCCCCAAGCTGCTCTTCGGATATCACTCTAATGCCGTTTCTTCTAAGCAGGGCGGTCGTAACCCCATTTCCAGTCCTCTTATTGCCTTTAAACTCTCCATTATAAATCATGGCGCTGCCGCAAGAAGGGCTGTATTCCTTAAGTACAATCACTTCCGCATTTACTTCCTTCGCTTTTTTGAGCGTAATGTGTGCACCTTCCACATACATCGCCGTTACGTCCCTGCCCGATTTCTCTACTACTCTAGCTGTACCGTTCAACACATCATCGCCGTCGCCGCCAACAATTTCGGCTGACTCTCTTGGAGTAGAGAAACCGCCCAGCAATTCAGGACATACAGCAACGGCTTTCTTTTGCTGCACCAATTGTTGAATGATTTCATTTACACTATGCGTAGCATTATATCTTACCTCATATCCAGCTAAACAAGAGCTTACTAGGATCATAAACTGCACCTCTTTAAGAAAAATCATGATGTTCATTCATCTATTACTTTTATTGTACCATAGAAGCTGAGCAAGCTAATCTTAAGGAATCGTTACGATCCGCAAAAAAGTGCCTGCTTGCTTCCTTAATAGCATCAAGGTACATTTAACTTCTCTAGCAGATGTAAAACAAGCGCATAAACAATGTGAGGGAAAACGAGGGCGAGGCAGAATATTGCTAGAGTTATTGACTATAAAATAAAATGACCAAAGAGCCCTAGGAGACATCCTTAGGCTCTCTTTTTTTTGGTGCGCCTAAATCCTTTGAAGCAAACCGCTGCCGCTCTACATAACATAGGAGAAAAGGAGTGAGTCCCCCATGCCCGACTACCGTATTATCATCGATCTTTCCGATCGTCAGCTCTATCTGCTGGACGGCGACGTCGTCACTCAAGCTTTTCCCGTTGGCATCGGCAAAATGGTAACTCAAACGCCTACAGGTGAATTTACGATTATTAATAAGCAGCCCAATCCCGGCGGACCGTTCGGCGCCTTTTGGATGGGGCTCTCGAAGCCGCATTATGGCATCCATGGCACAAACGATCCTTCTTCCATCGGACATATCGTCTCACACGGCTGCATCCGAATGTTTAACGATGATGTACTCGCCTTGTCCAAAATAGTGCCTATTGGCACGCGTGTTACCATTCGCCCTTAGCCTAGCAGCCAGCTTTAGCTTTCAGCTTCATCTTGCTTCATCGCTTCGTACTCCGTGAACGGGTCTGCAATATCGATGTAATGCGCCTCCGTGTCACTAGCTCCCACAAAGAGCTCCGCACGGTTGTTAGCCTTGCGGACCAGTCCACCGCTGAAGATTACATCAACTAAATTCGGGCGTTTAGCCGGGCCCTCAGGGAAGTCGCTTCTTGTTGCTATGATTTTGACCGGTGACTTCTCTCTCGTCCAAGGATTGAGAACAAATGACATCGCATGATAATGTAGATTGGACTCCTCATCCGTATAAGAGATGTGGCCTAATACGCCGAGATACCCATTTTTGAGCAAATGAATTTCATTTGCCCCTCCCCATTCATCCTTTAGAAATTGATCACGAAACAATGGAGCGTTAATAATAGCTGTTTCGGACAACTCCTCAAAGGAATCAATAATGCTGAAGCCGATTACAGCTCTCGTGCCTTCAATCCCAAATGGTCTCGAAAAAATACCGATCTTCCCATCAGATAATTGTGTTAAGCGAATATCCTTCATGTTCCAAGGGCCTGTTGCAGCATGTACAAGCTCATGCAATTTTTCTCCTCGGTAAAGCACGGTTTTCCAGCCTATGATCGACCTCGATGTTTCAGAGTCAAAATAAAGATGGACACCGCCGAAGATCCATTCGCCGTTAATTTTCGTAATAAAGGGATCCTGCAGCTGAAACTTAGGCAAATCCAGCTTCGGAGTCCAGATTCCATCTTTGCATGTAAAAAAGATAATCTCGGATTCCTCCGAATGGCGATCTTCCACACGGCCGGCAATATAAAGCTCCCCCTCATTCAAGAATGGAGCAGTAATATTGTAAACATCGCGGTCCCCAACGCCAGCAAAATAAAGCTTCGTGCCTTGTTTTTGAGCAGGCTCATATTCTAGCAGCAGCTCTTTGCATGTTTTCGTTATCCATTCGAGCTTCATCATGGGGTTCATTTGAATGTGAGCCTTTCTTAGGCGTATTCGTGCATTCCCTTATCCTTCAAAATTCTAACGATTTCCTTTACCTCTTGCGCCTTGTCTTTGGCACATATCAGCAGCGCATCCTTGGTATCCGCAATAATCAGACCATCAATTCCAATTGTAGTGATGAGCCGGTCATCACCGTAGATGATGGAGTTCTGTGTGTCGATGCCTACGTAGTTCGCTTTGACAATGTTTCCATGCTCATCTGGAGGAAATATCGCGCCGAGCGCATCCCAGCTTCCAATATCATTCCATCCAAAATCGCCTTCAATAACGACAACCTCGTCACTGCGTTCTAAAATACCATAGTCGATTGAAATGTTTTGCAGCAAAGGATAAATCTCATTAATCATTTCTTCTTCGCGCTCCGTCCCCATATACGCAATTAAAGGGAGCATTGTTTTAAAGAGTCTTGGAAGAAACCTTTTGAAATTATCAATGATGCAAGAGGTTTTCCAAATAAACATACCGCTGTTCCACAAGTAATGACCGGATTGAAGATAGGATTGTGCTTTTGCGAAATTAGGTTTTTCGACAAATTCGGCTGCCTCATAAACATGACAAGGCTCCTTAATGAAAGAGTCTTTCTTGCAAGAAATATAGCCATAGCCAGTTGAAGGAAAGGTAGGCTTGATGCCAATCGTAACAATCTTGTTTGTCTCCATAGCCACGATGCAAGCATCATTCAATGTTTTCTTAAAGTTATCCGATTCGGTAATATGATGATCGGATGGAAATACGACCATAAGAGAATCACCATGGTTTTTCTCAATAAATAAAGCCGCAAGGAGTATGCTCGCTGCCGTATTTTTGGCAACCGGCTCTACCAGAATGTTAACGTGCTGAACACTCTTATGCATGATCCTCTCGAGCAGCACCGCTTGGGTGCGATTCGTTACTACGATCGTGTTTTCCATCGGAATAACGCCGTTAAAGCGTTCAATCGTATCATTGAGCATAATGTCGGTGCCGCTTATATTGATTAGCTGCTTCGGCAGCTCCTGCCGGGATAAAGGCCAGAAACGTGTTCCGCCTCCGCCTGCGAGAATCGTAGCAAATTTATTCATTGTGCATCACCTCATGAGCCATGCAGTATGAAACAATGTTCTCCGAGCCTTGATTTAAATTCAGGCCGCTTGCATGTATGCCATCATAACAGCCGCCGGTCTCTGCATCTATTAACGATTCTTTACGGGAGTTCCGCCCATGAAACCATTCATAACATAAGGAAGCTTGCTCGCGATAGGCTTCCTTCCCTAACGTCTTGTATGCCTCTAAGCAGGCTAACAGCATCTCGCAAGCTTCTATCGGCTGCTCGTCATATAACGCTGCTTCTCCGCCTCTATCAAGCCAGCCATGACTGCCCACGGGTTTGAAATAACCTTCTTTTGCAAAAGTTATTGAGGCTAGAAAGTCCAAGCTTTCTTTAGCGGTTTGTCTGAATGCTTCTTTATGCGAAAAATGTGATGCTTTGAAAAGCGCCCAAGGCAGCATCGCATTGCCGTAAGCAATACGATCCTCAAACCACGGCCAGCCCTCTCCTTTATTGCTTTGATACTGCGTATGCAGCCTCATCGCTAATTCCTCAATTATCGAAACGATTTGAGCCTCTGGAAGAAAGGCTGGGTCATCGCTTTCCATATTCGGATATGGGAACTTATAACGGAGCGCGTTCTCCGTCTGCATCATGGAAGTTAAGCCGATAATTGCATAAGCCATCGCTCTTGGCGATCTCAAGCTCCGCACATGCGGCAGCGCCTGATTGATCATATATTTACATGTATTTTGCACATTATGCGGGACGGATGGCTCCGAAAGTGTAAATCCGAGCGCCCACAAACAGCGCCCCAAACAATCCTCCGAGCCTGTTTTTTCTATGAACAAACGGTTGTAGTCCATAAAGTTTCGAAAGCTGCCGTCTTCATTTTGAGCATGATGAATAAAGGCCAAATACGTATTTATAAGGTTCAAGGAATCCTTGTCTCTAATGCGCTTATTGAGCATAACTGCCGCAATCAAAGCCCTTGCATTATCATCGGAGGTATAACCTTTGGAACGGTCTGGAATGCCGAATTTAGTATGCTGGAAGATGCCTGTATCATCTGTTAATGAGCGTAAATAATTCATGGATAACGGCTTGATCATACTTACTCCCATTAAACCGCACTCCCTTTTAACACATAATGACGTGCCATCGTTTCACGGAAAAGTACCGCGTAAGATTTGGCGACTTCATTCCACATCATTGTACTGCCTAAAGCGAGCGTCTTGCTCTCCATCTCCGCTTTTAGATCCGGATCGTCCAATATCGTTACAATATGGTTTTCTAATGATGCGGAATTGTGGAAATCTGCGAGCAATCCTCTTCCGTCAGCCAGCATCTCAACAGCGTAGCGATATGGAGTCGAAATAATCACCCTGCCGTAACCAATTCCGAATGCTAGCGTTCCACTTACAGCTTGATCCTTGCCAAGATAAGGCGTCATATAAATATCCGACAATACAAGAGATTGAACAACCTCCTCCTGCGTCAGATGCTTATCAACAAACGTAACATGATGCTGAAGGCCAAGCTTCTCTACTAGGTCTGTCAGCTTCTTTCTGTACACTTCTCCAACCTCTTGTTTCACAACAGGATGCGTTTTGCCTAAAATCATATAAAGTGCTTCCGGATGCCTCTTCACTACGCCGCTCATGGCCTCTATGGCATATTCAATTCCTTTGCCTGGGCTTAAAAAACCGAATGTTGAAATGATTTGCCGATTCGTATACCCTAACCTTTCTTTAAGCTCATTTCTAGATTCGGTCGCAACGACCGGAACTCCATGATGGAACATCTCTATCTTTTCAAGCGCTATGCCGTAAACCTCATGCAAATCCTGTATTTTGTTATGGGCCATCGTAATGACCTTATAGCTTAGCTCCGCCAGCTGCTTCATAATTAAACGCTGCTTCTCGCTCGGTTCAGACAATACGGTATGAAAAATAACGATAAACGGAATTTTGAGCTTCGCTGCCAAATCCAAAACATATTCTCCGCTTTCCCCGCCGTAAATACCGAACTCATGCTGAATGACTAATATATCGATATTAGATTGATTTAGATCAATTGCTATTTTGCTATAATCTGCACGATTGTGCTGTCCAATCTGAGCCATCACTTGATTACCGTACGCATAGGACTTATTGTTGTTAACGGCAATCATGCGTGGTGCATTAAAATCTTGAATTTGTTCGATCTCATTCATCAGATCCTGAGAAAAAGTAGCTAATCCGCATTCTCTAGGCAAGCTCGTTCCCAAAAATGCTATATTCCGCTTGATTAAAACCTTTTTCAATGAAATCTCTCCCTTATTTTAAAAATATTTACAAATGAAAATAAAAAAAAGAAATAAAGATGTCTTTATTTCCGAGATTAAACGATATGCTTTTGGTTTTTAGCTATCCCAGTGTTACCACTTAACAGCTTTCAGTTGCTGCCTTTTCTTGCAATTCCGCTCCTATCTGCTGTTTAAACCTTAACACGACCATATTTTCTTGTCAATCGAACGGGATTTGTGCTGATTTGACAAGTAGAGAACTTGTGATAAAATTAACATATGACAAGAAAATATGGTCGTTAGCGGGCTGATTAGACATTCTATTGCTAATCAGTCTTTTTTATTGTCGGTTTGACAGTACCCCATTCGATTAGGAGGCAACAAATGATGAGCAATACTATCCAGTTAAACGAACGGGTCGATTTAAGCAAATCTAAGATTAATCTATTAAGAAAGCAAGGACAGGTACCAGCTATTGTATACGGCAAGGATGTCGGCAGCATTTCTGTTATCGTCGCTGAGAAAGAAATATTATCAGTCATAAAGCACAACCCGCGCGCCATTTTAAATGCAGCTATTCCGGAAAAAGGGAATAAGCCAGTATTAATTCAAAATATACAAAGAGATCCGCTAAGCAATAAAATTGTTCACGTTGATTTCTATCAATTGAATATGAATGTGAGTTTAGATTCGAAAGTAACGATTCATTTCTCCGGAGAACCAGCAGGTGTCAAAGAAGGCGGAATGCTTCAAGTTGAGATGTACGAAGTAGAGGTTCGCTGCATGCCAGACAATCTGCTCAGCGCATTCGAGGTAGATATTAGCGGCCTTAAAATAGGAGATCATTTACTAGTGTCTGACCTCTCCTTCCATGAAGGCATCGAGGTTTTGTCCGATCCTGGTGCGATGTTAGTTAAAATCTCGCAAGCACAAGCCGAAGAAACAGTCGCTTCCGCATAATTATCATATAAATAGTAAAGGGAACCCTATACAATATGTACAGGGTTCCCTTTTATTTATCCGGATCTATATCTTTATCATCATGAACGACTACAATAAACTGTCCAGGACTTACATCAAAATATTTGCATAACCTCCATAGCAGATCCCGCGGATATTGAACCATCTCATCCTTATACATCTTCCGAACAGAATCAAAATGATAATCAATATCTTTGGCAAGCTGCCTTATCGATAGGTTTGGATCTTTAGCTCTCATGATTTCTTTTAAATTACTATGAACCCCCGGCATTTGTACACCCCCACTTCGATAAATATATAACGGTCAGAATATATAATCAACTATTCCAACCTCTAGTATTCCCACTTTTTAAATATGACGATAAGTAGAGCTTTTTTTTTGTTAGAACACACAAAAAAACGGCTCTATCTCTAGAGCCGTACGATTTATATACTTTGGTGCGGTAGACAGGATTTGAACCTGCACGTCCATTGGACACTACCCCCTCAAGATAGCGTGTCTGCCGTTCCACCACTACCGCACATTGTAAATTGTACGATCCTTCACTCACATCTTCTTACTCTAGAAAATGGTGAGCCATGAAGGACTCGAACCTTCGACACCCTGATTAAAAGTCAGGTGCTCTACCAACTGAGCTAATGGCTCTCGTGTGATTGCAACGAGCTCCATAGAGCTGGTACACTTTGAGGATTAATGGTGACCCGTAGGGGACTCGAACCCCTGTTACCTCCGTGAAAGGGAGGTGTCTTAACCACTTGACCAACGGGCCGTCTGGAACTAAGAGAACAAATATGCTTGAGACAACAAAAATGATTATATCAGCTTATCATCAGAAGTTCAAGCATTTTTTCTCAAGTTTTTTAAAATATAATTTTAGCCTTACGATTCAATCGTTTCAGCCTTAAATACATTGTCTAACTTGTCTTCAGGCGTAAGTCTTTTCTTAAGCGGCACCTTAACGTCTCTTCCCAATTCTTTGAAGAAGGTTTCAACGTCACATTCGATTTTGTCCACAAATACGGACAATTTGCCTCTTTCGATAATCGCTTCATTGCCTTCTGCAGGTACAGTTACTTCGATTGAGTATTTTTTCATTAAGGTATTGCTGTACCGTGCGAAAATCTCAAGCAATTCCTCGTTGTTAAATTTGCTAATCGCTGCTTGTCCCTTGTTCGTAAAGTTTAAGTTTATTTTCATGTTTACAGCTCCTCATCTCTAATGATGCATCTGTTTTCACGGCTCGAGCAACTTATAACGAAAAAACCACTCTCTAGTCAGATTTATGATCTGAATATAAAGTGGCATCATCTATCAGAAAAGTGCATGCAAAATGACACCTTCTAAGTTCACCTATATACATCGGCAAAGAGTAAGTTATGGTGCGGTAGACAGGATTTGAACCTGCACGTCCATGGGACACTACCCCCTCAAGATAGCGTGTCTGCCGTTCCACCACTACCGCACATTTATAAGTCGAACGTTCATCGCTCTCATCTTCTTAATCAAGAAAATGGTGAGCCATGAAGGACTCGAACCTTCGACACCCTGATTAAAAGTCAGGTGCTCTACCAACTGAGCTAATGGCTCTCGCTGTAATTGTAAACGAGCTCCGAAGAGCTAGTACATTTTTTTGTGTGAATAATTGGTGACCCGTAGGGGACTCGAACCCCTGTTACCTCCGTGAAAGGGAGGTGTCTTAACCACTTGACCAACGGGCCATACAGAACACTTCAAATGAGATTTCCACGATGCTGCAACCACTGTGGCAAATAAAAAAGACCGGATGAACGGTCTTCCCGTTGCAAACACTTGTGAGAAAAATGTGGCGGAGAGAGAGGGATTCGAACCCTCGCACCACTTACGCAGTCTAACCCCTTAGCAGAGGGTCCCCTTGAGCCACTTGGGTATCTCTCCAAATCTGGCTCCCCGAACAGGACTCGAACCTGTGACAACTCGATTAACAGTCGAGTGCTCTACCAACTGAGCTATCAGGGAAAAGTAAAAGTGACAAGTAATAATATATCATGTACTACTTTGATTGTCAATCACTTTTAACACTAATTTTCCGCGACATTTTCCACAAGCGTATTTAGCCGGATCAATCTTCCTTTTGCGCAGATACTCCATCCCGCATTTGGTACAAATAAGCTTGTACCGAAATGGCTGCTGCTTACGCTGCGCGCGTTCAGGCAAGGACTGACAATAGCGTGAGCCGCCTACCTGAGCCAGCAGCTGTTTGAATTCAATATCGCGATGCTGGTACCCCCGCTTCAATATATGCAAGTGATAATGGCAAAGCTCATGCTTAATAATTTTCTCGGTTTCTTCATGCCCGAAAGCCGAAAGCTGATGAGGACTGATCTCAATATTATGGGACCTTGTGAAGTAGCGTCCTCCTGTTGCTTTAAGTCGGCTGTTGAATGTAGCTTGATGTAAAAACGGACGATTAAAAAAGGTTATCGAAATATGCTCAACCCATTGCTGAAGCGCCTCATTATTCATTCATTATTCTCCCCCAACTACTTGAATTTTAAAGCTGGCATAGGCTACACTGTCAAGTAGGAATTATTAAATGTGCAGAAAATTTACAGTATATCTACGGTAACAAACTAAAGGGGAGATCAATAATTATTATGGCAACTATGCGCTACGTCCTATTGAAACAAAATGACATCATCTTTTTCGTGGAAATGCCTGAATCGCACGCTTATCAGCTAAGCGCGCTTAACCTCCGGCTTCATAAAGAAATTGACAAGCTAACGGCAGAGCATGTTCCAGTATTGCCTTATGCTGTAGCTGAGTGCAACGATGTTGAGCTTCACGACAATTCCATTAATATCGTCTCGGGCCTGGATTACATCAACAGCCTTGAGAAGGATTTTGCCGGCGTTCAAGAGAAGTCCTATCCGCTTATTTCGCTTTTAACAGAAATTCGCGCTCTGCAAGCTCAGCTTGAACAGTGGTACGAAGAGTATGAAGAAGAACAGAGTATATAGGTAGGACCTGCACGGACACACGCCCTTCCCCATATTGTAGTATTACAACAAGTTAGGCCTGGGGAAGGAGAACGATAGGTATGCCACAGTGGCTGTGCAATCAAATGATGCGTGCATTTCAAAAGAAAGACCGCAGACAAATTAAGCTGCTTAATGACTGCTGGTATTTTTACCGCAACAAACAAGGTTCAAAGGAAGAAGGCACCGGAACCGAATTCACCGAATTTCAGTAATGAATCTCTGCCCAACCACATAACCGTATACGGCTGTTGCCATACTTTGAAGGGATTAGCTCGTTTAAACGGTGAATTAAAGCAGAATGCAATGGCGAACTCCTAATTACTTATCGTTAGAATAACAAAAGCGACCCCCACTATCTGAGGGTCGCTTTTTTGTTATTGTTTGGTTATCGATAAATTAAAATTTGTTGAAAAATGTAACATCATCAACCGATAGACGAGTTGTTTCACGGCCTTCTACTGCTGCTTTGCCAATTGGAAGCATCAATGTCGGCAAATAACGATCCGAAATATTAAACAGTTCCATCACTTGATCACGGTTATATCCGCCCATAGGAACGGAATCATACCCTTTAGCACGAGCTGTCAGCATAAGCTGCATCGCCACTAGGCCTGTGTCAAATACAACGATTTCTTTCAAGCGCTCTGCTGGCAAAGCTGAGTACATTTTCGTAGAATTCGCAATAAAGTTGTTGCCCACTTCTTCAGTCATGAAACCTGCTTCAATCGCAGATCCATAAATTTTTTCGGACAACGTGTACATTTCCAAATCAGCTAGAACAATAACAATCGCTGATGCAGCAGCTACCTGCTTTTGGTTAAATGCGATGGGAAGCAGCTTTTGCTTCAGTTCAGGATCAGTTACAACGAGAAAACGCCAAGGCTGCATATTCGATGAAGATGGCGCTTTGATCGCAGTTGCAAGAATGTCTCTGATTTCTTCCTCAGAAATTACTGCACTGCTGTCGTATTCACGTACAGAACGACGGCTATTTAAAACATCAAAGAAAGTTGCATTCAATTGTTCATTCGTTTGAGTTTCTTGTGAATTGCTTTGAGTTGTTGTCATATGGTTCCCTCCAAAGGAAAATTTTTATCTGTGCAAGATTCTACTCAGTTAATCTCGCGAATATACTGTGCTTCGCAGGGCACAGTTAATGAAAGATGAACTGTATCATTTATATACACAGTATAGGTCGTGTCAATACTTTTGTCAATCGACTAACTTTAGTAAATTTAATTACTTTTTAAGAAGAATTAGGCAATGTTTTTTGAGCAAGCTGCGCAATTGTAAACTGCTGCAGTGTTTCGATCGTATTCTGTTCAATCTCATTTGCAATATCCATGAATGCTGATTTCATATTCAATCCAGCATCATGCAGGCTGATTGTATCCAGCATGCCGCTGCAGAGAGGTTCTCCTACTTTGAGAGCAATGTACACCTCAGCGAGCGATATCGCCTCTGGAGGGCGTTTCAGCCTATAACCTCCATCACGGCCTTCTCTTGTTTCAATTAATTGCCCAGCAGCCAGCTTAGCCAGCACTTTCCGCAATTGTGTTGCTTCCGAGTTCAAGCAGCCGGCAATAGCCGCACTAGGATAACATTCTGATTTGTGCGATAAAATAACGAGTGCCTGCAAAGCGAGTCCAAACCATTTTGAATGGGTCGATCCGCTTGCCTTTTCTGTCTTCATCGTCATCTCACTCCTTTTGTAGGGTAGTAGGCGATGCCCATGCACTTGTTAAATTATAAAGGGCTTGCCTCCAAACAGGCAAGCCCTTTATATATGGAAACCGTTAGTTAGGCTTGCGCATCGTCAAGCTTACTCGGCCTTTTTTCGAATCGACACTAAGCACCCATACCGTAACCGTATCACCAACAGATACAACATCCATCGGACGTTTAACGAATTTATCGCTGAGCTGCGAAATATGAACGAGCCCATCATTTTTGATGCCGATATCGACAAACGCACCAAAATCGATGACATTGCGCACAGTCCCGTGAAGTTCCATTCCTGGTGCCAGATCCTCGATATTGAGTACATCAGTATGGAAAATCGGGGGAGGAAGCTCTTCACGCGGGTCGCGACCCGGACGAAGTAAGCTATCCATGATGTCCCGCAAAGTAGGTACGCCCACGCCAAGCGTTGGCGCGATACGATCTGCGTCTAGCTCCGCAAGCTTCGTTCTTAGCTCCTCAGAGCCTAACTGTTTAAGGCTAAGGCCCATCTCACTAAACAGCTTGTCTACAACCTCATAAGATTCCGGATGAATCGGCGTGCTGTCTAGAGGATTGACTGGTTCGGCAATTCTCAAGAAACCAATACATTGCTCATATGATTTTGCGCCAAGACGCGGTACCTTCTGCAGCTGGTTTCGTTTAATGAAGCGTCCGTTTTCGTCACGGTATTTCACGATATTTTTAGCGATGGTAGCATTAATGCCCGCCACGTAGGATAACAAGGATGCTGATGCGGTGTTCACATCGACGCCAACATGGTTAACCGCTGATTCAACTACACCGCCAAGCGTCTCATCGAGGCGCTTCTGACTAACGTCATGCTGATATTGTCCAACTCCGATTGCTTTAGGCTCGATTTTAACGAGCTCTGCAAGCGGGTCTTGCAATCTGCGGGCAATCGACACTGCGCTGCGCTCTGCGACGTCTAGCGCGGGAAACTCCTCCTGAGCGAGCTTAGAGGCCGAATAAACGCTTGCCCCTGCTTCATTGACAATTATGTACTTAAGCTCAGCGCCGCCCGCTCCGGCCGCCTTGCGCTTGCCTATTAAGTCGGCAATAAATTGCTCCGTCTCACGTGAGGCTGTTCCGTTGCCTATAACGATCAATTCTACTTTGTATTTATCAATTAAACCATTGATGAGCTTCTCAGCCTCAGCCACTTTGTTGTTCGGAGGAGTTGGATAAGATACCGCAACCTCCAGCAATTTGCCAATATCATCAATGACTGCTAGTTTGCACCCGGTACGGAAAGCCGGATCAACTCCGAGCACGATATTTCCGCGAACGGGCGGTTGAAGCAGCAGATTGCGCAAGTTTTCAGAGAAAATGGAAATAGCATGCTCCTCTGCCTTTTCTGTCAGCTCGCCACGAACCTCACGCTCAATGGATGGGGAGATAAGACGCTTATACGAGTCTTCAATGACCGATACTAGCACCTCGCGTACAGACTGCGCAGTTCCGTTTCTAAGCAGCTTTCTCTGGATATGCTCATGAATGCGTTCCGTAGGAACATCAAAGGCAACACGCAGCACATCCTCGCGTTCAGCACGATTAATCGCAAGAACACGATGTGGAGGAAGCTTTCGAACCGGCTCCTGATAGCTGTAATACATCTCGTATACCGTTTCCTCAGCAGCATTTTTTGCTTCTGTCTTGATTAGCGCTTGATCAAATGTAAATTTGCGAACCCAAGCACGAATAGATGCATCATCGGCAATATTTTCGGCAATGATGTCCGAAGCTCCATTTAAAGCATCCTGAGCAGTCGGTACACCTTTTTCCTCGTTCACATAACGAGCAGCTTCAACAAGCGGATCACCGCTGCGCGGCTGTGACCACAGCCATTCTGATAGCGGCTCCAGTCCTCTTTCCTTCGCGACGCTCGCACGAGTCTTCCGCTTTTGCCGATATGGCCGGTATAGATCTTCTATCTCTTGCAGCTTCACCGATTGGGTAATCGAAGCGCGCAGCTCTTCAGTCAGTTTGCCTTGCTCATCAATTAGACGAATAACCTCGCGTTTGCGCTCTTCCAGGTTCCGCATATATTGCAGCTTCTCTTCGATTGCTCTTAGATCATTTTCATCTAGCTCACCTGTCATCTCTTTGCGATAACGCGCGATAAATGGAATGGTGTTGCCCTCATCAAGCAAGCCTACTGCAGATTTCACTTTTGTTACCGGGATCGATAACTGTGCAGCTATTCCAGTAATGATTCGCTGACTTTCGGCAGCTTTCTGTTCCACTGTCAATTTCGATTTTCCCGCATTTTCTTCTACATCATCTGTAAAATGCTGTACCTTTGTATCCGCCAAACGTCATGCCCCTTCCTCATGCTTCATGCACCCGTATATGGGTTGTTCGCCATTTCAAAACCAATCGTCGTACGTCCGCCATGTCCTGGATATACAATGACTTCTGGGTTTAGTTTGTACAGCTTCAAGCGAATGGAGTCATATAAATCACGTTCACGTCCACCTGGCAGGTCCGTTCGGCCAACTGACATTTTGAATAGCACATCGCCTGAGAACAGATGGTTGCCGTGCAGGAAGCTTACGCTGCCGGGAGAATGCCCCGGTGTATGCATGACTCGGAAAGATAATCCAAGCAGCGATAAGGTTTGACCTTCCGCGAGCGCATATTCAGCGAGATCCGTTGAGAGCGGAGGCGTTACATCCTGCCATCTCATTGAACCATTTTTACGCGGATCCGTTAGCCAGTCTGCCTCCAAGTCATGTATGTACACAGGACAGTCAGCGAGCTTTCGCACTTCATCCACTCCGCCCATATGATCGAAATGAGCGTGAGTCAATAGAATTGCCTCCACCTTCACACCTTTAAGGCGCTCAATCAGCTTGCGCGGATTCATTCCTGGATCAATCACGATGCCGCGTTCCTGCGCCTCTTCACCATTTACTGTTGCAGGCTCCTTCACCGTAATGAGATAAGCATTCGTTTGCAGGGGACCTAATGTAAATGTTTCAATCTTCATATTCTCACTCATATTCGTTTAAAATGACTCCAACAAAGTGCGGAGCTCTTTCACAATAACGGATTGATATTCAGTTCCTTCTCCATAACGACGGCCAATTTCCTGTCTTGTAATCGCCAGCTTCTCTTGATAGTCGGCTGCTTCACGGTCAGGATTTTCTTTTTTGAACGCGAGCATAGCTTCCTGAACATGAGTAGGACGCGGTCCCCACTTACCTAGCACTGCTCCGCCTGTATCCGCAACAATAACGACAGGTACAGAACGGCCGCCAAGTGTCAAAAATTGATCCATCGTGTCGAGATGCTCTTCCATAATGAGCACGTCAATCGGAACGCCGCTGTTCTCAAGCGCTTTGAATACAACAGGAATATTGCGTACAACATCGCCACACCAATCAGCCATCAAGATCAATACACGTAGATCATCACGATTGTTAAGCGAATCAAAATATTCCTTATCGCTCTCGTCGGTCCAAACGAACTTTTCCGACCAATCCAAAAACTGCTCTTTATTTTTGGTCATGCCGTCAATAAATTGTTGCGGGCTAATCCCTTTGCCCAGTTTATCTGCAATGCTTTTGCTCATATGAATCCCTCTTTCGTCTATTTAATGGTTGCTCATCAGAAAAAAATGCAAGGTTGACTGTTCTATTATACCGATTTGCGGCGTGAGCGTACAAATTTGAAAAGGACATAAATAATAAGGAGTGCAATTGCGATAAGAATAGCAGGCTGTACATAAGGCGCAGCTTTCTCATCGATTTTATCCCAGTTCTCACCAAGTGATTTGCCTAGATAAATAAACAATATAGACCATGGCAGAGATGCAAGTGCAGTCAGCAATGTAAATAATCCAAAATTCATTCTTGCCATACCGGCTGGAATTGAAATAACCTGTCTCATTACTGGGACAAAACGTGCAGTGAACACGATGCCTACGCCATACTTGTTAAACCAATTTTCAGAAATATCTACATGTTTTTGTTTGATCTTTATATATTTACCGTATTTCTCGACGATTGGCCGTCCGCCATATCTGCCAATCCAATATAAAATCCAGTTTTGTCCAATTGCACCTAACGTACCGAACAACACTGCCCCCCAGAAGGAAATATCCCCTTTGTATACGAGATAACCTCCAAAGCCGAGCACAATTTCACTTGGTATAACTTCAATCAATAGTCCGATCAAAATACCAAAGTACCCTAGACTCTCTACCCATTGCAATACATTGTCCAATACTTCATGAATAAAATCCATTCCTGTTCTCAATCCGCCTTCCTGCATAAAATATGGCTTTCGCTTGCTTTTGCTGCGCTGAAGCTATTCTAACATACGATACAGACAACCTTCCACTTTTGTCATGTGCTGACAAGCCCCTGCATAGACTAGCCTTAAATGATACGAATGGATGAGGTGAGCGTTTCATGTCAAAGGTCTTTATTGTAAGTAAACGACAAATTCAACTGTTTATTGTAGTTGCAGTCCTTATCGTATTCACCGGCGTTTACTTAAGCTGGGACAGATCAAAAGAGGTAGATGGCCAGCCGTCAGAGCCGCGAATTTTCCAGATTGTTACGGTTGAATACAAGTCACAAACTGCTGACGGCAAAGAGCATGAAATGTATCGCTGGGATCCGGGTCAAATTGTTGTCCAAAAGGATGAACTAACTGAGCTGCATATTAGTGGTGTAAGTGGGGCAAGCCATCCCTTTGTCATTGAAGGCCTTGACATAAAGGGTGAAGTACTAAAAGGCAAAACGACGGTTGTACGATTCACTGCCAAAAAAGAGGGGACTTATCCTATTTTATGCTTGACCCATACTGATATGCGCCACGGCGGACCAATGGTTGGTTATATCACAGTAGATTAGCAGGCAAACAGCTGTAACGAGTGACCTCCTTCTCCCCGGGCGCATACATATGGGGTAGAGAGGAGTCGGTCTATAATGAAAGCTAACGCGCCAAAACATACAGCCGGCTTACCGACTGCGCGTAAAATCCGCAGAGCCTGCAGCAACGAGCTATACCGCACCGTGAAGCGTTTGAAAGTTTGGGTGTCCAAAGAGAAAATGGAGCAAGCAGAAAAACTTTATTTTAAAAAGGTTATTGTCAACCTGATCTGGGTTCACGAAAATAAAGACAATCGGAAGATCCAATGCGACTGGTGGGAAGAGAATGTCAGCGCTGAAATTGCCGAGTTATGGGAAGTCGATCGCAATCAGCTTTGTATCGCGTTTAGAGAAGCTTTTGGCGGTTAAGATGGTTATTGGATAAACAAAAAAGAGGCTTTCCCATATATTATTGGGATTGCCTCTTTTTCTGTGCAGCTGCTTGTTGCTTAGCTTGTAACCATTAACCTTCTTCCTTCAATCGGTCACAGGATACCGTCTTTGTGTTCACAGGATTGTTGCCGACCATAACGGTTGCCATCCCATTCGCCTCGTCGACATTTTCAATCCAGACCGAATCCTCATCCAGATGAACTTTAACTGTCTGTTCTGATTCGTATATTTGCTTCGCGCGTGCTACGTCCATACTGCTTACCCCTCCTTTTTTATAAATTCTTTGAACAATTGTTATCTGGATTCACGTTCCATCGTATCTGTTGTTGACTCGTCAATAAGGCCGTTTTGCAGCGTTACATTGCCGCCGCCCAATCCTTCATTAACCATCCTGTCGATATCCATAAAATAATCCTCTCGACCCTCATGCTTCGGATCTGCCGCCTCTTGTTTTTGCTCGTCGTTTGTATCAGTCATAGTTATACCCTCCCATTTGTTTTGGCGAATACGTATACCGTGTAGGCCTGATTTCGCATTCGCGGCGGTAATAACAAGGTTTATCCACCTTCGAAAAATATGCCCGAAAACGCAGTCAAGCATGCATCGTTCACAGCAGCGGCGATAACATGCGCAGTAATGCTTCTGCTGCCTTTTGTCGATTCGGGCGATTCATAAAGGTCTTTTTGTCCAATTCTCGGCTATGCTTCAAATCCTCCATAAAATCCGTTTCCAGCTTCTTAATCGTCCCCTCGTCAAATAGCACCGCGTTCAGCTCAAAATTACTTAGCAAGCTGCGCATATCTACATTTGCTGTTCCAACAGTGGCCAGCATGTGATCTACAATCATCACCTTCGAGTGAATAAAGCCTTTCTCATAACGATAAACCTTCACTCCCGCTTCCAGCATCTCTTGCATATAGGATAGTGTGGCAAGCAACACGAGCTTGGAGTCCGCAATGCCCGGTATAATCAATCTCACATCTACCCCGCTGAGTGCAGCCGTTCTGAGGCCCATAAGCAGGCTGGAATCTGGTATAAAATAGGGTGTCGTTATATATATTCTCGTCAAAGCCGATGTTATCGCAGCAAACATGACCTCGTCGATCTTATGAGCATGCTGTCCTGGTTTACTTGAGACCATCAGCACCCTTTCATTTCCTAGGCAATGATGCTGCGTCATATACGCTTTACCATCCAGCTCTTCTTTTGCCGCGAAAGCCCAGTCGTTCATGAACAGCTCCTGCAGGTAATAAACGGAGTCCCCTTTTAAACGCAAATGGGTATCCCGCCAGAAGCCCAGCTTCGGGTTCTTTCCTAAGTATTCATCACCGATATTGATACCACCGATAAATCCTACGGCCCCATCTACTACAACGATTTTGCGATGATTGCGATAATTTAATTTTCTGTCAAAAAAGGCGATACGCGGCGGTAAAAAGCAGCTTGTCCGAACTCCTGCAAGGTGAAGCTCTTCGATATACTTATCACTTAAATGCAGGCTTCCTATCCCATCATATACGACTCGGACCTGGACTCCTTCCCTCGCCTTACTCGTTAACACCTGCAAAAAACGTTGGCCAATTTCATCATCTCTAATCGTGTAATAATCCATATGTATATGATGGGTCGCTCGCCTCAGCTCTCTCAATATCTCCTCGTATGTGTCATCACCGTTATTCAGAACGAATGCTTCATTATTACGGGTAATCGGAAACGGAGCTAAGCCAGTAAGCATGGCAAACAGTTTCTTTTGTGTCTCAACCTGCTCATTTTCCACATCCGCTGCCTCTGTAACCTGCTGGGATAATTGATTCGCATAGCGTATAGTCTCCTGCTTAAATCGTTCCAAACGCCTGCGCCTGACAAAGCCTTTCCCAAGCACGATATAGGCTATAAAACCTATGAACGGGAACATAAATGTAATGAGAAGCCATGCAGTCAACTGTACTTGACGACGATGCTCCATCACAAAAACCGCAGCGAGCTGAATAATATATACGATTAATATTGCCGACAGCCAAATGAACCCCATAGTTAAAATAACACCTCGTTTTCTCCTTACCGTGCAGAATCTTACAAGTCCCTCTAGTTTGAACGCATCCTTACATACCTATTCTTATAAAATTTTATAACATGAAAAAAAGCCCGCCGATTATTGCTAATCGGACGAGCTTTAGAATTTGAAGTATTGCAGATTAATGTTTAGTTCTGATGATTGGATGATTGGATTATTGCTTCATTGTCACGCCAGCATTATTATTTTCGATATGAGTAAGGATAAGGCGATGCATGCTAAGCCTTCTAGTTACAAACTGCGGCAAAAGGCGATAATTCATGCCCAGCTTATAGCCGATCAGCTTAGCTGCGGATTCAGCGATCAGCTTGGGAATCAAATACCATTTGCGGGTTCGATTGAGCTCATTCAGCTGCAGCTTAACGAGCTTTGAGCCTGCCTTGCCAACCGAGCTGTAAGGCGTGATCCATGTATTGCATCGCATAGAAATTCCATTATCGAAGTAACGCTTGAATTGCTGCTTTATCGAATAGTCATGCGAATGGAACACTAGAGCCTCTGCGCAGTAAGCAACCTTATAGCCAGTCAAAATGCATTTGGCAGCCATAAACAAGTCCTCATTAAAGATGACAGGCTCCTGAAACCGTCCCATCGTCTCAAACGTCTCACGCCAAATCGCTGAGCATACGTTGGAGCAAAAAAATGTTTTAATGCCAAGCTCCTTAATATCCTCATATGCTTTCAATTGCGACTGTGCCGGATAGTTATGTTCCCTTGCCAGTCGTTCCAGCACATTAGCTTCTGGTCTCGGCAGTTGCCTTGCATAGGCATACGCGACATTATTTCCAGATAAAAGTGGTCGAGTCAGCTCTTCAATGAGCTTATCGTTGCAAGGGAGAGCATCTTGCGTCATAAATAGCAAAATATCGCCGCGCGCTTGCATCGCTGCAACGTTGCGCGTACCACCGTGATCGAAGTCTCGGCGTTCAACGCGCATCACTTGGGCACCAGCCTTGAGCGCTCGCTCCTGCGTCCCATCGTCCGAGCAGGAATCCATGATGATGATTTCATATGGAGGAAGCGACTGTTGCTTCAATCGCTCTAATAGCTCTTCCAGCTCTGGTCCTGCATTTAATGTAGGAATAATAATCGATACTCGGCATGCTGAATCGCTGTTAGTAAGCATTTTTGTTAATCAAGCCCTTCAGTACCGTTTTGAAAATAATTTTGATATCAAAGAAAAAAGTCCAGTTTTCAATATAAAAAATATCAAACATAATACGGTCTTGTATGGAAGTGTCGCCTCTTAAGCCATTGGTTTGTGCCCAGCCTGTTATCCCAGGTCTAATCTGATGCTTAACCATATATTTTGGAATTTCCTCTTTGAACTGATTCACAAAATAAGGACGTTCTGGCCGCGGGCCAACTACGCTCATATGACCAAGCAGGACGTTAAAGAACTGCGGCAGCTCATCCAGACTCGTGCGACGAAGGAAGCTGCCAAACTTGGTGCGCCTTGGATCGTTCTCTACCGTCCACTGTGTATCTGATACTTTATCCGTCGATACACGCATCGAGCGGAATTTAAACATATGGAACGTTTTGCGATCGAGCCCCATCCGCTCCTGCTTAAACAATACGGGTCCAGGCGATGTCAGCTTAAGCCCTATGATAGCGAACAACATGATTGGAGACGTTATAACAATCGCTACTAATGAGAAGGCGATATCAAACCAGCGCTTTAATATCCGATTGCTCAGCTCATCGAGCGGAATATCCCTTACATTAATAAGCGGGATGCCCGCAAAATTATCAAAAAATGGCCTAGCCGGCAGTAGATCAAAGAAATCAGGAATGATTAGCGTCTTCACGCCTGTTCGTTCACACATTTCAATAATTTCCGCATACTTCGCATGCGCTTCAAGCGGCAGTGCAATGATGACTTCATCAATAGGCATCATATCCAGCTTTTGCTTCAAAGCATCAAGCCTTCCGATAATCGGCTTCATATACTGATGCTCAGGCGCATGCTCATCTTGATAATCATCCAAAAAGCCGACTACCTCATAACCAAGATCCGGGTGCTGCTGCAGATTCGTATAGAAACTGCGTCCCACGGAACCCGCCCCAACGATAAGTACAAAACGTTTATTAAAGCCTTTGCGACGAAATGAAGCGAGGATCGATTTGACCCAGTATCGGTATGACGCAATGGCGATAAAATTCATGAAAAAGAAAATGGCTAGAAATTCACGAGAGATATGTACTTCACGGGTAAAGAAGAACAAGCTAAGTAAACCTAAAAAGCTAATCGTTTGAATCTGTAAAATACGAAGCACTTCGTAGGAATAGTTTTTGCGTCGTTTGGGCGAATAAAACTGAAAGTAAAAACCGATCAGCACTGCTGAAAAGGAATAAATCGTTCCCCATAGTAAATAAGTAGAGAACGCTACCGAGTTAAAGCTTGGCAGCAAACCACTATAAAATTTAAGCCAATACGCGGCCATAAAGACGACCAATGTGCAGGATAAATCCGCCAGCATATATAATTGCGTCAAAAACCGTTGGTTTTGCCTTAGCATTCGCCGTGTTCACCCGCATTCTCTTAAATTTCGACTCTATCTGCATTGTACCAAAAATAGGATAGGAGGAGAACCCCATATTTTCCCATTTAAAATTAATTTAATGTTTAGTGTGCCGTTTATGAACTGCCTTTTCCTGAATCCATTTACGTTTTTGAAGCATGTTCGGAAGCGATTTGAAAATAGTTGACCAACAGCGTAACAATCCTGGCTCACGTAAAATGATATAACCAAGCTTCACCGCTTCCGTTGCTAGGATCAACGGCCCTATTAATAGAGAGTGCCAACCGATAGGTTCATTTTTTATAAGGGTGAAAAAACGGTTCTGATAGGAATGCTGACGTACAAACAGCGGAACGCTGCTCCTGCTTCCCTTTTTCCAGCCTCGATGGTGTACTGCGTTTGCTTCAGGTATGTAATATGAGGTCCAGCCCAGCTTCTGCGCTCGCCATGCTACATCTACGTCTTCCTTATAGGCAAAAAAGCGTTCATCAAAAAATTCACCATCAAATTCGATATCACGAATCATAGCCTTTCGATATACCGCTGCTGCACCAGATACGCCAAATACGGCTCTTTTTGTACTCCAGTCCGCTGCTTGGTCGCCTGCGGCTAGATCATATGCATTTCGAGTTCGTTTCATTCCAAGTCCTGCACTATCCATTACTTCAATATTAGACGCAAAAACAAGCCGTCCGGTTGCACTTCCAACCTCCGGCTTTTGTTCCATAAAACCAATAATTTCTTGTAAATAATTCGGGTCTAGCGTAACATCCGGATTCAACACAAGAACATAATCGGAGGATGTCTCACGTATAGCCTGGTTTTGGCCGCCGGCAAACCCATTATTGATCGTGTTCGCTATGAAATGGACATGCTCTGCAAAAGGTTTCACTTGATCAGCCGTTCCATCAGTTGACGCATTGTCGATGACGACAATGCGTTCAACAGGGAAGCTTTGTTTTAAAACAGCTTGCAAGCAGTTCTGAATGTCTTTCGCACTGTTATAAGTTACTATACAAACGCTTACTGTTGGCATTACATATATCACTCACTGTCTTTAAGATAGTGGTTAAGCGCTTCTCTCCACGGCCGCAGCATATTAAGGCCATTACTGCGGATAGCAGTATGATCCATAACTGAATATGCGGGTCTCGGTGCTGGTCGCGGAAAATCTGCTGTCGTACAAGGCTCAACAAGAATAGTTGTGCCGCTGTCTTCAAATATAGCATTTGCGAACTCAAACCAAGAGCAAACTCCGCTATTGGATGCATGATAAATACCATAATAATCAGTTTGCACTAGCTCTAGCAAAAAAGCTGCAAGATCATAGGTGTAGGTAGGCGAACCGATTTGATCTGCAACTACTTTGAGCATATCACGCTCACCAGCCATTTTCAGCATCGTCTTCACAAAGTTATTGCCATACTTCCCGTACACCCATGAGGTCCGAACAATATAGAAGCGATCATGTAGTGTCTGTACTGCTTGTTCGCCAGCATATTTCGATTTACCATATACCGTTTGAGGATTAATCTGATCATATTCATTGTAAGGAAGAGTGCTGCTCCCATCAAAAACATAATCGGTGCTTATATAACAAAGCTTTGCACCGATCTCACGAGCAGCTACCGCAACATTACGTGTTGCAGCTGCATTCACACGAAAAGCCTCGTCCGGCTCGGACTCGGCTTTATCTACAGCAGTATAGGCGGCGCAGTGTATGACAACATCAGGACGATGCAGTGCAAATAAATTCCGGCAGGCTGGGAGACTCGTAATATCAAGCTCACTACGGCTTAATCCAATAATTTCAGCTGTATCCGTCGTCCATTGCGACAATTCTCGGCCTAGCTGCCCATTCGCACCAGTAACTACGATTTTTAAAGTAGCCATATTATTCTTTCGCCTCCAGGCGATCTTTGTACTGGGTGTCATAATATTGTTGATAAGAGCCTGATGCAACCTGCTCCATCCACTCTGTATTGCTGAGGTACCATCGAATCGTTTCCTTGATTCCGTCCTCATAGTTAAATTTCGGCTGCCAGCCTAATTCATTACGAATCTTGTCAGCATCAATTGCATATCTGCGATCATGGCCAAGACGATCCTTCACGTAGGAGATCAGCGACTCAGGCTTGCCAAGCTCTTCAAGAATCGTGCGAACAACCTGCAGATTGTTCCGCTCGTTACGTCCACCAACGTTGTATACTTCACCATTAACACCTTTATGCAGTACAAGATCTATTGCGCTGCAGTGATCCTCAACATAAAGCCAATCACGGACATTAAGGCCATCCCCGTATACAGGAAGCGGCTTATCTTGAAGCGCATTCTGAATCATCAATGGAATAAGCTTCTCTGGAAACTGGTATGGACCATAGTTATTAGAGCAGCGTGTTATGTTGACGTTTAGTCCGAACGTTTCATGATAAGCTCTAACAAGGAGATCCGCCCCGGCCTTGCTCGCCGAATATGGACTGTTTGGCGCAATCGGCGTATCTTCCGTGAAAAGCCCCGTCTCACCCAGCGTTCCGTACACTTCATCCGTAGAAACTTGAACGAATTTAGTTACGTTATATTGCTTTGTAAGATCAAGAAGCGTCTGAGTACCAAGAATGTTTGTCTGTACGAAAATCTCTGGATGCAAAATGCTGCGATCTACATGAGATTCTGCTGCAAAGTTAATAACAGCGTCGATGCCTTGTTGGAATAACGGCTCCAATTCTGAACGTTTAGCAATATCTGCTTTCACGAATGAATAGTTTGAATGCAGCTCAATCGATCGCAGGTTTTCAAGATTGCCTGCATATGTGAGTGCATCAACATTAATGATTTCGTAATTTGGATAGTTTTTAATCATATACAATACAAAATTGCTGCCTATAAAGCCGGCACCGCCGGTAACTAGTAATTTCATGAGTCTAACTCACCCTTCATATACAAAGTTGATTTCCGCATCGGCAAGCACCGGATGCTTGCCATCCTTATCCGATAAAATCGGAGTAGAAGTCGGCCAATCGATTGCTAGTGCCGGATCGTTCCAGGCGATGCCACGGTCGTGTTCGGGGGAATATAGGGCATCAACTTTGTATTGAACTTCACAATTGTGAGTTAGAGTGCAAAAACCATGAGCGAATCCTTGTGGAACCAAAAGTTGAAGTTTATTGTCTGCAGATAATTCAAAGCCTTGCCATTGTCCAAAAGTAGGTGAGCCCTGTCTTATATCGATGACAACATCATAGATCCTACCCGCAGAAACTCTTACAAGCTTTGTTTGTGCCTTTGATCCAAGCTGATAATGCATACCTCTTAGAACATGCAATTCTACTGAAAGGGAATGATTATCTTGTATAAAGTCATAATTAAGCCCAAGCTCAGCAAATGTTTTAGCATTATAGCTCTCCATAAAGAAGCCACGATGATCACCAAACACTGCGGGTTCTAGCAATTTCACTCCAGGAAGATCAGTCTCTCTTACTATCAATATCAATCACCGCCTATTACAATTTGAATCTTCCAAATTCGTCACCGTAAATGAGGTCCTTTGAAAGTTCATTCGCTTTGCTATATGATACATGAGTCCCTGCGTCCGTCCACCAGTTACTTAATACATCATATGACAGCTCATTGGAAGTGATATAGGCATTGTTAACATCAGTAATCTCTAATTCTCCCCGGTTCGACGGCTTTAAGGAACGAATAATATCAAATACACGGCTATCGTACATATATATTCCGGTTACAGCATAATTACTTTTAGGGTTCTTGGGTTTCTCCTCAATCGATACAATCTTTTCTCCTGCAAGCTCCGGCACACCATACCGCTGTGGATCTGGCACCTCTTGAATGAGAATTTTTGCTCCGGACTGCTGATCTTCAAAACCTTCAACAAATGATACGATTGAATTACTAAAAACATTATCGCCAAGAATGACAACCATTCGTTCGTTGTTGACGAATCGTTCTGCCATACCTAACGCCTGAGCTATCCCACCTGCTTCATCCTGAACCTTATATGTAAAAGAAAGCCCAAACTCTTTACCACTCCCTAAAAGGTTCACAACATCACCCATATGTTCTTTCCCTGTTACTATAAGTATGTCTTCAATAGCTGCTTCTTTCAACTTAGCTATTGCGTGGAAGATCATAGGGTAACGTCCAACTGGAAGTAAGTGCTTGTTTGTTACTTTCGTCAAGGGAAATAGGCGTGAACCAGTTCCACCTGCTAGAATGATTCCTTTCATTTATAAACCCTCCTTTCTGTTATCCGTACTCGTCAATCCAAATATTATTAGTAAAAATTACATGTTACTCTGAAAAGACATCGAATGGTATATGAGTAAATAGACTTTGTTACTACTAACTAATCGAGACTTTATTAATAATCAGTCTTTAGTAGTTAATTTATTATTGCTTGCGTTTAATTCCACCAAACATCCATGTAAACGGTATTTTTGAAAATAATATCGCTAAAAATAGAGTCAGAACAATTGTTGCTATATATAGAATCGTCATTCCTTTAAGTCCATCAAGTACTATTAGAAGATCTGGATATTCAATTGAAATTATATCTTTATGAAGAAGCACTATTGGGTGCATTAAATATAAAAGAAATGAATATTTACAAACATATGCCACAATACTTTTAAATCGAGAATTTAATTCATAAGTCTGAATTCCTATTCCTATTAGTAAGAAGAAAGAAACAATGGAATAGAATGCCTTTAAATACAAATCGTTGAATTGAGCTAGTAGTGCCACATTGTTTTGTTGATAAAAAAACATAAACACAATTAGCCATACCAACATAACAAATATTTCTTTTCTATATATAATGCTACGTATTAAATTATATCTTTGATATGTAATCATACCTAAAACTAAATATACTAACCAGTTAAGAGGTTGATAGAAACCAAATATCCCTAACTTATTGAATATCAACGTAGAATAAATGTTGCTAAGAAAAAAAAGGACAATGGAGGACAAAAAGGTAATTAACGGATTCTTTATGACAACAAGTTTAATTAGTGGAAATAATAAGTATAGAAAAATCAATATTACCAAGAAGTATACATGGTATATGGTATTACCATATATTAAACCATTTAGTAATCTGTAAAAAGATTCCCCGAGACTTTCAACAGTAGGATGATAGAATTTATATATAAGGAAATAAAACACACTCCAAAATACATAGGGTAATACAATTTTAGGTAACCTCTTCTTTTGAAAAATTAAGTAATTAGTTTGTTTTCCTGATTCAGATGCCATTAAGCCAAATCCCGATAACATTATAAAAATAGGAACTGCAAATGACATTGAACTATTCCAAACTGCTGCTATAGATTCAGATGTCACATATCCTGCCGATACATGTATACCAATGACACTCAAAGTAACTATAAATCTAACTAGATCAATTTCATTTATTCGTACTCCCAAGCAGTCCCTCTCCTATCAATTTGTATTGAACCTGAAATTCAAAATAAATCCTCAAACAAAAGGAATAGGGCCTCGCATCATTAATAGAATGATGTTTGCAAATACAACATCATCCTAATAAAGGAGCACCTTTAGATGAATACTAATCTACCCCCAAATCTGATGTAAGAAACGACTGCTATTTTGCATTTCTAAAGCTTACTACTGTATACTTTCGAAATTCAGCTTGAAGATTGCATTTAAGATAATGATAACAGCTAGAGTATTATTATAGTAAACCAACTACAAAAAATATTTTAAATACAAGCATTTTCAATAAAGCCAACTTAGAATAGTATAGATCATGTATGCTTTCATTTTTCGTGATAGTTTAACAACGAATACAAAGTCCTCTAAATAGCGTTAAAAACTCCTAATGATAGACCTTAACTTTATTAAAATAAAACTAAATATAGGAAATTGCAAATAGAATATCCACCATAAATTCCTACTTAATCCTTGGCTAGGAAAATGAAGTTTAGTATATAACATACTTAAGGAGCAATTAAAATACTTTATTTTTCCTGACAATCTATAAATTTTTGATAGCTGTTCAGAACTTACTTTAAATTCATTATTGCTAATATGTTTGGCGTATGATAATAATTGCGTTTCCTTTTCAATTAGAAATGCACTTCTAAGTTGAAGAAAATCGTTATATTTTTTTGATTCATATAATTTATTTTTATTAACGATACCAATATAATTATTTTGATGTTGACGGTACATTAGTAAAGATTCATCAATAAAATCAATTCCATCTGACGTGGATGCCGCTAAAGCTAACCACGAATCATGCATTTCCACGTGATTTGGGAATGGTAGAACTAAGTTTTTTAACTCTCTCCTTGCTATAATTGTACAACCAGTCACAATATTTAGACTCAATAACAATCTCCATTGTTCCCCTTTTATTGGTTTAATCTTCTTTCTTCTCCAATACGAATCTGCTTGAGTTACTAACTGAGAATTCACGATTTCTAGATCAGAATACATTAATAATACTTCGTTATTTGAAATTGCTGTTAAAGATTTTTCAATTTTATTAGGATACCAAACATCATCTTGATCGCATAACATAAAATGTTTAGAATTTGAAAGACCTATTAACTTTTCAAAGTTTTTGATAACTCCAATATTAGAACTATTAGTTTGATATATTATTCTACTGTCTAATTTTGAATAATGTTGAATGATCTCTAAAGTATTATCATTAGAACAATCATCTGAAATAATTAATTTAAAACTTTTATATGTTTGATTCAATATTGATTCTATTTGTTCAGCTATATATTTTTCACCATTATAAGTAGCCATTAGTACATCAACATTATTCTCATCCACTTTACACAACTTCATTGTCCCTCCTTACTTTTAAGGATTTTCATGAGGTAATGAGGTAATTTAATAATTAATCCCACTTTAATCGTGCTTTAAAATGTTTTGACAAAGAAGATATGAAATCTTTGTAATGTTTAACAGATATATATATCATATATGAACCAAGCAAGATGAAGATCGGCATGATAAAAAAACCATATCTATCATTAACGATAAATACATTTGAAACTGCTATATACATGATTATCATTAAAGAAAGACAGAACACACTTCCTCTTTTTCTAAAGATAACGGTTGCGAATATTGCAGAGATGATTGTCATGTAGTGATATAAATATATTGGTTTAACAAAGAATGAATTGTTATTCATATATAATGAGATAGCTGATGGCCTTTGGAACAAATATATCGTTTTACCGAATACATACCAACTTATCCACAATGCTGGATGACTACGGAATCCTTCTTCTATGCGCAAATGTGCCGCTTCTTTTTGAGAAATTCCCATTTCATTTGCTTTGTTCATCATTTCACCATAATCCTCTAATTCGAATGGGTTAGTACCCGCAAATAAAGGATTTTCTTGACTTGAAAATAGAATAAACTCATTAAGTACTATCAAATTTCTCACTACCCAGGGTGCAATAATTAATATGGGCCCAATCAACCAAAGAATAGCTATTCTCAAACTGTTTTTAACACTATTATTATATACAATAATACCTATACCAATTAATACAAGTGGAGCAGGACTTGGTCTAAACATAAGCAATATTGAGAAGATTATTCCAAACAGAATGTGATATTTAGCATTATTTTTCTTAATTGCTAAAACAAACAAGAGTAACGATAAACAAAACAAAAAAATAGCAGGAATTTCCGTTAACAATGCTCTAAAATAATGATACTGGGGGAAATATAACATGTATCCAAATCCAGAAAGAAATCCTACCCATATTTTCCCGAAAATATTAAAACCGATGTAAAACATTAATACTGAAGTTGCAATACTAAGTAACATATTCGCTATTTTTGCAAATAATAAATGATCACCTCCTGTTAAGTCAGCGATTCCAAATATGATTGCAAGATAAACTGGTTGACCAGGAGTTACATACGCATTCGGTGCTGTAGAAGCAAAACCAAGAAACCCTTTAGATAGAAGTTGTTCCGCTGTTATTGAGTAATAAACAGCATCAAAAGAACCATACTTAAGAACTTTATCACCATATACTTCAGTTAAAGAAGCATCATATACTTCAGGATTATTAAAACTTTGTCCAGGATTATGATATAAAAAATACATATGAAGATAGCATGATAAAAAAATCATAATCACAAAAACATATTTCACCTTACTCATAGAGTTTTGCCTCATCTCTTAAATCCCCTTCAGAACTAGCTGTTTAATCACAAAAATATTTTTGTATTATATGCTATCAAATATTCCCTTTATTATTTGCGATCTTTTTTCCCAAGTGTTCATCTCAAGAAATCTTCTTATTTCGATTCTCTTTTTTTCATCAATTATTTGACTTTCGATATTATTAATAATTCCAAATAATTCTTCGTCTGTTGAATATAAATGTATAAAGTTTTCAAATTGATTCATTTCATCATACTTAATACTGATAACTGGTTTATAAAAACTTAAATATTCATATATTTTAACTGGATTAACGGATAAAATTAAATCATTTAAAATAAATGGCATAATAAAAGCATCTGCTTTTTTAGCATACTCAGGTAATAAATGATGTTCAACAGGTCCAATAACCACTAACCTCTCATGTGTAGGTATATTGAGTTCTATGGGACCAACTAATGTAATTATTATATTCGCAAATCTATCCAATAATCTCATTATTAAATTAATATCTACCCATCGAGCAACGGTACCGATATACATAATATTTAAAAAGGAATGATCATGGGTATCTGGCAAATTCATTATGTTTTGATTAATAAATATGTTTGAGATTCCATTATTGATAACTATTGGTTCACTACGTAAATATTGCCCGTATGAATTAATTAATACTTGTTTCAAGAAATTCGATGAAACAAGAACAACACTAGATTTCATAATAAGATCGATTTCGTATTTTATATTTACATGATAATTTTCCTTATTAATATCAAAAGCCATAAAGTTATCCATACAATCATATATAACTATTTTATTATCAAGAAATCCATCTGGTATTAATTGCATTATCACTGGCGATGTAATCCATATATAGTTATACTCTTTTATTCCACTAAAACTTCTGCTATTAATACTTTTTTCTAAAAATCTTATTCCGTTCGACCTTGATGAATAAGGTAATTTATATAATTCATTAACTGTATATTCATTATAACCTTTACGTTCATTATTAATTTTGTTTTTGTGGAATACTCTGTTCACATAATATAAATCAACAGAATAATGCTTTGTCATCTCTTCAAACAAAAAATGAGGTCTTTGCTTTATCCAATTCCAATGAACATGCATTAGATACAACATTTTAGGAGGATTCAAAAATATACCCCTTATGAAATTATTTTTTTGAATTCAATCATAAATTCGTCTTGAAGCATTAACGAATACTTTTCTACTATTCCACTACTAACTTCATAGTTTTCAATGATATTAAATAATTTCCCAACAGTTTTCTCTTTACTATTTCTGTCAAATAGAAATTCATCATTATGTTTTACTAAATTACTATGAGCAACGTTATTAAATAATAAAACTGGTATTTCAAACGCCATAGCTTCTGCTACAGAAAGACCAAAACTTTCATGTAATGAAGCTGACATAAATACTCCTCTTTGACTTTTTACAAATTTCAATAAATCCCAAACCTTATCGAAGTTTAAAGGAGGTAAATATATTGTTCTATCTTGTATGCCATATTTCATTAATAGTGTTTCTAGATCAATCTCATGTTCAATCACATTGCCTGCTAGTATAAGTATTAGTTGATCACCATGAATTTCATTATATTGCACAAATATTTTTAATATATCTTCAACATTTTTCAATCTATCAATTCTCCCTACATAAAGTATAGGTGTCTTCATGTATATTTTAGAATGTTGCGTACTATTACTTTGTGTATAGACGTTATTTGAGAGAACTCTAACCTTTGATTTCAAATCTAAATTCACTTCAGAAATAATACTTTGTTTAAAGTGTTCTGAAGGTACCAGTATACCTCTAATATTGGATGGAAGAGTTTTTAAATATGTTCTGTTTTTCTCATAAGATGTATGACATTCAATAAAAGTTTTACTTGCATCAACTATGTCTAATATTTCAGGCGTATCAATAGAAAATATAACGTCATAATCTTGGTTAATAACCTCTACTACATTAACTATAGAGTCCAGTCCATTGTTTGTTATGTATTCTCGAAACTTCTCTTTCCCACCACTATCATGAAAAAAAAACACATCATATTGAATATTCAAATCAGCTTCCTGTATTGCATGTGCCCTATTTAGAAGTACTCTTTCCACTCCACCCATAGTTGCCCATTTATAAACACTTAGAACTCGCTTTATACCCATTATTTATATAACCTCGCATATATATTATCCTTTGTGGATGCTAATAGTTCATTAAAACGCTCATCCCATGTAGATTCTATCAAAAATTCTGAGAGTTGATTATAATCATAATCTTCACCAGTACTTAATTCATACATTTCATTAATTAAATATCTGAATTTAAGAACATCATTTTCTGACACTTTAACTAATGGTATAGAATTTAAGTGACTAATGCCGGTTACGACAGTCGGCAAACCAAAATAAAGATATTCATAAATTTTTATTGGGTCAACTGCCTGTGATAAAGGACTGTTAATGAACGGGATAATCCCTACATGCCAATACTTCACGTAATTTTCTAATTCATTAGGTTTTATTTTTCCATAGTATTTCACATTCGAAAATGTCTTTAACTTCAAAATAGTCTCTTCGCTAGCACCATACCCTATAAGATGTAGGAATACACTTTTATCCTCTAATAAATTAAATATCAAATTCCAATCGAACCATGATTCAGTCAAATGGCCAAAATACCCTACATGCATTATGCTGTGCTTGTTCTTTTTCTTATTTACGATATTAGATTTTCCAATGAGATTTTCATAATAGCCATTACCAATACAGATTATGTCTTTACGTAAATAACTAAACTTTTCTACCAGAGGTTGTGATACTGCTACTACTTTGTCAGCTTGTAACAACATACTTTCCTCGGCAATTTTGTTATACCAAGGCGCTTGCCCAACTAATGCAAACTGCTCCCATTCGTCCATAATGTCATATACTATGCTAAAACCATTCATTCTAAGATCTTTAATAATATGAACATAATTATTTGAGGGAATATTTAAAAAAGCATACTTTTCTTTAATTACTTTGACTTCATTAAGATCAGCTAAGGAATCCATAAACGAATACATAGGAATTGTAAAAACATGAGGATAAACCTCATCATATGATTGATCAACTACCTCGTCACGTTCCCATTGCCAAACTATAAACAAGGTTGCAATTTTATTACTTGATAAATATTTAGCTAAATTAATAGTTCTTTGGTTATAAAGCTCATCAAATGGAAACGCAGATGGAATGATTGCTATCCCACGAATATCATTTTTTTCCTCACTAATAACCAATTGTTTGTAAACTTCAAGTAAACGTATCCTATCATCAGGGTTAATCTGTTGTTCATTGAGCTGTTTTTTCATTTTGTGTTTTACAAGTTGAAAATAGGATTTCATTCCATTGTTTTTTATTATTTTTAAAGATTTAAATATATGTTTTATGATTGGTGTCTTATCTCTAAAAGAATAGTATTTTCTGGAAATTTTCCAAAAATCAGATCGATATAAATTATTTAGATCCATTGACAAGTTATAATTCTCACTTTTTAGCCATTCTTCTTGTCTCTTAAAATATTCATTTTCTTCAATTAGACTCTTTCGTTCCTGAAGCAACTCTCTTGCCTTATTATTCAGGTCAACACACTCAATTTGGGCATCATTAAACAGACCAAGATTGTGTGTTAATTGGTTGGAAAGAGTTACCTTCTCTTGTTTTAGTTCTTCTATCAATAATTGTTGTTGTTCTAGCAAGCTAATTAAACGATTTGTCTCATCCTTTTCAGTTATCATTTTTTCGATTATTTGATTGTTTTGATTTATTATTCCTATCAAATCGTTGTTATGTTTTTCTGAATTTCCAATTCTAATTTCTTGTTGCTCATTTCTTTTTTTCAACTCTTTAATCATTAATTCTTTTTGTTTATTCAATTCTTTTATCTCATCATAATCTTCAGAAAGACCACCAATAAGTTGGCTCATCTTAACTTGATAACTCGGTTCAAAATCACATCGCTTGTATATTAATAAAATTTGTTTACCTAACCAAAAAATATTATCTTTTTTTGAACAATCATATTCATATGAATAAACCAACTCAAAATTTCCACGTTTCAATTCAAAATCGGAGTATTCAAATGTATAAAAGTGTTCATCAAATCTATCTCGTTCTTGAAATGGTAATAATAAAATCACATATTGTTTCGAACATTTAAGTAAATAGTCTAACATTTCAAATGGATCATAGAAGTGTTCCAATGTATTTGAACTAAATACAACATCATACTCTTCAGTGATATCTTTAATATCCTTAGCGAAAAATTTATTATTTGGAAACTGTTCAATGGCTTTTTTTATTGCTTCTTTAGAAAAATCCAATCCAACAAAATTGCTTTTTTGGTATTTTTTTGAAAATAAATCAACACCATCTCCCTCAGCACATCCAATGTCTGCTAAAGTAATTCCACTATTTAATTGTACATGCATCCAGTCCGGAATTAATTGCAATGCTATATTATAAAAATATAGTGTCTGTAATTTACCTGCATTTTCTTCCCAATTATGAATAAACCTATTATCCCAATAGTCCACACTATTAATATTAGAGCCTGTAAATTTCATTTCCATCACTCTCTACTTTCGCAATTGTTTCCTAACTGGAGTATGTATTATACCAAATAACTGTTTATCTGAAATTGATTTAATATAAGCAGCGCCCTCGATATAATCAAAATATTGCGGTTGTATATGACTTCTATCCTCAATTGCAACTACTAGTACAAAATCACCATTAACAAAAAAATTCACAAATTCAAAAGTGATTTCACCATTCACATCTACTTCAGAAATTGATATTTCATCATCATCTTTAGTTGTAAATACAAGTAGATCCAATCCCATTGTATTTTTTATGGAAAGAGCAACACTCACATTCGTGAGATCCGCTATATCTGGCAATTTAAACTTGACTTTTATCCGGATAGTTTCACCATGTTTAATTACACTCGTTTCTCGACCTTTTTCGTTAATAACCTGTACTGATTTTAATAGATTAGGTTGGCTTCCCCATCTATTGATGATTTGTTCAAATATATTAGCTTCTGCTTCTGCTTCTTCTATTTTCAGATTTTCTATTTGTAGTTTATTTACAGGTTCACTTTCATCTTCTGTATTCATAAATTCCATGTACTCTGCTGTTACACTAAGAGTATCACCAAAAGCAATTAATTTGCCTTGATGCAGCCAAATTGTTCTGTCACAAAACTTTCTAATGCTGGATACATCATGTCCTACAAAGAGAATCGTAACTCCCTGATTTTTCAGCTCTTCAAACTTTTTAAAACATTTTGTTTGAAACTTCATATCTCCCACAGCTAATGCTTCATCTACAATTAGAATATCTGGATTTACATTTATCGCTACTGCAAATGCCAACCTGGCAAACATCCCACTTGAATACGTTTTTACTGGTTGATAAATAAATTCACCTATTTCAGCAAACTCTAATATTTTGGGAAGTATGTTGTCTATCTCTTTTCTTGATTTCCCTTGGAGTGTACCATTAAGATAAATATTCTCCATTCCACTATATTCAACATTAAAACCGGCACCTAATTCTAAAATCGCCGAAATTTTACCATTTACAACTACATTACCGCTTGTATGATTGAGAACTCCTGTTAAAATTTTTAATAGAGTAGATTTCCCCGAACCATTCTTACCTACTATCCCTATTGTTTCTCCCTCTTTAATTTCAAAACCAACATCTTTCAACGCATGAAATTCTTTGTGTAATTGTTTGATATTTCCAAAAACAACTTCTTTTAGACGATGTGTTGGTGAATCATATATTTTGTATATCTTTGATAGATTCTGAACTGTAATCATATATTAGCTCCTTTAAAGTACGTCTGAAAAATGTGGGGTTAATTTTTTAAATAACCTTGCACCGACCAGCAATAATATTATTGTAATCAACCAGTAATAAGGAGTAATTTTATAATGCTCCCAAAACCATACTTTATTAATAAAGGAATCGCGATATCCTTGAACAATATAAAAAATAGGATTTAATTTAAATATCAGATCGTATTTTGAAGGAACCATTGAATATGACCAGAATATTGGTGTTAACCAAAATCCAAATTGTAATATAATCGCAATCACTTGACCAACATCTTTTAAAAAAACATTTAATGCTGAGGATAGCCAGGTTAGACCGATAACTAGTAGAAATAGGGCACCGGTGTAATAGACTACTTGTAAAAGATATAAATCCACTCCAACACCATAAAAAATAAACACTAACAAAGTAATACTTAAAAAAACGATATGTATAAAAAATGCAGATACCACTTTAACAACTGGAAGCAAATGTACTTTAAACACAATTTTTTTGACTAAGAAACTATTCTGCTCTATTGCAGATGTAGCAGACGAAACACTCTCCGAAAAGAAAAACCATGGAACTATACCAGCTAATAACCATAATATAAAAGGAAATTCACCTATTGGGAAAGATCTAAAACCTATCTGAAAAACAAACCAGTAAGTTATAATTAATAATAAAGGATGAGCGAAAGCCCAAAAGGCTCCAAGAGTTGAACCCAGATAACGTGAAGAAATGTCTTTTTTTGATAATTCGAATACAGTTCTTCTGTCTTTGTAAATATCTTTAAAGTACCTTAAAAAAGTCATATTATATCCCCTTTTTAAAAACTCATTTGAATTATTCTCAACATGATAAAAATAGTTAATGAATTAATTTATTGTTTTATATTATTAATAAAATATTTTCACATGTTTATAAGGAATTTCTTATATTTATAAAAATCTTCTTTTCACACTTCTAAAATAATCATCGTTTAAACTAAATGTACTATTCAAAAAAAACTCCGAATCCACCCCTGCTATCTTACCAAAATTCCTCCCACATTAACACCTTATTCTACCTTTACACCGAATAAATTGTAGAATTTTTCCGATTTCCTCTCTATTTCGACAAAACCTCATATTCTACAAATTTGTAAACTACATACAAATCACATCTCCTAATATAGTAATCTACTCCCCCATTTGTTAAAATACAAATAAAGCTAATTGTTTCATATCTACATAACGATGGATGAGGAGTACATACGAATGAGTGCACGAAACAAATCAAAAAGGAATACGAACACTTTAAATGCTGATTTTGCGCTTTTGAGGTGGATTGGGGCTATTGGAATCGCTCTATTTCTAGTCATCTTCCCCTATGAGAGAGCATTGTTTAACGGTTACGAATTAAGCTTTGAAGGCCCAATTTATGTAGCACTCATCTTCGCTTACGTGATGCTTGCCTTTACTGCATTTTATGTGTATCGCAACTCACAGATGAACAGTTATCGTGGAATTTTGTCGATTGCCGTCATGCTGCTTCCATTCATTTATTGGTTGTCATCATTACAGGCGGTTTCAACCTATTATGCGAAGTTTATGACTCTCGTATTTTTCCTACTTGCTGCTTTATTCATAGGCGCTCTGTATTTTGCAGAAAATAAGCTAACCCGCAAAACAATTGAATACGCGGTTATGCTCTCTTCTTATTTAATCGTTCTATTTGGTTTACTCAACCTTTTTGGTCAACTCTATTATAAGGATGCGCTATGGCTTGCACATGATGGCTACCGCCTTTCGTCGGTATTCCAATACTCAAACTCATACGCCGGCTTCCTAGTCGCTTTATTTCTAGTTAGTTTGTATTATGCAGTTCACTGCGTGCGTCCATCTGCAAGAATCATTCATGCTGCCATGCTTGTACCGATTTGGATTTCATTCATGCTCACTTATTCACGCGGTGCAATTGTTATTATTCCAGTTATGCTGCTTATTGTGCTGCCTTTCTTACGCTTAACGAAGCAAATTACATACATCGTGTTTATGGGCGTATCTGTAGTGGTTTCCATGGCTGTCCTTGGAAAACTAACAACGATTGCTGATAAAATAGCTACACTAGTTCAACCTACTGAAACGAAAGCGCCAAGTACAATTTCCTTGTTCAGCTCACTGCCTATGCAGGGCTGGGGATTACTTCTGCTCGGCCTGCTCATTGTTACTGGCCTTATTATGCTTTATCATGCCAAAGCTGCTGATTTCCTAGAAACGAAGCTTGCCAAGCTTTCTTCGTACAAATGGTCTTTTGCGGCTGTGCCTGTCATTACAATCGTACTTACTGCTGTAGCAGCGGTCAGCCTTCTTGGCAGCAGCGCTATTCGCGGCTTGCTTCCTGACAAAATTGCTGCACGCTTTGAAAATATTAACCTCCAACAGCACAGCGTTTTGGAACGTTTAACCTTTTACAAAGACGGTCTTCGTGTAGCTGAGGATTACCCGCTGCTTGGAGGCGGTGGCGGCGCTTGGCAAGCCATGTTTGAGCAATATCAGAATAACCCTTATTGGAGCAGACAAGCACATAGCTTCTTTGTACAAGTTCTTGTGGAGAGCGGTTGGCTTGGTCTACTAGCAGTCGTCGGACTGCTCGCGTTTGTATATTTTTTATACATCCGATCCTTTATTCGTTATCCCGAGCTTAGAGGCAGCCATTTTGTCTTTTTCATTTTTTCTTTGGCGCTGCTAGTCCACAGTGTGATCGATTTTGATATGAGCTATATTTATATTATCTCTCTCGTCTTTATTTCTCTCGGTTGTATGCTTGCTCCATATAGCCACAAGCTAATAATCGAACGTATGAATGGCAAGCTTAATAAATCTTGGCCAAAAATCGCATATCCAGCGGTTATGGCGTTATTGTCTATATTCCTTCTTGTCATTGCCATCCGAGAAACAAACGCAACTAGTAACTATAATAAAGCTATCGATTTGGCAGTTGGGCAGCAAACTTCTTTAGAACAACTTCTGCCTATACTTGATCGTGCCATTAAGTCTTCACCAACACAGCCTTATTATAAGCTAACGAAAGCTGACTGGCTGGAGCAGGCTTATAAGCAAACGAACACCGCTACATTCCTTGACCAAGCTCTTAGTACGGTTAAGGAAGGCAGAAAATATGATCCTTATAATCGAAGCCTTCTAATGTCGGAATATCGTTTTCTGCAAGAAAAAGGACTTTTTGAAGAGTCGCTCGCAACGATTAATGAAGGTGTCAAAAAATTCCCTTGGGATATCAATCTATATGAAGCTGCGATAACCTCATACGCTAAAGCAAATCAAACTGCACTTACAGAAAAGGATGAAGCTAAAGCAAAACAATATGCTCAGCAGGTTGTCGATCTCTCTAACGAAGTTAAAAGAAGAATCGGTCAGCTAGCTTCACTTCCAGCCGAGCAGCAGCAAGGACGTACATTTGCAATGACACCAGGTATTGAGGAAGCAGTAGCCCAAATCGAGCTTGCTTCGGCACAATAAAGTGTTGTAATGATCTCGTATTACAAAGACTGCCCGCTTGCACAATTCATGTGCGACGGGCAGTCTTTCTCGTTTCATACAAGTTTCACGCAAGTTTCTTGTATGTTTCACGCAAGTTTTATGGCATGTTTTACTTCGTTTAAGAATAAATAGCAATAGAACGTTCTGATCGTTTATAGCCAATCTTAAATAGAAAGGAGAAGTCTATTGAAACGAGTCAAGAAGCCAAAATGGTCTTTTGTCGTGCTGCGCGGCGCTGACAAAACCGTTAAACAGTTTCACGTTTCAAAGCGATCGGTCTTTGCCGCTCCAACGGCGGTAGTAATAGCGGTTACGGGCTGTATTGCGGGGCTCCAAATAAAGTCGGCCTATGAAATGAACCAATTGGAAGAACAGATGTCACAACAAGACGAACTATTTGCCCAAACCGTTTCCGATAAAAACGAAGCTATTGTCTCGCTGCAGCAAGAAATAATCGGATTGTCAGAGCAAGCAAATGAAATGAAAGAGAAAATCGATGATCTGCAGCAGCTCGAACTAAAGCTGAAGCAATTTATCGCAAACTATGGCAGTAAACTTGAAACCTCTACCTATGTGACGCCAATAGACAAAAGTGAGACAACTGTAAAAATTCTTTCCGATACTTCCTCAACAGGAAATCGGAGCTTTAACGATTCGAAGCAAAGCAAACAGTTTGTTTTGCTCGCACAGGAAACAGGACTTCATCTCGCCGATTTGCAGCGGATGGTCGAGACGATGGAGGATTCATTAACGTTGACGCTGCAGCTCGCACAAGCGACGCGAGTCTCCGTTGATGCTTATCCTTCCGGCTGGCCGACACGCTCCAAAATGCTGACCTCTGGATTTGGTTATCGAAGAGATCCTTTTACCGGACGAACGGCTTTCCACGCTGGACTAGACATCACTGGCAAGCTAGGAGATCCCATATTTAGCGCAGCAGACGGCACTGTATCGGACACTGGCTTCAATAACTCACTGGGCAAGTATATTATCATTGATCATCTCGGAGGCCTGCAAAGCGCTTATATGCACTTAAAGGAAATCGAAGCGAAAGAAGGCGACACCGTCGTTCGAGGCGAAAAGATCGGTTTGCTCGGATCGAGCGGCAGAAGCACTGGCCCGCATTTGCATTTTCAAATTATGCAGAAAAACGAGCCTGTTAACCCTTTACCATTTTTGTCATTAATAAAGGAGGATTAATGTTTATGTTCAAGGACCATAAGCGGCTGGCAGCCACTGATACATTAATTGGCCAAGGCACGATAAGCGAGGGCCGGCTAATTTGTGAAGCAAGTCTTCGCATTGAAGGGGAGCACCGAGGCGATATCGAATGCAAAGCTGACGTCATCATTGGAGAATGTGGTCTTGCTCGCTCGAATATTACGGCGCGTGATATTACCATTGCAGGAAAGGTTTTCGGAGATATCGTCACCAAGGGGAGGCTGATCATTACTTCCTCCGGCACGTTAACGGGGGCAATTACAACCCAAACACTGATCATTCAAGATGGCGGCAAGCTGAATGGTAACTGCTACATGGAGCAAGCAGCTGACAGCAAAAATCGTGTGCCAGTAGAATCCGATCCACCACACATCACCGGTAAAGAAACAGTAATTAAAGAATCCAAAGAGAAATCTCGACAAGCAGGATAATACAGCAAAAAAGCCGTTCTACACGTGCATGTCTTCCGAAGAAGCAGCATGTATAGAAACGGCTTTTTTAATTCATCTAAAGTCTAAGCTGCAACATCGCGTTTCTTAAAGGTATACCATGTAATGGCGATGAAAAGAGCATAATAAACACCGAGCACCACAAGCGAAAAGCCTAAGGTCATGCCCTCTCTCATCGGATTTCCATCCAAGTATTGCGTTAGATTCAAATGAATAAACAATAGATAATCGATCCAATTGTAATCGAGCATCGCAATTAAACCAATAAAGCTGTTCACGCCTAGAAGAAGAAACAATGCCATACCAATTGCTAAACCGCTGCTGCGGAATACAGTAGAGAGCATGAACGCAAGCGTTACGTTAACAACAAGCGAAATTAACGTTAAGCCATAATACTTAAGCATATACGAAAATGGATTTGTTCCTTCATCTCCAACGAAGGTTGGCTTTATATCCGGCGACGCATTAATGCCGAAGCAAATCCAGTTCACGAATATCGTCGTAGCAAACAGTACAATAGCAAGCAAAAGAGCGAATATCATGATCGAAATATATTTAGACAACAATATTTTCGAGCGTGACCAAGGTCTGATAAGCAGAAGCTTGATGGTGCCACTCGTAAATTCCTCAGCAACGCCGCCAGCAGCGATTACTACGGTAAAGATCGTAACGAGCAGAAACAAAATGGAGGATTCCATAAAAGCAACATCCCACATCGAGGCATCTCTTCCACCAAATATTACCCATAAAATAGAAATAGCCAGTACTAACAAAATCAATATGCCGGTCATCACCCATGTGCGAGGACGACGGTAAATTTTCATGTTCTCATTTTGAATAAGCGGCAAAAAATTACCCAATTCGTTCCCCTCCTGTCACTTCTAAAAATTGGTCTTCAAGTGTCTTAACCTGTACGCGAATGCCATAAACCTTGATTCCAGCATGAACGAGAGAAGCATTAATGGCAGCTGTGTTTTCCTTATCCGTTTCAACTGCTATGGCATCTTTGCCTTCAAGCACCGCAGTAAAGCCAGATGTGAACAGCACATCCATCGCTGCCTGCTGACTGTCCACTTCAATAATAACACGGTTATGTACTTTAGCTGCATGCTCGCCCTTAATGGTTCGCACGTCTATGAGCTTGCCATTTTGAATGATCGCGACACGATCACACATAAGCTCCATTTCAGATAATAAGTGGCTCGATACAAATACAGCAATACCTTCTTCTTTGGAAAGCATGCGCAAATAGTCACGTAGCTCTCTTATCCCTGCCGGATCCAAGCCATTTGTAGGTTCATCCAAAATAAGCAGCTGAGGTTTATGCAAAATAGCCTGTGCTACGCCAAGCCGCTGCCGCATGCCGAGCGAATAGGTTTTCACCTTATCCCGAATTCGCCCTTCAAGACCAACGAGCTTAACAACCTCATGAACACGATGCTCTGTAATGCCTGGAATCATTCGTGCATAATGAATTAAATTATCATAGCCGCTCAAGTATTTGTACATTTCAGGATTCTCAACAATCGCTCCAACATGGCGAATTGCCTTTTCGTATTCCTTCGTAATGCTATGTCCTCCAATAGTGATTTCACCATCTGTGAGCGACATTAAGCCAACCATCATTCGAATCGTAGTGGTTTTACCCGAGCCGTTGGGACCAAGGAAACCAAATACTTCCCCAAGTGGGATATCAAGCGTTAAGCGATCAATAATCGTTCTGCCGCCGATTTTTTTGGTTACATTTTTTAATTTAACAATAGGCTGATCCATATTTGTGCTCCTCCTTCAAAAATCCAAATCCTATTCATTATAAACGATTAAGGAAACAATTGGTAGTTTACAAAAAAATACACCTCCACTCTACAGTTAAACTGTAGGGCAGAGGCTCTCATTATCATTTGTGCGATAGGGCTGTATAACATGTTCGGCAACTTTCGCATCTGCACGAAGGAACATTTTATAGTCATAGTTACTGGTCTTACCCGGCGATCCTACTATAGCATCCAGCCTATCCTGCTCCACGCTGCATGTTAAGCAATAACCCATTGGATGTACCACTCGGAAAAATCCTGTTCGAAACAAAATATCTGCTTCAGGACTTAAAAGCATCTCCCCGCAACTAACACAATAAAAACGGTCCTTTGAACATATCATTCGATAGATCGCTCCCTCTCTCTTTCGTAATGATTGTATCAACCTCAACATTAAAAACGGCATTAAGCGTTAAATGGCAGAAGTTCTATCATAACGTCGATTTGCAATCCATCCCAAACATGCTTTAACAGCATATTATACACTATTTAATTGACTAGTGATTTCATCCCATGTCGTTCCAAGCCTTATAATGTCATCCTCATTAATCTGTTTGCCTGTTTGAACCTCAATTAGCTCAACGTCTGTAATTGCCCGTAGGCTGTGCCTCGTTCTCTCTGGAATCGATACGGTATCGCCTGGCTCAACGTGACGGTACAGATCATCCAGAATTAGCACTCCCTCTCCTGAGATAATGGTCCACGCTTCTCTTCGCTTAAAATGCATTTGATAGCTTATATTTTGGCCAGCTGCAACAAAAACCCGCTTTGTAACACAATGAGTTCCTGATGACAAGACAACGGAATCAACAATTTTGGAATGCCCCCACCTGCGCTCCTCATACTTTGGACGCTCATTCATGAGCTTAAGCTTCGCATCGAGCTCATTACTTGCATTTTTGCTAGTAACCAAAATGCCGTCGGGACTTGCCGCAACAATCACATTCGTAAGCCCAATAATGGAGATAGGAATGTCCAGTTCATTGATGAGCTGGGATTGCTCGCTGTCATCCGATATTTCGCCCATGCCTAGTCGTTCAAAGGCCAGCTCCTCGGATAATGTTTTCCATGTGCCAAGATCTTTCCACTCACCGTCGTAGCAAATAACTGAACGAGAGGTTTCTTTTTGCGATACTTCAATTTCGAAACTTGATTTAGGAATTTTCGTATACTGTTTATATAGTTCATCATAATGGATAGGCAGCCTGCGATTCATGAGCAAAGTAATCATATAATCAAGCTTGAAAGCGTAAATACCGCTATTCCATAACGCTCCGCCTTTTATTAATTGATTAGCTTCAGCCTCATACGGTTTCTCTTTGAATGAATGTACTCTACGTTCATAGCTGTCATCCTCATTACTGTGCCGATTGGCTTCTGGAACGATATATCCATATTGCTCTGACGGATAACTTGGCTTAGTCCCAACCATAAGCAGCTCAGATTTGCTTTCTCTGATCAGCTTTGGAAGTCCTCTTATACATGAGAAAAAATCACAGCTTACATAAGCATCAACTGGTATGACAATGACCGTTTCATTTAAAGATACGCCCGCGATTGAATACAAATAAGCAGCGGATAACGCTATCGCAGGAAACGTGTCACGCTGCTCAGGCTCAATGATAAGCGGTGCTTTTACACCAACCTGTCTTTGTAAAATCTCCACCTGCTCACGGCAAGTTGAAATGCGAGTATGCTCCTGCAAATCCGACTCTTCCAGCTGGCGCCATATGCGCTGCAGCATTGATTCCATGCCGCCGTTTGGGCTCTCCAATACAGTTAAATATTGTTTTGCTCGACTACTATTCGACAAAGGCCATAATCTCTTTCCAGATCCGCCTGATAACAAAATAATTTTCAAAGCATGTCCCCCTTCTAAGTTGTTATTGAATTCTACTTCCTATCAGATCGTTAACTACTGTAATACAGCCGTTTTGTATTCAATAATCTGCTGTATAAATAATGAATTTTTTTCTGCTGTGGCTGACTTTCTAATATTTCTTGGTTCATGACACCAATAATAAGAGAGCGAAGTGTATTCGAGCATTCAAATAACACGCCATGAGCGAATTGATTATCTTGTTTCAAATTCCAAACGATCCGACCGCGAATCATAATCTGTACATTCGAAATCGTCATTCGAAATTCAACAAGATAATTGGATTGAATCGGTAATTGCAAGCCGGATAAGAAGCATAAACCATTTTGGCTTAAATTAAGTAGAAGTACTGTAGTCGTAGATGGTGTCAACAATTGTCCATCTTTACTAATTAGCCGCAGCTCTGCCTTAACGCCTTCTGTGAAGCGTAGCCTAATGTGGTTGCGCGAGGCATCATTTGAATTCATCGCCATGCTTAATTCCTCCATCATACCTAATAGCAATAACAATCCTTGTTACAGCTCAAATACTGGACTACATTTCTATTCATGCCTATTTATCTAGCAAGAAATCTATTTCAAGTACAGTGACGGCTGCGTCCCAAGCTCCCTCTCCGCTATCCATCTCTACTTTATCTCTTAACCTCTGACCAACTACATATAAATTACTAATAATGATAGATATATTAACATCATTATACCCGAGTCCGCGGATGGAATATGTCGGTTAATGGGCGCGGCTTTCTTCTAATTTGGTGGCATTTTGTCGAAAAACAAAAGGGACTGTCGTCTGAAGTAATGAAGCTACTTCAGGGACAGTCCCTTTACTCGTATATACGATTTATAAAATAAGTCTGAATTACTTGCCGCCTGCGCGTGCAAGCTCTTTCTTGTTCGCTTCGAACGCTGCAAGAAGTGCTGCTTCGCCCACTAAGCCTGTATCTTCAACCTTGCGGATCTGTTCAAGCATACGCTTGTAGTCCTTAGGAATGACTTTAACGAATTTCGAAAGCGATGCTTCCCAATCATTCAATAGACGGGTACCAATCGCACTCTCTGTATACTTAACATGTGATTCAATCAAACCACGAAGTTCAGCAACATCTACAGAGTCTTCTAGGCGCTCCAGCAATACCATCTCCAGATTGCAATGATTGTAGAAATCGCCTTTCTCATCGTAGATATACGCGACTCCGCCAGACATACCTGCCGCAAAGTTACGACCTGTGAGGCCAAGAATAACGACGCGTCCGCCTGTCATATACTCACAACCGTGATCGCCGACACCTTCTACAACTACATTTGCGCCGCTGTTCCGAACAGCGAAACGTTCGCCAGCTGCACCGCGGATATACGCTTGACCGCTAGTAGCACCATACAGCGCTGTGTTACCGATAATAACATTGTCCTCAGCCACAAAAGTTGCCTTTGGTGACGGTGCTACAATGATTTTACCGCCGGATAGCCCTTTTCCTACATAGTCATTCGAATCGCCTTCGATTGACAACGTGATTCCTTTAGGCACGAATGCACCAAAGCTTTGGCCAGCCGTTCCGACAAAATGGTAAGAAATCGTATCTTCCGGCAAACCTGCTGCACCGTATTTACGCGTAACTTCGCTGCCAAGAATCGTACCAACAACACGGTTCGTGTTCAAAATAGGGAATGTGCCGCGTACGCGCTCGCCATTCTCAATCGCAGCCTTTGCAAGTGGAACGAGCTGCTGCATATCAAGCGACAACTCAAGACCATGGTTTTGCTCTTGAACATTGTAGCGAACTGCATCCTGTGGTAGATCAGCTTCGTACAGCAAGCCAGAGAGATCAATACCTTTTGCTTTGTAATGCTCAAGCAGCTGCTTCGTTTCCAAAATATCGACACGTCCAACCATTTCTTGAATGGTACGGAAACCGAGCTCTGCCATAATCTCACGCAGCTCTTCAGCAATGAAGCGCAGGTAGTTAACAACATGGCTAGGATCGCCCATAAATTTTTTGCGAAGCTCAGGATTTTGTGTTGCTACGCCTACTGGGCAAGTATCCAATTGGCATACACGCATCATGATGCAGCCTAGCACGATAAGCGGAGCCGTCGAGAAGCCATATTCTTCTGCTCCAAGCAATACAGCAATCGCAACGTCACGGCCATTCATCATTTTGCCATCTGTCTCAAGAACGACACGGTCACGCAATTTGTTTAGCATTAGCGTTTGATGTGTTTCTGCAAGACCAAGCTCCCACGGCAAACCTGCGTGACGAATTGAGCCCATTGGAGAAGCTCCAGTTCCGCCATCATAACCGCTGACCATAATAACATCTGCGCGGCCCTTCGCAACGCCAGTCGCAATCGTACCAACGCCAACACCAGATACCAGCTTTACATTGATTCTTGCGCGTGGATTAGCATTTTTCAAGTCATGTACAAGCTCTGCCAAATCCTCAATAGAATAAATATCGTGATGCGGCGGCGGCGAGATCAGTCCTACGCCAGGCGTGGAACCACGAACCTCGGCTACCCAAGGATATACTTTAAGGCCAGGCAGTTGACCGCCTTCACCAGGCTTAGCGCCTTGAGCCATTTTAATTTGAATCTCATCTGCATTAACCAAGTAGTTGCTCGTTACGCCAAAACGTCCCGATGCTACTTGTTTAATCGCGCTGCGTCTGGAGTCGCCATTCGCATCTGGTATAAAGCGTGCTGGATCTTCTCCACCTTCGCCCGTATTCGATTTGCCGCCTAGGCGGTTCATCGCAATAGCCAGACTCTCATGGGCTTCTTTACTGATTGAACCAAATGACATCGCACCTGTTTTGAAGCGTTTTACGATGGATTCAAGCGATTCAACTTCCTCAAGCGGAACGGCTTGACGGCCTTCCTTAAACTTGAGCAAAGAACGAAGCGTAAGATGTTTTTTGTCCTCGCCCTGTACAAGCGCAGAGAACTTTTTGTATAGCTTGTAGTCATTCGCACGAGAAGCCATTTGCAGCGTATGAATTGTTTGCGGTGTAAACAAATGGTCTTCGCCATCTTTACGCCACTGGTAATCACCGCCAGAGTCAAGCTCTTTCTCTCCGCCTTCTTGCTCAGCGAAAGCGCGGTTATGGTGTTTCAACGTCTCTTCGGCAATAACATCTAAACCGATGCCGCCGATACGGGACGGTGTCCATGTGAAGTACTCGTTAATCACATCTTCTTTCAAGCCGAGCGCTTCAAAAATTTGAGCGCCACGGTAGGATTGAATAGTCGAGATACCCATTTTGGACAATATTTTAATAACGCCTTTAGTGGCTGCTTTAATATAATTTTTCACTGCTTTATCATGCGATACGCCGCGAAGCAAACCTTGCTTAATCATGTCGTCAAGCGATTCAAATGCAAGATAAGGGTTAACTGCGCTTACGCCGTAACCAAGCAGCAATGCATAGTGATGCACTTCACGTGGTTCGCCGGATTCCAGCAAAATAGCAACCTTTGTCCGTGTACCTTGGCGAATAAGATGATGATGCAGTGCCGCTACTGCCAGCAAAGCTGGAATTGCAGCATTTTCCTTGTCGACGCCACGATCGGATAGAATAAGCAAATTATGTCCCTTCGCAATAACACGATCAGCCGCTTCACACATTTGTGTAAGCGCAGCGCGCAAGCCCGTCTCACCTTCATTTGCAGGGAAGAAGATCGGGAGTGTAATGGAACGGAAGCCAGGACGGCGCACATGGCGCAGCTTGGCGAATTGCTCATTAGACAAAATAGGCGTATCCAATTTGATGTGTCGGCAGCTCTCTGGCTCCGGATTAAGCAGATTGCGTTCTGGGCCAATCGTAGTACCTGTCGCAGTAATAATCTCCTCACGAATCGCATCAATAGGCGGATTCGTAACTTGTGCAAACAACTGCTTGAAGTAATTGTACAAACGCTGCGGACGCTCTGACAACACCGCCAGCGGTGCATCATAACCCATTGAAGCGATAGGCTCCATGCCGCTGCCAGCCATCGGCTCAAGCACTTTGCGAATGTCCTCAAATGTGTATCCGAACGCTTGCTGTCTCATTTGAACAGTAGCATGGTTTGGTTCTGGCAGCTCAGGAGCTTCCGGCAAATCTTCCAAATCAACAAGATGCTCATTCAGCCATTCGCGATATGGATGCTCGGTCTCGATTTCCGCTTTCACTTCTTCATCAGAAATGATGCGGCCTTGCTCTGTATCTACAAGCAGCATGCGTCCTGGACGCAAGCGGTCTTTGTACAATATATCCTCTGGCGGAATCTCCACGGTTCCAGCCTCGGAGCCGAGAATAATATGATCGTCCTTCGTTACGTAATAACGAGCTGGACGAAGACCATTGCGGTCAAGCACCGCACCGATTTTTACGCCGTCAGTAAAACCAAGCGCAGCTGGGCCATCCCATGGCTCCATCAATGTGCTGTGGTATTCATAAAATGCTTTGCGCTCGTCGCTCATGCTCTCATGATTGGACCAAGGCTCTGGCACCATCATCATTGCGGCATGTGCCATTGAACGACCGGACAAGAATAGGAACTCCAGCGTGTTGTCGAACATTGCTGTATCCGATCCATCTGGGTTAATAACAGGTTTGATTTTCTCGATATCATCACCGAACAATTCAGAGGCAAACAAGGTTTGACGGGCATGCATCCAGTTCACATTGCCGCGAAGGGTATTAATTTCTCCGTTATGAATCATATAATGGAAAGGATGAGCGCGTTCCCAGCTTGGGAATGTATTCGTACTAAAACGGGAATGTACAAGCGCCATTGCCGAAACAACGGATTCATCGTTCAGCTCGGTATAGAACGAACGCACCTGCTCTGTCGTAAGCATTCCTTTATATACGATTTTTCTGGAGGATAGGCTAGAGAAGTAAAACATATTGCCGCCTTCTTTGCCGGCATAACGAATCGCAAGCTCAGCGCGCTTACGAATAACATATAATTTGCGTTCAAATGCCATATTGTCCTTCAGGCTGTCGTTCATGCCGATAAACAATTGACGAACATAAGGCTTAACAGCTAATGCGGATTCACCCAGTTTCTTATCATCCGTTGGAACCGTACGCCAACCGATAACCGATTGGTTCTCCTCTTGAACGATCGTTTCCACTTCACGCTCAATTGCACGGCGAGCTTCTTCATCCTGCGGCATAAAAATCATACCTACGGCATAGTGTCCTTCGGCGGGAAGTACAATTTCTTGCTTCTTTAATTCAGCCGCAAAAAATGTATGAGGAATTTGAAGTAAAATACCTGCTCCATCTCCCGTATTCGGTTCGCTGCCTTGACCACCGCGATGCTCCATATTCTCGAGCAGCATCAGCGCTTGGCGAATGACCTTGTGTGACTTGATTCCCTTGATGTTGGCCACAAAGCCCATGCCGCATGCGTCTTTCTCAAACTGCGGATCATAGAGCCCCTGCTTCGGCGGCAATCCCAAAATATGTTCTTTCATTGTGAGCAACCTTTCTATGAGAAGATTTTTGGGTAAGCGTGAACGTGTTGAAATTAAGCACCGATGAATACGCATTACGCTTCATTTTTGGCTTGTTTTATCATAGAATGGTAGTCAGCGAGGCACACCGGCCTGCTCCTTGACATTCCTAAGCTAAACGGAAACGTCTCTTATAGAGCGTTAACGTTTAATTGACCACACCCGGCCTTTACCGCGTCATAGCGATTATCTTGTTATTTTATCATTAGGCCAAAGCGGAATCAATTTAATATTTTCATAATAGTTTGCACTATTTTACTACAAATTCAATTATCGAAGATGGTTTTGGAAGGCGTTAGCTTCGATTATCTGCGGAGTATCATCATAGCATACCCTACAGTTTTTATTTCCTTTTATTTTAACAGAGGAGTGTGTACTTATTGTATAGCAAGTTTAGGAAAGCGGCGTTTCGCGCTGCATCGTCAGTATTGATCGCTATCGTGCTTGCAACCGGTATCTCTCCACTAAGTATAAGCACTGCCGGGAATAACGCTCCTGCTGCTCATGCTGCCTCTGTAGTTGACAAAAAGAAAGATGATCACACTTACCGCATCGTCGCGGTTGGTGATTCATTAACTGCCGGCTACGAATATGGCTTTACCGAACAATCCATTCCATATGGCTTCGTAGAGCATGTATACGAACAAGCTCTATTCCATGGACTTCGTGCAGAGTACATCAATTATGGGGTGCTAGGGCTCCAAACATCAGGATTAAAGCGATGGATTGAAGCCGTTGTGAGCGGAGTCAGCGTAAAAAGCTCTGATATTCAGAGTGGACTGCCCGATCCACGCGCAGAGCGAATATTTGCTGAAACATCGCTGCTCCGCTCTGCCTTAAGTGAAGCTGATCTAACCGTAATGACAATAGGCGGCAACGACTTGTATGCTGTTCTCGACAAGCTAAATAAGGGTGCCGATCGTGCCGAGACGACTGCTGTGCTGGACAAGGCTTTGGACAATTACGAGACGGAGCTTGAGCCTGCTCTAAGATTGCTGCTTTCTCAGCAGCCAAATGCCCAAATCATTATTGCAGATCAATATCTGCCAATACCTCCTCCATTAAAGGTAGGATCACTCATCTTTCCTCTTTACCCTGAGGCTGACCGGTTGTTTCTGAAGGATAGCATCAAGCAGCTGCGGGAACGCTTAAATCAGATAATCGAACGGCTTGTAAAAGAAGGATTTAATGTTAAAATCGCAAATGTCTCATCTTCCTTCATAGATAATGAGCTAAGCTATACTTCAATTGCAAAAGGGGACATACATCCTAGCAGGGCGGGTTATGCTGCAATGGGGAAATCCTTTTCGAAGGCCATTTGGGGAGATTATCGTACCATTAAGTCAAGAGCAAAGGATAGTGAGGCTGCTCTTGCTATTGTCGTTAATGGAAAAGAAATGATTAGCGCAAATAAACCAATGGTTGTTCAAAATCGCACTTTCGTACCGCTTCGGAGCATTGCAGATGCATTAGGCGCTGCCACCAAATGGAATGCCGCTGCTCAGACGGCAACTATAAAAGTTGCCGATCGAGCGGTGGATATAACGGTAGGACAATCCTCTTTCCGTGAAAACGGTACAGTTAAAGCACTGAATGCACCGCCTGCTTTTATCCATACCGTTGGCAAAGCAAGCACGTTATATGTTCCGCTTGCCGCATTATCAGAAGGATTGCAATTCCAAGTGATTTATCGCGATACTCTAAAAACCGTCTTGATTAATAAATAATATAAAGCTATTTATATTCCTTTAAGAGCTGCTGCATTTGCTCCAAGCTTTTGGCCGCCCAGCGCTGCAGTCGATCCATTGAAGCAATTTCGGCTTCTGCGGCAGCTCTTAAAGAATCGTTATACTCTGGAATAATGCCTGTATGCCGCTTTACGTCACGCAGCAAAACATTTGTTTTTTCTGTAAAGCTTAGTGCACGACGCTCATGAAACATAGGCACGTCTGGATTATAAGGATTATGCAGGTCTCCTTGCTCAGGATGCTTTAACACAGCTAAAACCTTGACGAGAGCACGAGGCCCGTTAATTTCAACAAGCTCACCTAGATAATGACCGGAGCGGATTTCAGCTCTAACGTTATCCCCTATTTTCAAACTATCGTCAACCTGGTTATTTCGTTCCATATCGAACCATCCTCACTTTATTATGTTATATTTGCTTGTAAAATATATGTAAATATAGTTGACTACTTAGTTACATATAATAATAATGTGTACATCTTCATTCTAGGATAATTTATCCACCACATTATTCGCAACCCTAGCGGATAAAACTTGTGTTAGTCGCACTTGCATCGTAATATGGAATTAGAAAAGTAGGTGGAATGAATGCGTAAGAAAAGAGTGCTTCTGCTCTCTGAAGGCTTTGGCTCTGGTCATACCCAAGCTGCCTATGCGCTCGCTGTCGGACTCAAGCAATTAAGTCCGGGGATTCAGACCCGCGTCATCGAGTTAGGAAATTTCCTTAATCCGGTGCTTGGTCCGTGGATTATATCTGCATATCGCAAAACGGTAAGCAAACAACCAAAGATGGTCGGTCTTATGTACCGCAGCAACTATAAGAAGTCGCTTAACCGCTTTACACAGCTTGCGCTTCATCGTGTGTTTTATACCCAAACGTCACAGGTCATATCCCAGCTGAAGCCAGAACTAATCGTATGCACCCATCCTGTACCGAATGCTGTCGTTGCTCGGCTCAAACGTCTAGGACTAGACATACGGTTATATACGCTTATTACAGACTATGATGCACATGGGTCATGGGTAAACCAAGAAGTCAATAAATACCTCGTTTCAAGCGAGCTTGTGAAAGAGCGGCTCATGGAAAAAGGGGTTACAACAGACCGAATTGAAGTAACAGGAATCCCTGTTCACCCCAACTTCTGGCATACATACGAGAAAGAAGAGATTAGAGAGCAATTTGATTTAAAAAACATGCCGACCGTACTTATAATGGGCGGCGGTTGGGGAATTTTATACGAGGACAATGCCCTTGAATATATGACCAAATGGCGGGAAAGCACACAACTCATTTACTGCGTTGGCTCAAACGAGAAGATGAAGGAAAAAATGCTTGCCGATCCCCTTTTTCAGCATCCTAACATTCGTATACTTGGCTTCACTCGCGAGGTGAACAAGCTGATGGATGTCTCCGATCTTCTAATTACGAAGCCTGGCGGCATGACCTGCACAGAAGGAATGAGCAAAGGAATTCCAATGCTGTTTTATGAGCCGATTCCTGGACAAGAAGAAGAGAACTGCGAATATTTTATCAATAACGGATTTGGAGAAATGCTCGATTCGAACGATACTGTCGATAAGTGGTTCAAGCTTATCCATGAGCCCTACGCTTCAGGCCAGTTTAGAGACAGCCTGCTTACCAAACGCAATCAACAATACGACCCCACGAGTTGTCCGAACGCCGTCCTGCGACTGATGCAGTGACGGTTTTCTTTTTAAAATAAGAATGAAGCATAAATTGTATGCCCTTATCCAAATAGTATAACTGATGAAGGGAGCTGTTTATAATGAGTTCGAAGATGACAGACGGAAAAACGATTATTTTGAGGTTGGAAATTGATACGAATCTTGCGCAGTTTGGCCGAGCAGCTACAGCAATCGAACAAGCCAAAGGCGATATTATCGCCATAGACGTCATACATACAGACAAAAACAAAAGCTTGCGCGATTTAACTGTGAAAATATCGGAGCATGGCGCAGCAGAACGGCTTACGACAGCGCTGAAATCATTAGAAGGCATTCGGCTCGTTCATATATCCGACCGTACCTTCCTGCTTCATCTTGGAGGTAAAATTTCAATTCAGCCGAAAACGCCGATCCAAAACCGCGATGACTTGTCCCGTGTCTATACACCGGATGTGGCTAGAGTATGCCAAGCAATCGCCGAAGAACCGTCCAAAGCTTATACGCTCACCATAAAAAGAAATATGGTTGCCGTCGTTTCCGACGGAAGCGCGGTGCTTGGCCTCGGCAATATCGGTCCGTATGCAGCTATGCCTGTCATGGAAGGCAAAGCGATGCTGTTCAAGCAATTTGCCGATGTCGATGCGTTCCCGATCTGCCTCGACACGCAGGATACCGAAACCATCATTGCAACGATCAAAAACATTGCGCCTGCCTTTGGCGGCATTAATTTAGAGGATATTTCCTCCCCTCGCTGCTTTGAAATTGAACAAAGGTTAAAGCAGGAGCTTGATATTCCTGTCTTTCATGATGATCAGCATGGTACTGCGGTCGTATTATACGCAGGGCTGCTAAATGCGCTGAAGCTGACAAATCGAAGCCTCCAAGAGGCTCGCATCGTTATTTGTGGAATCGGGGCAGCAGGAACCGCTTGTACAAAAATGCTGATCGCCGGAGGAGCAAAACATATTATCGGTGTGGACCGGGCTGGGATATTGTCCGCTGACTGTGTTTATGACAACCCTATGTGGCAGTGGTATGCTAATCATACTAATGAAGAGCGAATCACAGGCGGTTTAGCTGAGGCGCTAAGCGGCGCTGATGTTTTTATAGGCGTTTCGGCCGGCGGCATATTGACGCGAGAGCATATTACAACGATGGCAAAAGATCCAATCGTTTTCGCAATGGCGAATCCAGAGCCCGAAATACGCCCTGAACTAGCTGAGGATATCGTCGCTGTTTTTGCTACGGGGAGATCGGATTATCCTAATCAGATTAACAATGTTCTCTGCTTTCCGGGAATTTTCCGTGGAGCGCTCGATAGCCGCGCTGCTACAATTAATGAAGAAATGAAGCTTGCGGCAGCAGAAGCTATTGCCTCCGTTATAAGCGATGAAGAGCTGAGCCCAATGTATATAGTTCCTAGCGTCTTCAACACGAGAGTCGTTGAGGAAGTACGGCGACGCGTCATACAGGCTGCACAGCAAAGCGGTGTCTCTCGCCGTCAAATTCGGGAGTAGCTGCTGCCGCTCTATATTTTGTAGTAATTTCCGCTCGTTTACGGCCCCCGTAACGAGCTTTTTTTTATTTCTAGCAACGTTAATTTTTCTAAATCATCAATAATCATAAGAATTGAAAATGCTTGGGGGGAATATTCTGAAAAAGACGTTGAAACCTGTAAGCAGGTTATCACGTATTCGTTCTTAAGCACTTGGTCTAGAGGAACTAGAGAAGCGGAAATGAAACACATGACAAGTATCATCTTCTTAAGCGAAAAAATTATGCTATAATTAAAATATCAAGCGCTAAAGCGCTTTTTCAACAAGCTGCAGCATATGTTAGCATAAGTGGAATTTACACACGGTATATTTCGTAAAAGCAGGCTTTATGTGCAGGTTAGTTGATGGAAAGGGAGCCTGGTAATGTTTCAAGCCGTAGTCGATTTTTTAAAGGATTTCGGTCCACTCGGATTGTTTATTCATTCGTTTCTAGACGCAGTTATATTTCCCATTCCTGCTTTTTTTCTTCAAGTTTCATTAAGCATACTTAATCCATCTACAGCATTATGGCTGGCCACTGTGGGCTATATCGCCTGCCTCCTAGGTACACCTGTCGGGTATTATTTGGGAAAGATTATGGGCAAATCCGTTCTATATAAATTTCTAAAAAAAGAATGGATCGATGCCGCTACGGATAAGTTTCAGAAAAATGGCGAAGCAGCCATTCTTATCGGCTCTTTCACACCTATTCCATTCAAAGTATTTACAATATTGTCTGGTTGCTTAAATTTCCCTCTTTGGAGATTAATCGGTTACGCAGCAATTGGCCGGGGCTTAAAGTTCTATATTGTTGGATCATTATTTTATTTCTACGGACGCGCTGCGGAAAGCATGGTTAAGGATGTTTCCTTGTATATTTTTTTAGGAGCCGTGCCTATTCTCATTGTTTATCTTTTACTTCGCAAGAGACGTAACAAGAAGAAAGCGCTCGAGGACAAAGAAGCTGAAGCAGTCCAGAACGAACAAATTAAACATAACGATAATGCAAAAATTCAAATAGATTCATAAGCAATTTCATACAGATGTAAAAAAGCCAGTTAGGATTAAATCCTAACTGGCTTTTTTGAGGTTACAACGCGCTTCCACCGAACAGAATACGATACTCCCAATGTGTACCTTCAATACTGCTGACGGTAACGCCGCCCCCCTCTTTCGAATACGTATGCAATACTTTGCCGTCTCCCAAATAAATCCCGTCATGAGTAATCGTAGCTTTAGATTTATCAATTCCATTATAGGCTGATGCCTTCGTTCCTTTATAGGACATAAAGAATACGATATCACCGCGTTTCAACTGCTTCCAGTTGGTCGTAATCGAACCTTTATCCTTTACGTACTGACCTTGCTGACGAGAGTCAGCCGGGAGCTTCAGAGAGACGCCATCAAGAAAGGCTTGTCTCACGAAATCGGAGCAATCAAAAGTTGTCGTCGTGTTGCGATCAGAACTGTATTCATAAGGGGTGCCTAAATACTTCATCCCTGCAGCTATGATTTTCTCAACCTGCTTATCTTTTGATACATCAGGATTCGTAACTGTTCCGCCGCCATTGCCGCCCGTGTTCCCCCCCGTATTCCCACCAGGAATAGTCCCAGTTACTTTCAAGTAGGAAGAATCTGTGCTTACATAGCCGCGAACACCGCTGCCATCCTTCACTTCATACCAATAGCTGTTTGTCTTTTCTACGATAGTTACCTGCTCACCTTTCTTCAAATATCGAATGCGTTCACCCGATGTCGATGCCGCCTTTCGGAAAGAAACAGAAGATAGAGCGACTGCATTGCCGTCTTGTGCAGGAACCGAGGTTTGAAGCTCAATATACTGTGATGAGGTTGATATGTAACCTTGCTTACCCGAAGAATCTGCTACTTTATACCAATATGAATTAACCTTCTCCATCACCGTAATTTGTTCGCCTTTCTTTAAACTGCGAATAATGGATGCTGATGTCGAAGGTGATGTGCGCATATTTACGCTCGATTGTACCTCTGCTGCTTGTGTTGTCTGAGCCGCCAGCGCTGCTGGAACTGAAAGTGAACTAAACAATAATGCTGCCGTTAACGTTGCTGTTGCCATCCTTTTTTTCATGCTGTGTTGCAATCCTTACGCCTCCTTGGTGTGTAAACAGTTTAAGTTTCACGGTTCTGCTTCATTGTAAATTCGATTAGATTAGACAAGTATCGACCAAAAAGCCTATTTAACCCCTCTTTGTAATAGGTTTTAAGAACCATAAAATCGTCGTATGCACACAAAAAAAAGACATCCCAATTAAGAGAATGCCTTAGTACCTAAATTAACTTGAAATTTACTCCATCACTGCAACTAAATTGTATGATTTTCATGTAAAGAGTAGGTCTTTTGGCAGAATCATCCTTTCATGCCATTTGAACCATGAATTATGGTTTTGAACTCATTTGGCAACAATTACCGATTGGATTTAATGATTTTCTGGCTTGTTTGCCCCTGTATTCTCGATTAGCTCATCGGGCTCAACGTGAACATGTATGCTCATTATGTTATGCTTCCTGCTCATTCGACGCTCGATTTCGTCACTTATTTGATGGCTTTCGATCAATGTAAGCTCGGGATCAACCTGAACGATTACATCGACAAGTACATGACTGCCATGTACTCTAGCTTTAATATCCTTAATCGATTTAACGCCTTTCGTTTTGGCAATTGTTGAACTTAGAGAGGACAGCTCATTCTCATCAAAGCCGTCCGTAAGCGCATGCGTGGAGCTATAAAAGATTTCCCAAGCCGTTTTACATATGATAATACCTACAGCTATTGCCGCTACAGGATCAAGCCATGGCAAGCCAAATTGTGATCCTATAATACCGATAGCTGCCCCTATGCTCACAAGAGCATCTGACAAGTTATCCTTAGCCGCCGCTAATAAAGCTTGATTGTTAATTCGGAGGGCCAGCCTTCGATTATATATATAAACCCCGCCCATACATGCCGCAGCAAATAAAGCAATCCATGCTGTCATTAGATTAGGTATATGATGATTAGCAGCAAACAAGGATTTTACCGCACTGATCAATACTTGGATGCCCACCGTCGCCATAATGAACGAAGCGATAAGTGCTGCAATGGTCTCCGCTCGAAAATGTCCGTATGGATGATCCTTATCCGGCGGCTTCTGTGAAATTCGCAATCCAATCAGTACGGCTACTGACGCAACAATATCCGTAAGGTTGTTATAGCCGTCTGCAACGAGTGCTCCAGATACGAACCAGTAGCCTGCTCCGAGTTTGATGGCGGATAATCCCAAATAGGCGCCTATACTGACCCAAGCACCCTTCTCGCCCTGTTTAATCTCATCATACTGATTCAGCTTAAATACCCCCCAAGCAATAAAATATGTATTTTAAAACCATCCAACTAACCTATCGGTATCATTTTCGAACGATCATATCCTAATTAACTTACCCGTTATTATAAGAAAAAAACAGCCGGTATAAGAACCGACTGCTTTAAAAAGCGACTATTTAGTTAATTTCATAAATCTTATAAATTTCATCAAGCATTAGATTAGCTGCAATGACGCCGCCGGCTGTATTCCAGATCGCATCGCTCACTCTAATCGCTTTATTATTTTTTACAACTTGAAGGCTTTGCCACAATGGATCCTTCAACATCTCTTCTTCCATCTTCGTTCCTTTGCCATCACCTGTTTCATAAGTGAAGTAGAACAACATGTCAGCATCTACTTCCGGCAAACGTTCTTTCGTAATTTCCTCAACGAATGTATCTTTATATTTTTGATTGTCTGGACGTGTAATTCCAAGCTTCGAGAATGCAATCCCTGTAAAAGTATCCTCTAAGTAAATGCGCGTTTTTCCCGCCATAAACCGAACGACTGACACCTTCTGGTTGAGCTTGTCGCCAGCTTTACTTTTAAAGTCTGCTGCACGGTTGTCATAGTCGGCAATGATTTTTTCGCCATCAGCTTTCTTGCCGATCGCATCAGCATATAGCATGAAATTAGACTGCCAAGCACCACGAAGCGTTTCAGAAAACACAGTAGGTGCAATAGCCTTAAGCTGATCATAAACTTTCTCTTGGCGCAATTTATTACCAATAATAAGATCAGGTTTTAGGCTTGCAATCAGCTCGATGTTAGGCTGACTCTCTTCACCTACAACGGTAACACCTTCCATATCCGCTTTGATGTGGTCATACCATGGGTCGCCTGTCCAAGATTTCACCGCGCCTACCGGTTTAATGCCAAGTGCCAGCAACGCTTCTGTTCCTTCGTTAGATAATACGACGATACGAGTTGGATTACCTTCTATTTTGGTCTCGCCCATAGCATGCGTAATTACTCTCATGTCTTCTTTCTTCGACGCGTTCGTTCCTTCTGTCGCCGATGAATTGCCTTCGTTATTTTTTGAACCGGATTGTCCGCATCCCGAAACAATTACGGCTAGTGCAAGCAATAGGGCGGATGCTGTCCAAGTAAATTTCTTCTTTAATGCATAAGACATTTTTTTCTCCCCTTCATGTTGAAAATCATTCTCAGTTTTATTACAAACGAAACTATACCAGCCATCTAAAACAAAGTCAATAACTGTTGATAATGATTTTCAACTTCATTGACACTATGTACATGATCCCCTAAAATGTTTTAGTAGTCCTAAATCATGAATACCCTTCACAATTGACATCAAGGAAAGAGGAAATTATGAGTACATTATTACATACACGAGCCCAGAAAATAATAGGGCTGATAACCGGCTTGCTCCTCTTTGCTGCTGGTATCGTTTGCAGCATCGCTTTTGGAGTAACGAATATTAGCTGGCGCACGATTTTAGCTTCATTTACCGCATTTGATGGCTCTCAGGAGCAGCTCATCATTCAAACGGCTAGAGTGCCGCGCGCGTTTATCGCAGCCGCAGTCGGAGCGAGTCTAGCTGTAGCTGGCTCACTCATGCAGGGAATTACCCGCAATCAGCTTGCTTCTCCGAGCATATTTGGCGTGAATTCAGGAGCCGCTTTCTTCATCGTCATCGGCTCTGCCTTTTTCGGAGCTAGCGGCATGACGACTTTTGCAACGCTAGCGTTTGTAGGAGCAGCCTTTACAGTGACTCTCGTTTACTCGCTTGGCTCGATCGGCAACGATGGTTTGACACCGCTGAAGGTTACGCTTGCCGGCGCTGCTATGACTGCTTTCTTCTCTTCGCTCACGCTGGGAGTATTGCTTACAAGCGGCCAAACATTTGATCAGGTGCTTTATTGGTTTGTCGGATCCGTCTCAGGACGCGACATGAACATCTTTACAGCCGCTGCTCCATATATGGGTATTGCCCTGATAGCGGCCATCGTGCTTGCAAGACATATGAACGTGCTGGCGCTTGGAGAAGACGTCGCTGTAGGATTAGGCCAAAAAACCGTCTATATTAAATTAGCAGCTGGAATTATTATCGTTCTGCTCGCAGGCGGCTCGGTCTCTATGGCTGGTCCTATTGCTTTCGTTGGCATTATTATTCCTCATCTAATGCGTTATTTAGTTGGCATTGACTACCGCTGGGTTATTCCATACTGCGCGGTGTTTGGCGGCATATTGCTGCTTGCTGCTGATATCGGATCAAGATATATTTCATTTCCGAAGGAAGTGCCCGTCGGCATTATGACTGCAATTATTGGTGTTCCTTTCTTCGTGTTTATCGCTAGAAGAGGAGGCCAATCCTAATATGAATAAATGGATCACACTCAGGGGCCGCAAACACTCCTTTCAACTTGACCGCCGAACGTTAATGGTGATCGTTATGCTTCTAATTGCCAATTTAGCAGCAGTCGTCATTTGTGTTGGGCTTGGCAGCAAAACCATTAATCCTATCGATGTCTTACTTACTTTTGTGGGACAAGGTGATTCGTCTGATGCGATGATTATTTTTTCACTTCGTCTGCCACGCGTGTTGATTGCTGTAATGGTAGGCTCAGCACTCGCTGTTTCAGGGGCGCTGCTGCAAGGTATTGTGCGCAATCCTTTGACATCTCCCGACATTATCGGCATTACGGGCGGAGCCTCTCTTGGCACCGTTATATTCATTTTGTATTTTTCGCATATAAGCATCCGGTTCATGCCGATCAGTGCTGTTATTGGAGCTTTTGCCGCTTCGTTCCTTATTTATTTATTTGCTTACCGAAAAGGAATCACGCCGCTCAGGCTCGTCCTAATTGGTATCGGAATGGCTACCGCACTAACTGCGGTTACCTACATGCTTATCCTTACGTCATCCTTCACGCCTACTGCGGTAGCCGTCAAAGCCTTTACTTTTATGACTGGCAGCATCTACGGCGTATCATGGGACAGAGACTTTTGGACTTTGCTTCCTTGGCTTGTCGTTTTGTTTCCAATTGCGCTTATCTACGCTCGGCATCTTAATGTCCAAGAGCTTGGCGATGAGGTTGCTGCAAGCGTAGGCAGCTCCGTCCAAATGAAAAGAACGATTCTGCTCATCATCAGCGTTGCGCTCGCAGGTGTTGCGGTTGCTATAGGTGGTGCCATTAATTTCATCGGGCTTATGGCGCCACATATTGCCCGGAAGCTTGTTGGCCCGTCTTATGGAGGCGTAATACCTGTGTCCGCTTTAATAGGGTCGCTCGTATTGCTGCTCTCTGACCTTATCGCAAGAACTGCGTTCCTTCCGCTAGATATTCCAGCAGGTGTCTTCACTGCAGCGATAGGCGCACCGTTCTTTATCTATTTATTATATCGCCATCGCAACCGATCATAACGCACTGCGCGTTTATAATTAAACAATAATAAGCAAAGGGGAGAGATTATCGTGTCCTCCATTCAAGCGAAAAATCTTACGTTATCCTACGGACAAAAAGCGATTTTCAATAATCTTGATTTGCTGATCCCTCCCGGCAAGATCACAGTATTCATTGGCAGCAACGGCTGCGGCAAGTCAACGCTGCTCCGTTCCCTTGCCCGCCTTTTAAAGCCGCAAGAAGGCTCTATTCTAATTGATGGCCATGAGATTGCCAAACTCTCAAGCAAGGAAATCGCAAGGCGCCTAGCGATCTTGCCTCAAGGTCCAATCGCACCGGAAGGCTTAACCGTCCATCAGCTCGTCAAGCAAGGTCGTTATCCTTATCAAAGCTGGCTGCAGCAATGGTCGCATGAAGACGAGAAGATGGTCAAAAAGGCGCTTGAAGTGACGCATATGGACGAGCTGTCCTCGCGCTCACTGGACTCGCTATCCGGCGGTCAACGTCAACGTGCCTGGATAGCAATGACGCTAGCCCAAAACACGCCGACTATTTTGCTAGATGAGCCGACAACCTATTTGGATATGGCCCATCAGATCGAAATTCTTGATTTGCTTTTTGATTTAAACGAGCAGGAGAATCGTACGATTGTGATGGTGCTGCATGACATTAACCTAGCTTGCCGTTATGCTGACCATATTGTAGCTGTGAAAGACGGCCAAATACATGCGCAGGGCAAACCGGAAGCCATTATGAACGAACAGCTTATACGCACCGTGTTTGATATGGAATGCCAAATCACAGCAGACCCCATATTTGGCACTCCCCTTTGCATCCCTTACGGGAAAGGCCGCAAGCTGCCATTAAAGCAAGAAAGCGTACGTTAAGCGCATAACAAAAAAAATGGTGGGGCAGGGTTTATTCTGCTCCACCATTTCTTTATAATCGCACGCTCACGCTGAGTTAGGTGATTACTTCATAGATTCTCGCTTCAAATGGCCTCAGCTCGATGCTTCGCCCTTCGTCATTCCAAGTGCTTAATGTATTCTCATACGTACCAAGCACCAGCTTCAGCTTCAAAGCTTCCTCTCCAAAAAACGAATCCGAGAACGTAAAGGTTTGGGCTTCTTCTCCGTGATTCAAAAGCACAACCCATTCGGTTCCCTCCAGCTCTCGAACATAAACATAAAGATTCGGATCATCTTCACTTATATCTGTAAAGTCGCCATAAACCATGACTGGATTGCTCTTTCTAAGCGCAATGAGCTTCCGATAAAAAGCTAATACCGAATTTGGATCTTTTTCCGCTTGTTCTACATTAATCTCTTCATAATTTGGATTAACCTTTATCCATGGCTCGGCGCTGCCAAAACCTGCATTCAGCTCCGTATTCCATTGCATTGGCGTTCTGGAGTTATCACGGCTAAGCGCCTGCAATGAACGAAACACTGCGGCAGGATCTTTACCTTTGCCGACTTCCTCCACATATCTGTTAATCATCGCAATATCTTTATAATCGCCGATCGTTTCATACCTTACGCCTGTCATACCGATTTCTTCGCCTTGATAAATGTATGGAATGCCTGGAAGCGTATGGACCATCGTAGCAAGCAGCTTAGCTGATTCCTCTCGGAATTCCTTATCATTCCCATAACGTGATACTTGCCGCGTATGATCATGGTTATTTAGAAACTGCGAGCCAAACCCTCGGCCAGCCAAAGCCTCCGCCCACTGCTTCTGGATGCGCTTGTAACGAACCATATCCCATTCTGGCATTTCATCCGCAACTTCAAAATGGAACAGCGTATTCAGCTCCATACGCTCCTCTTCAACGAACAAAGGACCTGTCTCCGGTGTTGCGAACGCAATTTCGCCAACGGTCATCATATCGTAATGCCGGAAAACCTCACGGTTCATTTCCTGCAAATAATCATGCAGTCCCGGATTATGTGTTAAATACCTGATGTCATGTGGATCTTCTACATCGCTGAAGCTGTTTGGCTTAGCCAGCAATGCCAGAGCGTCGAGCCTCAGCCCGTCTACTCCTTTATCCAACCAGAAACGCAGCATGTTGTAGATTTCCATTCTCATTTCTTTGTTTGCCCAGTTTAAATCCGGCTGCTCGATCGCAAATGAATGCATATAATATTGCTTTGTCGTCTCATCAAATTCCCAGCTTGAAGGGTTAAAATAAGAACGCCAGTTGGTAGGCGGCTCGCCCTCTCTACCATCCTGCCAAATATACCAATCTCGCTTCGGATTATTGATCGAGGAACGAGATTCGATGAACCAAGGATGATGATTCGATGTATGATTAACGACGACGTCCATCATCAGCTTCATGCCTCTTGCATGCGTCTCCGCAACGATCTGATCAAAGTCTTCCATCGTACCTGCCTTTTTCATTACCGTATAATAGTCGGACACATCGTAACCATTGTCCTTGTCTGGGGATTCATTAAATGGATTAATCCAGACCATTGTCACACCTAACGATTGAATATAATCCAGCTTTTCAATAACACCTCGAAGATCACCAATACCATCCCCATTTGTATCTTTAAAGCTGCGCCAATAAACCTGATAAACAACTGATTCCTTCCACCAAGCCGGTTTTATCTGCACTCTAATCTCTCCTTCTCTCTATACAAACAAATGGCGCGCGAGGGGACACCGTGTCCAGACGCTGCGCCATTCTTTTGCTGCTGTTAACCTTTGATGGAGCCGCCAAGCATCCCGCGAACAAAGTATTTTTGAAGTGCAAAAAATACGGTGAGCGGCATGAGCATCGAAACAAATGCTGCTGCTGTAAGCAAATGCCAGTCATTTCCTCTGGAGCCTACCATGTTTGCAATATTCATTGACAATACTTGCACTTCAGGCTGGCTTCCGAGAAATATAAGGGATATCAAATAATCATTCCATACCCATAAAAATTGGAATATGCTGATCGATGCTAGTGCTGGGACGGATAGCGGCAGGATGAGCCTGCTGAAAATTGTAAAATTCGTTGCCCCGTCCATAAATGCCGATTCGAACAAATCCTTGGGCAGCTGACTAATTGATGTGTACATGAAATATGTGATCAATGGCAAACCAAACGCCGTATGCGCAAGCCAGATCCCAAAGTATGTGCCGTTCAGTCCAAGCGATGTATAATCGCGCAAAATCGGAATGAGCGCTACCTGTAAAGGCACGACAAGCAAAGCGATAACAATGACAAACAATGTCTTTCTCCCTGGGAACTTTAGCCAAGCAAAAGCATAAGCTGCAAAGGATGCGATGAAAATCGGAATTACGGTAGCTGGTATTGTAACCGCAATCGTATTCCAGAAGGAACGCGACATACCGCTGCCCTTCTCTGTCTTGGTCGTACCATCTGGCATCGTGATGGAATATGTTTTTCCACCCAGCACCGTCTCATAGTTCTGAGTCGTAAAATTAGATATGATCGTCCACTGCTTATCCTGTACGTTCAGAAGTCTAGCTCTCCGGTTTTCCCAGATCAATCGTTCGCCGTTAAGCTCCACACCCGCACGCAGCTGATCATCGGTAAACGTTGTTCCATTCACCTTAATTGGCTCACGAAGATCGGTGTCCTTGGGCAGCTGAATTTGCTCTGTTGTGCTCCAATCTCGATGAGGCAGTATATTCCACCAGCCAGTAGATAATATATCTGCTGCAGGCCGGAAAGAGGAAACGAGCAGACCGAGCGTCGGGATAGTCCAAATGAGACATATGACAGCTAGCACTGTATTCACGAGCCACTTGGACTTACGGGATTTTTTGTTCCTGCTCATATTAGAACCCTCCTTCTCTACGGAACTGCCGCAGATTGATTATGATGACTGGAATGACTGCAACGAGAAGCACAATGGCTAAGGTTGAACCATAACCTGCATTTTGGTACATAAACAACTGGCGATAGAACTGTGTTGCCACAACGTCCGTCTCATATTGTCCGCCTGTCATGATCATAACAACGTCGAAGATTTTGAGTGTAAACACAATAATCGTTGTTGTAACGGATAACAAAGTTCCCGCAATGTAAGGAATCATGATTTTGAAAAAAATGCGAACCTCGCCTGCGCCATCCATACGAGCGGCCTCCAGCATATCCTCTGGGATGCTCTTAATCGCAGCTGAGAATATAACCATCGCAAAACCTGTTTGCATCCAAATGAGAATAACGATAAGAAACAGGTTATTCCACGGCTGAATCATACTGAGCCATGCCTGCGGTTCCCCCCCAAATTTCACGACGATCGCATTCAGCAGTCCAATTTGCTCCTGGCCTGGCTGATAGTAATAAATAAATTTCCAGATAACACCTGCCGCTACGAACGAAATCGCCATCGGCATAAATATGAGACCCTTAGCCAGCTTCTCGAAGCTGCTTCGATCGGCAAGTATCGCAATAAGAAGACCTAAACCAACACAAGCCAGTGTGCCAAAGAACACCCAAAGCAAGTTGTTGCGCAGCGCCATGATGAGCAGGCGGTCCGTAAATACAGCTACATAGTTGGCGAAACCGACAAAATTGACCGAGCCGGCATCAAAAAAGCTTAAGTATAGCGTCCGCAATGTCGGAAAGACAAGCAGCCAACCAAGCAGCAGCACCGCTGGGCCAACAAATACAAAAGGCAATATTCTCCGCTTCCATTGATCCGGATACTTTTCAACTACCCAGTTAAACGAATAGTAAATCGAATAAATACCAACTGCTCCCCATATGACTGCAAACACCGCATTGAGGATAGGCGGAAGGTTGGAGTCGCGAAAAAGTATAAATATGCCCCCGTGAATGACAATATTGATAACTGGCACGAGTATGGATAACAACAGTAGCCGCAGAGCATTGCCTTTCCTAGCCTGTAATTCCATATGAATCCTCCTTCAAGGTTTGCGCAGCAAACCTATCTTCGTAAGCATAAACTTAGGTTTGCGTAGCAAACCTTTCTTCGTAAAAGCCACCATTTACTGTACTGATTATAGAGGGGCTTTCACCTTGCGGCGAGAAGCCCCCGAATCACTCAAGCAGCAGTCAATTATTTTTTCCAGCCGGCTTGAATTTCTTTTAGTGCTGTATCCAAATCTACTGTTCCACTTACCCAGTCTGTCATACCTTTCCAGAATGTACCTGCACCAACTGCGCCTGGCATAAGGTCAGAACCGTCAAAACGAATCGTTTCTGCTGTTTTCACGAATTCTGCCATTCTGCGTTCTTGATCGTTCGGGTACCATGATGGATCAGCATCATTCATAGGAGCTGTTACGCCGCCTGTTTGAATCCAAGCTTTGAGCGACTCGCCCGTTGTGAAGAATTCCATTACAGCGCGAACCTCTGGACGATCATTAAACATAGCATAAATATCTCCAGAGATTAGAGCTGGTTGACCATATTTCTCATCAATGGCTGGAAGTGGGAACCAATCGTAATCATCAGCTGTCAAGCCTTCTGGGAAGAAGCTTGTAATAAAGCCGGCTTGACGGTGAAGCCATGCTTTTGGCGGATTATCGAACAGCGGCTTAACTGCATCACCAAACGATGTTGTAGCGATCGATTTTTTACCACCGTATACATAGTCCTCGTTGAACCAGATTTCAGCCATTTTTTCGGCTGCATTTTTGACTACAGGGTCTGTGAATGGAAGCTCACCCGATACCCATTTGTCATAATTTTCAGGCGTAGTCGTGCGGAGCATAATATCCTCCATCCAGTCTGTAGCCGGCCAGCCAGTCGCTGTACCGCTCTCGATGCCGATGCTCCAAGCTGGATCGCCGTCTTTCGCGATTTGATCAGTCAGCGCCATAAGCTCTGTCCATGTTTTTGGAACGGTATAACCTGCTTCTGCAAATGCTTTTTTGTTGTACCACACTAAGCTTTTTACGCTGCTGCGTGCCCAGATGCCGGACATTACGTCTCCGCTAGTACCTTTCATCGTAGCCATGTCAAGCCAGCTTTGGTTGTATTGTTTCTTCAAATACTCATCGCTAAGGAATGATTTTACATCAATTACCTTACCAGTATTCACAAAGCCCTTCAGCAAACCCGGCTGCGGGAAATCCGCAATATCAGGAGCGTTTCCGCCGTTTACACGTACCGAAATCGTTGCTTCGAACTCTTTAGAGCCTTCATACGCGATGTCGATTCCAGTCTTATCTTCGAACGCTTTAATGCTTTCGTTAAATTTCACTTCATCCGCATCCGTAAACGGACCGAACATCGTAACCTTTTTACCTTTAAAATCGCCATTTAATGCTTTAGCCAGCGCGCTGTCGCCCGCTCCTGCTCCTGCATTCGTTCCGCCCTCTGCTGGCTTCTCTGTCGGCTGGTTCGTTGTATTATTATTTTTCCCTCCGCAAGCCGTAATCGTCATCACAAGCGCTAGCGTTAGAATAAAGACAGTCGATGCTTTTTTTGTTTTTCTCGTGTACATAGACCTCATCCTTTCATGTTTAAGTAATCAGTAATTAAATTACACTTACTCGGCCCTTTTGAAACGTTAAATTAACGTCAGATAACAAGTTGTTGCCTCACCTCCTTTAAAGTGCCAATGTAGGTTGTTTTTATGCTCAATAGGTATCGAAAACAAAATCTTCTAAATAGATAACGCTTCCATTGCTCTGAAAAGCTTTTCAGAGAGGAGTTAAAGCGAACGACCAAAGCCAAAATGTAGAGGCAAAGCCGTTTCACTATTAATATTCGAATCTAAGTATTATCGTTTCACACCTATGATGAATAGGACTTGGTTGACTCCCGTACAATTAAATGATGTGGAAGCTTTTCTCTGAGCACTTCAACTTTCCCCGTTGTAATCAGCTCATGCAGCTTCTCAACGGATCGATACCCAATATCATAGGTTGGCTGGTCTATCGTCGTTAGCTTAGGTATAAACATATGAGCCATTCGGATATTGTCAAAACCTACGACAGACATTTGCTCAGGTACGGATTTGCCATTGTCGCGCAAATATGAAATCGCACCCATCGCGAATTCATCCGAAGCTGCAAAAACGGCCGTCAAATCGGGACAACGAGTGAACAGTCGTTCAGCTGCATCATAAGCATGCTCAAATCGATGTATAGCAAATTCAATGCAATTCTCGTTTTCTGAGAGGTTATATTCCTGAAGCACCTTCTTAAAGCCCGTATATCGCGGCTCACCGGAGATTGTGATTCCTAAAGGAAAACCAATCATACCTATGCGGCAATGTCCTGCTTCAATTAAATGTTTGACCGCATCATACGCACCCTGCTCATCATCAATATCAACAGAAGGAATATCATACTCCGGAGCATTGGTAGAAGCTAGAACGAATGGCAGACGATAGCGCTGCATCTCCTCGTAATATTCTTCATGCAATGAATCACTTGTAAATATGATGCCATCTACCTGCTTCTCAAAAAAGCTTTGCACATAAGCGATCGTCCGCTGCTTGTCGCGGTCTGTATTACAGATCATCAGACTATGGTTCAGCATAACAGCCGCATCCTGCATTCCGCGTATTAAGCCGGCATAATACGGATTTTCTATATCCGGAATCATAACGCCAAGCGTGTCTGATTTTTTGTAAATCAAACCTCTGGCAAATCCATTCGGCTGGTATTGAAGTTCCTCAATAGCTTCCAGCACCTTGATACGTTTCTCTTCCACTACGGTTTCCGGCGCATTCATGACCCGGGATACGGTGCTTATGGACACGTTAGCGTATTTTGCTACATCGCGTATAGTCGATTTCATAATGGCACGCCTTTCTTGATGAGTAAGAATGATGTAACATGCGCTAGTTTGAATTTTATTATAATGAGTCATGTTTCACATTTATGAAAGTGCTTACTGAAAAGCTTTTCTGAAAACCTTTTCAAACGTAGTATAACTCCCTTTTACGCATAAATCAACCAAAAAATTTTCAAGTTTGTCCATCTTATTTTATGCCAATAGTTGCACAACTTTAGATAAGGCTGCTCCCGAGCTTAACGGTATTTTCTACTAATGAAAATAATAACGTGGCCATTGAGGCTTCATATCTGTATATTGTGAGCAAATGAAATGACATCTAGACTTGAGAATTTTATTCGGTTCTCCATATAGACAAAAAAAGCGTCAATCAGCGAGACTATCCTCACTAATTGACGCTCTATAGTAAATTAAACAGCGTACATACGTTCACGAAGCGCTTTAACCTCAGCACTTTCAAGGTACTCGTCATAAGTCATCATCCGGTCGATTACACCGTTCGGCGTAATTTCAACGATGCGGTTAGCGATCGTTTGTACGAACTGATGGTCATGCGAAGTGAACAAAATCGTACAATCCGTATCTGTCAGACCATTATTCAAAGCCGTAATGGATTCAAGATCCAAGTGATTCGTTGGCTCATCCAAAATAAATACGTTCGCGCCCTCAAGCATCATCTTGGAGAGCATGCAGCGAACTTTCTCGCCTCCGGACAACACGCTTGCTTTCTTCATTGCATCATCGCCCGAGAAGAGCATACGGCCAAGGAATCCGCGAATAAAGGTTTCATCCGGATCTTTTGAATATTGACGAAGCCATTCCACAAGGTTCAAATCAACACCATCAAAATATGGTGAGTTGTCTTTCGGGAAATAAGCCTGCGATGTTGTTACACCCCATGAGTAGCTGCCAGCATCTGCTTCAACTTCACCAACAAGCAATTGGAAAAGCAAAGTCTTAGGCAAGCTGTTCGGTCCAACAAATGCAACTTTATCGCCTTTATTAAGAGCGATCGTCAGATTGTCGATCACTTTCTCGCCGTCGATCGTTTTGGTCAAGCCATCAACAAGCAGGAGCTGCTTGCCCGCTTCACGCTCACCTTTGAAGAGGATAAACGGATATTTACGGTTAGATGGACGAATATCATCAAGCGAAATTTTCTCAAGAAGCTTCTGTCTCGAAGTTGCTTGTTTCGCTTTCGATTTGTTCGCACTAAAGCGTTGAATAAACGCCTGCAATTCCTTGATCTTATCTTCCTTCTTCTTGTTCTCACCGCGCATCAACTGCAAAGCAAGTTGGCTTGATTCGTACCAGAAGTCATAGTTGCCGACATACATTTGGATTTTACCAAAGTCGATATCCGCAATATGTGTACATACCGTATTCAGGAAGTGCCTGTCATGGCTGACTACGACAACAGTTCCTTGGTAATCGGCAAGGAAATCTTCCAACCAGCGAATGGACTCAATGTCCAAGTGGTTGGTAGGCTCATCGAGCAATAGAATGTTCGGTGTGCCAAACAATGCTTGAGCCAGCAATACGCGGACTTTCTCATTGCCGCTTAGCTCAGCCATTTTCTTATCATGCAGGTCAGGAGTAATACCAAGTCCATTTAGCATCTCTGCTGCTTCAGACTCAGCTTCCCAGCCGTTCATGTCTGCGAAGTCAGCTTCAAGCTCACCTGCACGCATGCCGTCTTCATCAGTGAAGTCTGCTTTTGCATACAAAGCGTCCTTCTCCTTCATTACTTCATAAAGACGCTTGTGACCCATCATTACCGTCTCAAGTACAACGGACTCGTCATATTCATAATGGTTCTGCTTTAGAACGGCTAGCCGTTCACCCGGCGTTATATGCACTTCTCCGTGCGATTGCTCAACTTCACCGGATAATATTTTCAAAAAGGTCGATTTACCCGCGCCGTTAGCGCCGATCAAGCCATAACAGTTGCCTGGCGTGAACTTAATGCTAACATCTTCAAAAAGCGCCCGCTTCCCGTAACGGAGCGTTATGCCACTTGTACTAATCATTCGTTTAATCCCGTCCTTCACTACAAAATCACTTTATCTTGATCTATTATACCACAGTATGCAAGGAAACCGAACCTTCTTTTGCCTTTGCCTTAGCATTTGGATAGACAATCCAGCAACGAGGATTACTTTTAATTCATCGATCTCACGATAAAAAAACCTTCCTCCATGCGACTTTGATACAGTTGTCGCATTAAGGAAGGTTTTTATCAATACACTATGAAGCAGTGATGTCTTTTTTTAAAAGATTAATCCCACTTCAGCTTAACTTCATTGCCCGTGCGGGATGATTCATATATTGCGTCAAGAATACGGTTATTTGTGTAGCCCGAAAGTGCAGACGTAATCGGCTGCCTGCCTTCGCGAATGCAATCGACAAAATGGCGGCTCATTAGAATCCGATCCTCTTCGCCCTCTAGCGGATTGATGTCGCTTTCAACGACTTCATTGTTCTCATGCGTAACATACTTCCCATTATTGCCAATGATCGCTACGCCGCCCTCTGTTCCCATCAAATGAATGAACGGGTCTTCCGGCAGGAAGGCTGAATGTGCTGCCCAGCTTACCTCAAGCGACAAGGTTGCTCCATTATCAAGTTTAATAAGCGCCGAGGCAAGGTCCTCAACGTCATAGTACCCGTCCCAATTTGGCGTACCCCATGTTCCTGTACCAAGACGGTTAGGACCAAATTCTGCATAAGTCGAGCCGTATACGGAAACAGGCTTCGGATTGCCCATGAGATAAAGCGAAAGATCGAGCATATGAACTCCGATGTCAATAAGCGGGCCGCCGCCTGCTTGGTCTTTGCGAGTGAACCATGAGCCCCAGCCGGGAATGCCCTTTTTGCGGAACCAGCCTGCTTTTGCATTATAGATATGGCCTACATCGCCGTTATCAATTCGCTGCTTAAGTGCGCGGCTTAGTCCAGTCCAGCGCATTTGATGCGACATCATTAGTATTTTACCTGATTTCTCAGCTTCCTCTACGATTAGCCGCGCTGCTTCGGAATCAATGGCCATCGGTTTCTCCAGTAGAACATGCTTGCCTTGCTTTAGTGCTTCAATAGCAAGCTCGGCATGAAATTGGTTAGGCACACCAATAACAACTGCATCGATCGATGAGTCTTCAAGCAGCGATTGCGGACTTGGATGAACCGTTTCAATACCGTACTCAGCAGCACGCTGCTCAGCAAGCGGAAGGTAAGCGTCCGTTACAGCAACAACATCGATACCTTCGACTTTATTGAATGTCTGCATATGTATACTACCGATTGCACCTGCACCGATAACGCCTAGACGAATGTTTGCATGAATCATTCCTTGCTCCTCCTTATAGGTACCTTGCTTCGTAAGATAAGCTTAGATTTGCGCAAGCAAACCTAAGCTCCCTAAAATTATTCCACTATGCATACTTATACTTAGCAAGTATAACGGTTTCGTTTACCGTCGTCATTGCTCGAATTTGGCAAACCTTTGTCCTCGTTTGTTATTTCCCGGACATACGCCATGTCTCGCCATGCGGCAGAACTAGAATTCGCTCGTCAGAAATACATCGTTTTCTGCGTTCAGCCTCCAAGCGATCGAGCGCTTCACGAGGCGTATCATCCGCAAGCTTAAACGCACCATAGTGCATAGGAATAAACCACTTGGCATCCAAATCATCGAAGGCTTGGAGCGCTTGCTCCGGCGTAATATGCTGCGGCGCCATGAACCATTCCGGTTCATACGCTCCAATCGGCAATAACGCTACATCAACCGGGAAGCGGCGGCCGATCTCCTTGAAGCCTTGAAAATAACCGCTGTCCCCCGCGAAATAAATAGTCGGAAAATCAGATATGACTGGCCGCTCGACGGAAGCTGTACCGCTAAAAAACGGACAACTCCGAGCAGCTGCCGGCTCGGACGCGCTTGCGATTTGCGCTCGCGACTCTGCAGCTGATTCCATTCCGTCACCGGCCTCAAAAGTATCACGAACATGGCTTACAAGCTTCTCGCTGCGTGATGCTGGACGCTCAATGACAAAGCCTCCCCAATGCGAGCTATTCGTATCCCATGGATTTCGGCGAGTCGAATGCTGTGATGGCACAAAAGTGAATTTCACGCCGTTATACATAACGGATTCCCACCAGTGCAGCTCCTTAATTCTAAGAAAGCCCTTCTTGCGAAGCTTGGCACCTAGTCCTGCAGGCACAAGCAATTGTCTAGCGCCAACCAGTCTGCGCAGCGAATTTATATTTAAATGATCATAATGAGAATGCGATATAAGCACGATATCAATAGGCGGAACGTCCTCTACCTTGATACCCGGCGCTGAAAGTCTTTTTTGAAATGCCATTTGAGTCGACCACACAGGGTCTGTAATAATGTTCAATCCGCCGAACTGAATAAAAAAAGTGGAATGCCCTACCCAAGTAATAGAAGGCCATTTTCGGTTATTCTCCAAGTATGCGATGTCAGGTTCAACATTCGGAACGGTGAATGAATAATCTTTCATTCTCAGCTTGCGAATGCGTTCCTGACGCCATCTTTTGAACTGCTTCATTGAAGTGTGCTGCTCGATAGGATCTATATTAGCAAATCGTTTTAACTTCAACCGTCCATCCCTCCTTCGCATTCATTTCTTGTTTTATTAAGATACCAAGCCAGCGGTACTCAATGCAAATATGTTATTTATGCGAAATCATCCACGCACTCGTATGACAGTCTATCCAGAAATGTGAATTAGAGACAATCTCTCGTTTCATCGTTCGCATCCTAACATAAAATCAGTTACACTTGGTTATAAAGCATTTACACATAAGATTACGCTTTCGACGCAGCATTTGTTACATAAATGAAGCAGATGAGCGTCTAAATATCAATTAGCCCAGGAGGTTTCCTTATGAAACTAATTTCAATAGAACCAACGCCGAGTCCCAATTCCATGAAGCTGAACGTCGATGAGATGCTCCCTCGCGGACGCAGACTCACCTACAAAACGAGTGAAGCAAGCGACGCTCCTGAGCTGCTTCAGCAGCTTTTGCAAATAAACGGAGTGAAAAGCTTATTCCGTACAGCTGACTTTATTGCGCTTGACCGCAAGCCTGGAGCAGATTGGGCAGCTATACTCGCTGAAGCAGGACAATTGCTGCAGAAGGTTGCTGATGGCGACAACGGCGAGAGCAGCGGGAAAGGACCTTCAACTAGCTTTGGCGAAGCGCAGGTGCTCGTTCAAATGTATCGCGGCATTCCGATGCAGGTGCGCGTAAGAATGGGAGACATAGAGGCACGTTCAGCGCTACCGCCACAGTTTGGCGAGGCGGTTAACCTTGCCGCTGGCTCTGGCATGATTCGCGAGCGCAAGCTGGAGGTGTTTGGCGTTCGCTACGGAGAGCCTGAGGAAATTGCAGCTGAAATTGTACGCGAGCTGGAAGCTTCCTATTCGAGTGAGAGATTGGACACTCTTGTGCAAGCAGCTATTGAGCAAGGGAATGCTGGTGCTGAAGGAGAAGCTCCAGCTGTCGTAAGGCCAGCTCCGCTAACTTTTGAACAAGCGCAAGAGCAGTTCGCCTCACCGGATTGGCAGGTTCGTTACGCAGCATTGGAGAGATACGTTTCCGCTATAGAAGGTTTGCCTCTGCTTGCACAAGCGATAAAGGATGAGAACACATCCATTCGTCGTCTTGCCGTTATCTATCTTGGCGATCTGCGAGCGCCTGAAGCGCTGCCGTATTTGTTTATGGCGCTGCGTGATTCCTCAACTTCCGTTAGAAGGACGGCTGGCGACACGCTGTCTGATCTTGGTGATCCCGCTGCGGTTGGACCGATGATTGAATCGCTCCGTGACAAAAACAAGCTTGTCCGCTGGCGCGCGGCACGCTTCCTCTATGAAGCAGGAGATGAATCTGCGATCGATGCGCTGCGCGAAGCTGCTAACGATAATGAATTTGAAATTCAGCTTCAAGCCAAAATGGCGCTTGAACGTATTGAACGCGGTGAAGAAGCAGCCGGCTCTGTATGGCAGCAAATGACCGCGGCGAGAAAAAATGAGCAATAATTGATTTACTCCAATAGGAAAGGGGGTGCAGAGATGCACCCCCTTTCCTATTGGAACAAAATGAGGTGCAGCCCACTGCACCTCATCCTATTATTTCGTATATTCCAGCTGAAGATTAACAAGAAGTGATTGATCGCCAGCATAAGGCTCATAGCTTGCCCGATAACCGACTGCTACGTTTATACGTTTGAAGGCAGCCTTTAAAGCTGCTGGGAATTGATCACCTTGCTCATATCTGAATGACAAGCTCCCTGCCTTGGAATCAAGCGCCGATTGTATAACTTGATTCAGCTGCGCTGAGCTTGATACCGTATATTCTGGTTCTAGCCAGTGCAAGCCAAGTGCGATCTTCAGCCTGCTGAAGCGGCTGCGCTCCGCCTTTCCCCCTTGCTTCTCCAGCTCACGAATCGTATCCGCATAGGAGACGTTTGCAGCAGGATAAGTTCTAGTCCACTGGTGATCAACGCGCAGTTCCTCATCCGTTCTCAAATAATAGTTATAACGAATCGTACTCTCGCTTGGCGAAACTTTTTGTGCCGTGATTTGGCTGCCTGCTGATGCTGCTGCGACCGGATCATCCCAGGTTAGATCCAAATGGTACCAAACACCGTCTACCTGCACCATATTCCATGCATGCTCGCCCGTATTCACAGTACCCTCTGCGATTAAAACTGTCAGTCCCGCTTGTTTCAGCATTTTATAGCCTAGCAATGAGTATCCTTGACACACGGTTTCTCCGAGTGTCACCGCATCATAAGCAGTGTAATGCTTCAATGTTTTATCATACTCCACATTGCTGACGACCCAGTCGTGAATGGCTTTTATTTTCTCATGCTCATTCATACCCGGCTCTATTATAGATTGGAGCGCTTTTGCAACGGTGCGATCTACAACTGCCGTTTGTTCCAGTGTCTCGCGGTATCTGGCTTCCAGAGCAACCGTCGATTTATTTCCCCAGCTGCGAATGGTGTAGATGTAGGATTCAAGAATGTAGGCTGAATAATCATCATGCTTTAAAGCAGCACGAATGACCTCTGTCATTTTCTTCGATAGTTCCTGCTTGTCCCCCGTGTATGTCACTGAAAACCGCTCGGACCTGGCTTTAAAATGTTTAGCAAGCTCGAGCTCCAAGCGCTCTATCTTATTCGTTTCATCCAAGGCGGCCACCTCCTCCGACTCTGCTGCCGCCGGAAATAAATCCAGCTTGAGGTCAAGACAAAATGCAGCTACTACGATAACGACAACCACCAACAATTTAGAAGCTACTCTACGCATTCGAACCTCCTTAACAATAAGTGAAAGAAAGCAACCATTTATCGGAAACTTCTTCACATTTATATTTTCAACTATAAGGGATGCCCGCTTATAAGCTAGCAGCCTTGTAATCAAACTGTAATATTTCTCTCATCTTGGTTTCATCTTATGCTTATATAATAAATTCATGACCCCCCTTTATTATATATTCTCTCTTGAAGCCTGCAGCCTCGTGCCGCGGGCTTCCTTTTTGATAGAAGCATATTCCATGGATTCCAGCAAAAAAGGGATAACCTTCTCCCAAAAGCTAGAATCTTGCTCGGAAGTGCTATGTCCTTTGGTCGATACGAACAGTGTTTTTATCAGATGATCTGGCAATTGCTCTTTCAGCTGCTTCAGATCCTCCGCACTAATAAACTCATCACCATTCGAATGAATCATCATAATCGGTGTACGGCCAATGTCGGAGCTGCCGGCATGTTTAGCTATTACAGCAGGAATGCTGGCCTCTTTAAACTGCGACCACGATATGCGTGAACGAATAAGCCATATCATCGGAATCAGATAGGCTAACGGGAAAAGCGGCAGTTTTTTGCGTCGCAATTCCGATTTCATCATCGTATCGAAATGGACGGGCATTGAATCCGTTACGACCGCTCTCACCTTCATGCCTTGATCAAGCGCAAGCAGCGCTCCAAATCCGCCAAGGGAATGACCTAGTATGGCAATTCGGTCTGGATCCATACCTGGCAAATTTTTGGCTGTATCAAGAGCAGCGAGCACATCATCCCGAAACATGAGCGCGGAAGGCGCAGAAATCGAATCGCTGTTGCCGTGGCTGCGCGCATCATACATCAATATAGCGAACCCTGCTTCATAAATCGGACGCGTATACCTAAGCACTCTCGTCCGATTCGATCCCCAGCCATGCGCTATAATAATAAGAGGCGCAAGTCCGTCCTTTAACAAGTCGTTGGAAGCAGGCTGAAGCAGCCAGCCTTCCAGCTTAGAGCCATGATTAGTGAACGTTAAGGATTGCCACTGCGTGTCGACAATGGGAGTCTCCGCATTCATAATCTTTCGAGGCTTCTGGCTGCGCGCACCCATTTGCCAGATTAGCGCAGCAAGCAGCAAAACAATAATAAAGAAGATGATAACGATCCATAAGACAACGTCCATGAGATAACCTCCTTGCTCTATAACTTGCTTACGATATCTACGAATTGCCGTGCTCGCTCCGTTACTTGAGCGAATTTCCCTTCGCGAACCCATTCCAAATTAACGAGCTTGCTGCCCATTCCAACAGCATTTGCTCCTGCCTTAAAGTAATCTGCAATATTATGTAAATCCACTCCACCAGTAGCAATCATCGGAATATCGTTTAAAGGTCCGCGAATTTCCTGCAAGTAACCTATGCCGAGCGTGCCCATTGGAAAAATTTTCACAGCATCCGCTCCTGCCTTCCAAGCTTTCACAATTTCAGTCGGTGTCATAACACCGGGCCATACAGAGAGGCCGTGCTCGCGGCCATATGCAATAACTTCCTCATCTAGGTTAGGCGATATGAGATATTGGGCACCTGCCGCCACAGCCTCCTTAGCAAGGTCTACATCTGTTACTGTGCCGGCACCTACTGCAGCCTTTCCATCAAACTTCGAACGCCAACGCTCTATCATAGCCGCTGCTCCGCCCGTGTTCATCGTAATTTCCATCATATGAATGCCGCCGTCTATTAAAGCCTGCGCTGTATCGTCTGCATGCCGATCTTCAATTCCTCGTAAAATGGCTACGATTTTGTGCTGCAAGAGCAGCTCCAGCATATTGCTCATTTGCTTCTCCTCCGACTCTTATATTCATTTATTCCCAAAATTGCTTTAAAATGCGCAAAAATAAATTCGGAAACGGCAGCGTGTCCATATCTTCCTTTGAAATCCATCGGTAAGTGCTCGGCTGATCATTATGCTCCTCAGTAGAATCATCTATTGCTGCCGCTTTTTGATTCACTTCATAAGAGGACGCTGCCTCCGCAGCAATAGCTGCGTTGTCCGATGCAGCTGCGATGTCTGCGTCTACAGCTGAATAAGATATTTCACCCAAATCGGCTAAATAAAAACGCATTTTCCAATGAATATGACTAAAAATATGATCAGCATCTGTAAACCAGCTGCGCGGACGAATAAGAAGTCCCGTGTCCTCATCAAGCATGCGGCTGATCATCTCGGCGAGCTCGCCCTGCTCCTTCGGAGCTGTTTCATCCAGCCAGTTCACCTTATCCGGCGGCAGCAGCAAATGAGGAAGCTCCCACATTTGGGCGAGAAGGCCTGTAGCTGGACGCTGCCTTACGAGCACTTTGCCGGCATTTTCCCCGCTGCCAACAACGATCACTGCCGCCCTAAACTCTGGACGAGGAGGCTTAGCCTTTGTCTTAATCGGCAATTCCATCTCTCTGCCTGCTAGTCTCGCCTCACAATGCTCCATTACAGGGCAAGGCAAACAGCTTGGCGATTTTGGCGTACACACGAGAGCACCCAGCTCCATCAGCGCTTGATTGAAGTCGCCAGCGGCGCCTTCTGGAATAAGCGAAGCAGCCAGCTTCTCAATGCCTACTCGCGTAGAAGCTTTTGCGATATCATCCTCCAAGCAAAAATATCGCGAGAGCACACGCATCACATTACCATCAACTGCCGGCTCTGGACGATTAAATGCGATGCTCATAATAGCCCCGCTAGTATAAGGGCCAACGCCCTTTAATCCAGCAACGGATACTTTATCATCTGGGACGATTCCCCCATATCGCTCAACGACCTCTTTGGCACCTGCTTGCAAATTGCGGGCACGCGAGTAGTAGCCGAGACCCTCCCAGCTTTTGAGCACTTCCTCCTCAGGAGCTTCAGCAAGCGCTCGTACTGTGGGGAATTTACTCATAAATTGGTTGTAATATGGAATGACAGTGTCTACCCTCGTCTGCTGCAGCATAATTTCGGATACCCATACCCGATAAGGATCTTTATTAATCCTCCATGGCAAATCGCGTTTGATAAGCCGATACCAATTTAGCAGCTCTGTACTAAAATACGTCTTTACATCTATTTCTCCCATTAGCTTTTCTCCTCGTTCATTCTTGTTGTAAGCGTCTTTCGATTGGTTCCGGTATTTTTTCCAATCCGTCTATACTGAACCGGCGTGATGCCTGTATATCTTTTGAACAGCCGTGATAAATAATGATTTTGCATGCCAACCTGCTTCGCAACAACGGCTACAGGAAGCTCCGTTTCCATAAGCAGCTGCTTAGCGATCGCGATGCGGCGATTCGTCACATATTGGATCGGCGAACAGCCCATGATGTTTTTGAAGGATGTAATGAAATAGTTTGGATGAAGAAAAGCAAACTTAGCTAGCTCTTCAATTTGTATATTCTGATGCAAATTTGCTTCAATATAGGCGAGCACTTCATTCCATTTTACCTCAAAATCCGATTGCTGGAATGTTGTTCTCTGCACATGGCTTTCTTCTAAATAATAGGCAAGCAGCTCCAGCAGCACCGACTTTAACCGCAGCTCTCGTGTAATCGATTTACGATGCTGATATTCGTTCATTTTTATAAAAAGGTTTTTCATCATTTCTTTGTCTTTCACATAAACAAATGGCGGAAGCTGCAGCGCATTAATAACTTGAAAATCGCTAAGCTCCAAACGGAAATGGCACCAATAAAGCCCAAGCTTCTCATTTCCCTCTGTACCAAAAGATTGTTTTGTACCCGCTGGCAAAAAATAAAGAGTACCCGGCTGTACGAAATAGGTGTCATTTTGTATGTTAAGCCGGGCTTCTCCCTTGACTGTATAACCGAAACGGAAAAAATCCGGCTCGGTTTTTTGCTCGAACCAGCCCGGTTCAAATTCGTTATAGGCAGTCATAATAACCTCGGCTTGAATGTTGTTCAACTGATTTTGCAAAATACTTTCTATTGTCGGTTTCATGAATTCTCCTATAAGTAAAACTGAGATATAATAGTTATATCTTCTCTCTAGTGGTTAACATCTTCTCTATTATACGAACTAACGATTCAAATTCATATGGAAGTCTTATGAATATCCTAAACAAGACCGAATCTTCCATAATAAAGAATAAACGAAAGGATTGCTATATATGAATCGGAACCGAGGTTTTTCTATTGCAACAACATTCTTTATAGCCGTGTTACTGCTGGCAGGCTGTGGAAGCAAAGAAAACAGCTCTCCTGAGAAAACCAACGCGCTGATTGGGCCGGAAGAAGTTATTTCGGTTTATAAGGCCAATTGCGTCAGCTGTCACGGAACCGGGCTTCAAGGCAGAGTAGGCCCGGCAACAAATCTCCAAAAAGTTGGAGAGCGCATGAGTGCTGCTGATATTACGAAACAGATTGAAGAGGGCGAAGGCTCGATGCCTGCTTTTAAAGAGCGTCTGACTGCTGAAGAAATTGCTGGGCTCTCTAATTGGTTGGCAAGCAAAAAATAACAAAGGCTTAGCGAAAAAAAAGGATGCCTGAGCAGATTATGCTGCTCAAGCATCCTTTTTTTCTTGTTCATGTTCGCTTAATAGCCGATATGATGGCCGTTTATTTTTGGAGAGCTCATGAAATGAAGTGCCGCTTGGCCGGCGTAGGTCCAATGCGTTTCACCCATTTGGGGATGCATCGGAAATAAATCACCCTGTACAAGCACTAGATCTCCGCCCCAATCGTCTGAATACAACCCGTCGAATTCAACCCATTGTCCGGTTTTAAACCGACGCTTCGTTTTTTGCAGCCGCTGCTCCTTCATTGTCGACATCCCCTCTCGACTAGCTAACTTGGTATATTACATTCCAAGTATAGGCAAAAGGTTACTCCGATATCCGTTCCGCAACAGCAAAAGCTGAAGCAAGCTTTCGTTCATGCGTAATCGTAACATGAATTCGAACAGCCTCTCTGCTAAAGCCTAGGCGATTCCAAGCTGCCACCGTTAAGTTGCACTCGGGTTTGCCACAGCTTCCTCGCAAAATTTCGATGTCTGTGAATCCTAATATATTCCCTATTCCACAGCCAAAAGCTTTCACAACCGCTTCCTTCGCAGCGAAACGTCCAGCCGTGAACTGATAAAGCCGCTCCCCTGTATACTCCGAAGCCAGCTCTCGCTCGCCCGCAGACAGCACCCGCTCCAAAAACCTTCTTCCTGTGCGGCCATCCACTATTTTCGCGATTCTTGTAATATCTGATAAATCATGTCCGATGCCGATGATCATGCTAACACCCGCCTTTTCCCTGATGGTGAGATTAGCAGAAGCATGAAGCGAAGTCAAGCATGGACATGCCTTTCCCTCTTCATTTTGCCGTAACAACTATTCCGTTAACGAGTCGCCTATCGCTCGCTCATAATGAAAGTTGTTTCCTTTTTCGTCTTTTACATCAACCGTAATTAACCCTTTTTTCTGATCATCGATAAACTCACCTGATGAACGATACGTATATTTCGTAAAGCCTGGAAATTCAAACATCTCTTCCCCCATCGGCTGCAATTCCAGCGGAATCACAATGTTGTTTCCTTGCTCGGTTTCCTTTTCCGCTTCTGCTTGATTCGAGTCTGTCTTAACAGCTACTTCCGCGGATAAAGGCGTTCCCTGATCTTCAGGAAGCCACAAATCAAGGCGTACAGCCTGATCCCCAGTCTGATCATTCTCCGAAATACGCAAACTCATATGCGCCTGCTCACCCATCACATGCCAATAGATCGGTTCAGCCAGCTTCGACTCCACGCGTGCTTCCGGCGGAGAAGTTGTAGATAACCAGCCTGCCAGCACGAATAGAGCAACAGCAAGCAGCATCTCAATTCGGATGCCAACCAGCAACCCTCTTGCGGCGCTCGCTTTCGCGATTTGCGGCATGAATACAAGCTTATGAAGTGCTGCAATGACGACGACAAGCAGCATGAGAATGGTTTTGGCGAGGATTAGCTTGCCATACGCTGTAGTGAACAATTGTCCCCATTCTGAGAGCCTAGCAGCCGAAAGCCATATTCCGCTAATCAAAATAACGATCATGCTTGGCAGCGCCCACTTTGCGAAACGCACAGCCGCTTGGTTCAAGCGCTCCACGGCATTTCTATGGAAAGTTAATGATAGCAAACCCGCAAGGCCACCAAACCATATTGCGGCAGCAGACATATGGATTGTATGGGTCACTATTCCAAATACGACATCGGTTAAAGCAGCATTCGCATGGCCTGTGAGCGGGAAGCTCACTATCAATGCCGCTGCAGCTATCCATTTAATCATATTCGCCCATCGTCTCTCCCGAATAGGGGCAAATGCGAGAAGAAGTGCGATTAAAGCAAGCCCAACTCTTAACGTCGCTATCTTTCCAATCATTGTTCCATTAGCTAGTGCATAGATGGATACACCGCCGAATTGGTCTGCAAGCATCGACAAGCGAAGCAAGCCGGAAACCAGCCAAATAAGCGCTGCGGCTCCCATCACTAGTCTCTCGGCTCGGACGGAGAAACCAAAGGGTGCCTTTGATTCTTCATCTCTCCAGATGACATATCGGAAAAACAATATTCCAGCGAGAATAACAGCCGTCAAAATATCGAGTATGCGCATCAGCACCATGAAGCCTTGGCCACCCGCATGATCGTGCTCGGCCTCTCCTGCGCTGCTGTCGCCGCTGTGATTGCTATGGCTGCTGTGATCAGTAGCCGTATCCTGTTCGATCTGCGGAGCAGCATTATCATCTTCCACAGCATCCGCATCAACATCTTTTGTATTTGTATTTGTATTTATATCCGGCTCTGCTGTCTCCACCTCTTCACTGCTTGAAATCGTGGGAAACGGGGGAGCGGCCGTCCCTTCACTGACTTCTATAGACTCAGCAGTCGGAGTGGGCGATGCAGATGGCGTAGGCGTTATATCCGGCTTCTTTGTAGGCTTAGGTTTAATTGTGGGCTCTGGACTCTTTGTAATTACTGGCTTGTCAGTCGCTTTTGCTTCATTTCCAGAGCTGTTCCCTGTATTACCAGCAGAAGCACCATCCAGTGAAACCGTATCATCCGGTTTCACAGCCTCAAGCTTCACGCCTACCGCAAATTTAAAGGAACCGTCTGTTATATGAGAATCAAGCGATAACACCTGCCAGCTTACTTCATAAATGCCCTTATCCAGCTTAGGAATGGTATAAACAAGCGTAAGATCATCATCACTGCTTAACTTGCCAGTTATGTCAGTGCCGCTACTGCTTTTTAGTGAAATATTACTTAGCTTCGTATCGATTTTCTCTGTAAATTTTATTCGAATGGCAGGCGGAGCTTCCGCCAGCTCCGCATCCCCATAAGGTGTCGATTGCGCAATATAGGCATGCGCCGAGACGAAGCTCGGCAGGCATGCCCATATTATTACTATTGCAAATATCAATCTTATTTTTTTCATCTGCAATCCTTATTTCGTGTAAATGGCGACAGCTGCTTGATTACCGCCTACGGCAGGGAAGTATTCAACAGAAGCACCAGCTTCCTCAGCTGCGGAACGAAGGGTTACTGCACCTGTGCCTTTATATGCTGCGTCTACGTATTGCTTAATGAACGCTGCATCTACTTTTGTCGTACCATTTGAAACGGTCAAACTGCTTACAGCTACTACGTTTCCGTTTACGTAAACATGTGGTTTAGCAGACACGGCGCTGCCTGGGAGCTTCACTGATTTATTTTGAACCGTGAAAGTCATTGTAGCTTCGTAATTTGTTGCGCTGTATTCGCCTTCCTTAGCTTCCGTAGTGCTTGGCTTCGCACGTACTAAGTAATAATCGGCAGCACCCGTCGTAAATGAAACCACGCCCTTATCATCGGTCTTCAGCTCCACTGCTTCAGAATTGCTGCGACGAATAATATCAACGGCTGTATTAGTAAGCGGTTTGCCCTTTAGAAGCAGCTCAATCGACACTTTTTCACCCGGTGTAACTGCAGCAGGATTGAACAGAGGGATGAGCTCCGCTCTATCCGGGCTTACTTCCTTAGAGAAACCTGTAAGTGCTTTAACCCGATCAATGACAGGAATATCGCTAATCGCTACGAATGATTTGGCACTGCGCAGCGTACGAGTAGCAGCGTCTGCACCTTTGTACACGCTGTCTGCTTCGGTTGATATAATATACGCGCCTGGAACATTTGATTTAAAAGACGCAACAAAGAAATTATTTAGCGCTGGCGTTGTTTCCGTAGCCGGTTCTCCAGTGTAGAAACGAGTGCCTGTAATATCTGACTTCTGCCCAGCCGGCGTAGTCACATATACTTTTGAAGTGCTGCCCCACTGTCCTTCCAACCGATAGCTCTTGTGCTCGTTGGAGTGGTTTCCATACATAAGCTCAACATAGGAAACTTGACCAGGCGCTACGATTGGTGCACTCGTCTGAGACCAACCGTCATGCGCGAATACTGGAGCCGCCGCTCCTAGTGTCAACATAGCTGCCAGTGCGACACCTGCGATTTTTTTCTTAAGCTTCATAAAAATACCCCCATCGATTTGGATTCACTGTCCAAATTGTATCAATGGGGGAGCTGTATCACATGACTCGTTAGAGCTATATAGTGGTGAACGATATGTGAATCATGACTATGCAATTATAGAGAGTGAAGCTTTCCTTCCGTCTGGAACGATACGCAACTCGTTTAAGTTCTATATTCACTAAAATCAACTGAAAGGCCATTGATTAATTTCTCACTGCTGCCTTCTCCATCAACATTTAGCTCAAGTACGCTCTTATCATGGCTCACATACTTCACACTAAGCCTTTCCTCAGCAGACCAAGCTGGCCTATTGTTTTTTGCCTGTTCCACAAATGCTTCATAGCTGCTTATGCCATTATTCAACGCATCGTTATGGCTGATTACTTCGACAATTACGCCGTTTTCTGAGCCTTTGCTTGTCACGATAGAGCGATCCGAACGATGTTCCAGATCATAAGGCTGCATGACATAAACCGCCAAAAACACATCCTCTGTCTGACCAACAAGCATGCCCGGCTCTTGCAGCCAATCCATACATGGCAATAACCCGATAATCGTATTGTCTTTGTCAGAAGGAATCGGATATAAAGCCATTATTGTGTTTTTGTAATAGAGAACTTCCGTAAATTCGGTTTGATGCCGCAAATCTTCAACCGCATTCGCCTCTGCCGGATGGAAGAAGTAGAGTTGATTCACGCTGTTTTGCAGTCCCAATGGCAAAGAAATATCCCAGCGATGCTGCTCATTGTCAAACTCCGAGAAGCGCTCCCACATTCCGCCCGCTGCAAAATCCGATGTAATGTAGGCATAGCTGTGAAGCATGCTTGCTCCTTCATCCGTTAGCTTCGTAATTGCCTTTTTCACCTCAGTTGGCTCACTGCGATTAAGCGCCGTACGACGAGCTGTTTCAGGCGCCTCATAAAATAAAAATCCTGCATACTCCGTCCGTGGCATTTGCTCTGGAAGCTCGAAATCACCGAATTGCACATAATCATGCAGAACGTTGCTATCAAGCGGGATGTCATGCTTCTGACCGCGGCAATGAGCACCGACAAAGGCCCCTTTCAAATAGAATGCAGCTCGCTCATTCCAAAGAAAATCAAGCATATCGGCGAGTTCTTGTTTAATGGCTGCGTCCTCTATTTCGTACCAAGCACATGTGAATGCCTGCACCCAATGCCAGAACCAAGGCAAGCTGTTGTATTCGGACATGCCATACTTGCGAATATGGGCTAATGTAAGCTGAAGATTGCTGCGACCATCCTCCAGCAAATCAGCATCGGCAAACATTTGTCCAAAAATCAGCTTTGCAGCTGTATATTTTGCATCGTGATGACCAAATACATTTTTATGATGGTAGAAGCCGCTTCGATAAATATGGATAAGAGCAGTATCAAATGCTTGGATTAGCTGTTCATTAAAAAACGTCCTATAGCGTCTCGCAAAAAATGCCATCAAGCTCCCCATCAGCT